>JAJYPA010000463.1 GCA_021795795.1 Pseudomonadota bacterium | reverse complement strand
CGCGATCTGTTTGCGGGGGTAAAATTCACCGATGGATTACCGGCTAATGAAACCCTGCCGGGGGACCAACAGGACGCCGCCTAAGCTATGTCAGTAAATGCTCATACACCAGAATTGACTATAGCTCATTATCCATTGACCAGCAAGTAGTCGATTTAGGACGGGCAACTTGAAATCACGGCTGAGGTCGTCGATAGCGCCATGCTGGAGTGGTGGGTGCGCAGGTTTGGGGATGTGATTGCTGATGCACGGCGGCTCCCACATAGTCGCGGCCAAGCCGTAACGAAGGAGATCTGATTGATGGAAAGTACATGGGGCCTTCTGGGGCCAGAATTTTTGCCGAATGGGCGCCGTACTAGAACACTTGGACTGGGCGCGTCGGTGCGTCGCTTTAATGATCTTGCTGTTCCCGGGTTAGGTGGCGTCTGGTACGGCAAGCAGCTGTTACTTGCGACGCTTGGTGTCGCTGTAGCGGAAGCTGCGCGTAGCCAAGGTGTGAAAGTGCAGAATATTGAAGTGGCGAATGCGATTGAAGCGCTGGCCTGTTGGCTGGCCTTCAAAAGCAATGGGTGGAGCAGTGACAGTCGCTTGCGCGGAAATACCAAGTTGCAAGGCAAAGATGATTTCAGTTTCCGGCGGGTGCGTCAGCGAAATTTCTACGTCGCGCAGCCCATGCGAATGGCGACCGGCCAAGCCTTGCCCGCACTTGGCTTTGTAGAGTCCGACAGCGCACGATTCAATGCATTTTGTTGCGCGGAAGAAGGAAGATCCTTTATCGATAGGGCATCAGGGGGATATCGTCCGTATAACAGAGCGGTCATCGATCATCTAACTTGGTGGGCGCAGATGAAGGATGACCGCGTCGATACAGATGCACTTCGACAGGTTCTGTCGCCACTCAACCGGCTATCCGATGAAGCAATTCCATTACTTCGCGAAAGACTAATCCAAGGAGGGAATGAACCCAATGAGGACAAGAAACGGCGAAGCAACGTACTGGCCTGGGTCGAGGCAATTCGGAATAGTAGGCCAAGTAGGCTGACGTGGGCTCACCGTCCGCAAGAAATTTCAGAAGAGCATTGGCACGACCTCCAGGCAGGAGCCTTGTTTTTTGAGGCACGTGAAGCTGCAATTGCTACTCTTGATGCAGCAGAGGCCCACATCGGAAGCCAGACAGTCGCGCAGTCCTGTTCCTTGAGGGCGCGAATTCCTGAGGCGCTGAAACCTGCGATTGACAAGCTGAAAGCCGCAGCAAGAGAATACCTGGCGTTCAAACACGCGGATGAAGAAGCCAACAAATTCTGTCGTGAGTGCGTAACTACCGATCCGTCCAGCATTTTGCGAACCCTGGTTGATCGAGACGGGTATGTTCTGCGCTTAGTAGGCGATGAAATCAAGCCAGGGCCGGCATTTCGTGGTTCGATAAGGCAGGTCGGTGCCGACAATGAAGGTCAAGAAACGCCACAAGCGAGTGGCATTCCATTACCTGAAGGCATCTCCTACCGCGTGCGAAATCTCTATCTTTTGAATCTCGACATGCACGGTGAGCTGGACGAATGGCTAAATCCGAACGCAGACGGGGGTGAAGCATGAGCATCAATAGCGAATCCTTGAGGCCGCTGTCGCTGGCACAGCATTTTGATGCGCCAGCAGACTACACCGGACATTTTGGTTGGCTGTGCGGCTACTCGGCGGATGCGTTATTTTTGGATGACGCCACTGAACGCTTTACTCGACTCACTCGTTCGCAACGTGCCCACCAAGGCCGTATTGCTCTCGTTGCGTTGCTTGATCCGGGCAACCCTCCTGTTTCGTTGCAGGATGCCCCAGGGGTGGCGCATTTCCCGATCATAGATCACGCGAAAAAGCCGTTTCGACTTTTGCATGCCAAGGTCGCTCTGCTAGGTTTTCGCCATCAGGAGAACCACAGTCAGTGGCAATTACGCTTGCTGGTGTCAACAGGCAATTGGACGCGGCAGACGCTGGAGGAGAGTTTGGATCTGATGTGGCGGATCGATATCTCCAGCGAATCACTCAGTAACCTGGACGCTGATATCAAACGAGACTGCGCGGATGTCAAGGCAGCCTGGGATCTATTGGCGTGGATTCAGAAACTTTTCGACACCCGGTTGCTCCATGCTTCCGTCCATGGTCGTCTCAGCGAGACGATGAATGCACTTCAGCAGGTCAGCAGTTGGATCGATGCGTGCTCTACAAAGGCACAAGGGCAGCCGAGGGTCTTCGACAATCGGAGCAAATCCCTGCTGTCTCAACTACCTGAAAAAATCAAGGCAGATGGCGAGGTAAAGCGCAATTACCTGGCCATTGGGTCCGGGTTCTATGAAACATCAGGTGATCCCCAGAAGCCACCTGAAGTGCCACTGGAAATGCTCAAGACTCTTCGTGATGAGGGCTTGCTGACTCGGGAACCGGAAGTAGACCTCTATGTCAATCCAAATGCCTGTCAAGCCATTGCAAAAGCGGTGAAGCCATTGCGCGACGACTGTGGCATCACGGTTCGCCCTGCAGCTATTCCAGCAATTGTGTTCGGAGAAGGGGCGCGGCGTAGTTTGCACGCGAAATTCTTGTTCAGCGCTAACTATCGTGACAATTCGAATGCCTGCACCAGTGCCTGGGTTTATCTGGGTTCAGGAAATTTGACCAGTCCAGGCTTCGTCAACAAGATGAGCGCTGATGATGGCAACCTCGAAGCAGGCGTTGTGTTTACCCCGAACTCGCTATGCTGGCAGAAAAACGAGGCTACCCCAGAGCATCAGGTGGTGACGAGCCTGTTACCCATTCAATGGGACGATAAGATTGATGACGTTTCAAAGCTGAATGCCGGTTGCGGCATGGAGCAACGGGATGCCATCTATATTGCGCCACCTGTTGCTTGGCTCACATGGCACGAAGCCGATGACGTGCGCGAACTCCGTGCAGGAGAACCCAGCGGCACCGAGTTCGAAGTGCTTGATTCAGCCGGAATAGCCTGTTTAAAAACTCACACAGGAATTCAATGGCACGAAGTTCAACCCCGCCAAGTTCGCATACAGTGGCAAGCAAACGGACAGCAGATTGAGACGCAGAGACCCGTCGTCGATCAATATGGGCGTATTGCCGCCACCCAGTTGCCAACTATCGATATCGACGAGGCATGGTGGCAGCTAGCTGACTTTCCACTGCCCCCGGATGAGGACGGCGGAGATGACGGAGATGACGAAAACGAAGGCAAGGCCCAGTCGAAGCGTCGACCAGTGCCAACGACCAGTTATCCAGTACGCCAAATGATGGAACTAGTTGAAAACATCGCAGCCAAGCAAACTGAAATCGACGAAATGGATTGGGTGGTCTGGTGCAACCGCCTTGAACAGACGTTGGGGCAAGCGGCCGACAGTGCTTCAGTCAAATATTTCCGTGAAAAACTTGGACTAAATCCACTTAGTGCGTTACACCATCAGTCTTTTCGCCCATCGTTTGCTGAAACCGGTGACTCAAAGCCCGGAAAGCTGTATGACGATATGTTGCTCAGGATTGAAAATAGTTGGAAGGTCAATGAAGTGAGCCCGATTGGGGGTGCGAAATGAGTCAAGGGTTCAGAGGCTGGAAAGAAGTAGGAAAAAAGCTTTGCAGGCTTGCAGATGATCGAACAATAGAACTCAACGATGGGCAAGCAGCGAGCCTTCGAGAACTCGCCAAGCGATTGCCAAATAACGGCGTCATCATCGCGGACGAAGTTGGCATGGGTAAGACGCGAATAGCTGTGGCGGTCGCCCGGGCTGTGATTGCCGCGGGTGGTCGGGTTGCGATACTGGTGCCACCTGGATTGGGCTATCAGTGGAGCGACGAATTACGAAAAGCCGGAGTCGATGCGCCGCCGATCTTGCGCCGTCTCTGGGAATATTTGCAGGCATGGGAAACCAAAGATGAGAATGCTCCGTGGTTTAAGGAGTCGGCCCTAGTTGTGTCTCATGCTTTCACGAACTGGCGGCTTGGAGAGAACAGCGTCCCTTGGCGCTGGGCTTTGCTCCCAGAAATATATGCCAGATGGCGAAAGCAACTGAACGGGCGTTGGCCGCGTGGTTATTGCAATAACGACATGCTCCACGACAAGTGGGTTCAACGAGCTGCGGAGAGCATCGTCAGTGCAATATGCGCCAACCCAGAAAATCACGCTACTCGAAAACTCATTGAAGAATTAGCTCAAAAGACACCTTGGCCTGGTGCTCTGACTGTTGGTGAATATGGGTGTAACGCACAATTACGGCCCTGGCTAGAACGTGCAGTCGGACTTGGGCTCGGTGTATTTGATCTTGTCATTGTTGATGAGGCACACAAAAGCAGGGGGCAAGACAGTGGGCTAAATCGATTGTTAACTGAGGTCGTTCTGAAATCTGGCGATGCCCGCTGCCTAGCTATGACCGCAACGCCAGTTGAGCTCGATGCGACACAATGGACGCAAATGCTGGAACGCATCCGGGTTGATGATGCATCGAAAGCGGTAGCAACTACAGCTATTTCGAATTATGTGCAAGCCGTAGCCAGGGTAAGGCAATGCCCGAGTGACAAAGAAGTGCGCAAGGAATTCAAAAAATCGGCCACTGCATTCAAGCTGGCGCTAAATGACTATCTGCTGCGACGTGATAAACGGAAAGATCCTGCGGTCATCAAATTTCAGAATTTATCTGGCAAGGGCTATCACGCCTACCGGCGCGAGAAGGAAATCCTAGTCGATATAGCGCAACTATCTTACGAATGGAAGGGAGCTGTATGCGCAGCTGAGGCGTTGTCGTTTGTTACACGTCAATCCGATCGTACGCTTGCCAAGCGGCTGCGCCTAACCTTAGGCAATGGTCATGGCATTGCTGCGCTGATTGATCAATTACATTCCGATGACAAAGATGGCCATGAAGAAAATGAGGATGATAGCGTGCTTGAGATCACTGCACAGCGTGGCGCAGAAGCAGATCTCAAGCGTCGGCTACGCGCTGAGTGGTGGCAGAACGTTATGGCCCAACCGTTCATGAAGAACGACGGCTCGGAGTTATTTGACCACCCGGCGATTCTAGCCGCTGTTAAAGAAATTGAGGATACTTGTCGGCAAGGGGAAAAAGTTCTGGCATTCGGTCGGTTCACGCGCCCATTACGGGCATTGGTGCAACTGCTCAACGCTCGGGAGATGCTACGGTGCTTGGATGAAGATTTGCCCTGGCCACAATCGAAAGTGCATGAGAACGATAACTGGAATGCCATCCTTGCTGCTCATCGGCAGTTGGAAAGGCAAGAAAAGTTGGATCGCCAGGTTCTGGATGATGCCCTCGCAAAACAATACCAAAAAATCGAGAATCAGCGCCGCGATATTCGGGGAAAGCTAATTAGCCACATCGAGGAAGATTTCAACCGCAAGCAGCCAGACAAACGTGTGCGAGCGCTGTTTGATGTCTTTAAGAAAGTAGCTAATGAGGATTCGAAACAGGTTCAAGGCAACGACGATCATGCCTTGGCAATAGTTGCTCGAGCAATGCAAGAATTGGTACAGGCTAACACCGAGAATGCCACGTCGTCCGACTTTGCGCAGGCCTTTATTGATTTAGTGGCGGCAGCAAGTGATCGTGACAAAGGTGATGAAAATGGGGATGGGCAGTTGGATGAAGTGGAAGCATCTGATCTCTGGGCTGAACTCCAAATCAGGCTACACGAAGAATACAACCGCCCAGAAGGTCGATACGCGCGGTTAATGTTTGGGGAAACAAAACCAGAGACTCGGCGCCTCTTGCAATTGGCCTTTAATCGAAAGCAAGGTTACCCAAAGGTATTGGTCGCGCAATCGTTAGTGGGTCGTGAGGGGCTTAATCTTCACAAGGCATGTCGTACGGTTTTGCTATTGCACCCAGAATGGAATCCTGGCGTGGTTGAGCAGCAGATTGGTCGAGTCGATAGGATCGGTAGTTTGTGGGAACAAAAACTGAATCAGGTGATCGCTGATAAGCAAGTGAATAGCGACCTTCCTAGAATCGAAATTCGCCCAGTTATTTTCCGGGGAACGTATGATGAGATAAACTGGCAGGTACTACGTGGTCGATGGGATGACCTACGCGCACAACTTCACGGCATAGTCATCTCTCCGCGCATTGCCGAAAAATATTCGGATGCCGAGGAAATGATTGCAGAGATAAATGGTGCTGCCCCAGATTTTTCGCCATCCGGCATTGTGTGAACCCAAGTGAAAGCATAGCCTGCGCATACACTATCTCTCGCAGCAGTGCTCATTGGCCCCAATAGTGTTAATCAGCGTCACCCTAAGTGCTTCACCCAGCACCAGTTCGGCAGGGGCCGCCTATCAGTTGGCACAACCCATCAATGTATTTGCTCAAATAAGCACAACATTCTGATTGGACGGTATCAGGGCATGGCATAAGAAAAGGCCGATCTGTGGTACGACGTGACGGCTCGTCCGCAGAAATATCCCATGCTCCCCAGCCCTCAAGTGGTACGGAAAAGCAAAGCTGATACTATCAACTTCCTGGAAATGATACTCACTAACCTCGAACGACCGCTTAAGTAAAGGGTTGTCTGATGCCTGCCCACACGGCGACTGGCTCTGCAGGGCTCCTCGGGCAGGCGTCGGACAAGCCACGAAGGAGGAAACCGGGGGGGGGGGTCTGGACATTCAGA
>JAJYPA010000462.1 GCA_021795795.1 Pseudomonadota bacterium | reverse complement strand
AGAAAAATTAATGTTTCATCCTGGATCGTTATAGCGCGATTGCCTAACGGCTTTCCCCGACAAAAAATAACATCCTGGCGTCTCGCGGATTCTCTGCCTCCGGGTGAGCTTCCGATGGCAAGTATGCCGGAATTGGCGGCACAAATATCTGGTGTTGTTCGCTGATAATGAATTATCAGCCCGGGCGCATGTCCCCAAACGGCGCCAAGGCAGCGGAAGCGGACACTGAGCTTTATTGCAATGACGTAGAGTAGTTTACGTTAATTATATTGCCGGGATGGAATCGCTGAGTGGCAATCTATTTCTTCGACAATAATCAGGGCTGCCACCACACATAAGACTGCAAGAGATGCTGTTGACCAATGATTAACCTGCCGCTTTTTCAGGCAGGATGACCTGCTTCAATGGGTAGCGCAGGGTTCCTAGACCATTCATTCCACGAGCCAAAATACATCCGAACATTATCAATGCCGGCACTTTTCATTGCGAGAAGAGCATTAGACGCCCTGGCCCCTTTGAAGCAGTATATAATGACGCTACTTTTCGAACTAATGCCGACGGTCTGTAATTCTGCCAATAGTTCATTTTTGCCCTTGAATATAGGTCCAGATTCTCCGGGCTTCATAAATCGATACCATTCTATCCATCGCGCACCGGGAATCCGACCTTTGCGTGGACAATAATCTATGCCATAGGGCGAAGAACTCTCACCAATCCACTCACTCACATCACGAACATCCAGAATAATCGTTTCTTTATCGTCCAAAGCGTGGAGCATCTGGTCTTTCGTGACCATGACATTCTCATTTTTATGGACCTTAAAATTTTCCGCAGGAGTAAACTCTGGAACGTCTAAAGTCGATGGCAACCCCTCGTCCAGCCATCTTCGATATCCACCGTGAAGCACGGCCGCATTAGGATGACCTAAATACTGCATCAGATACCAACCCCGGCATGACTGACCGAATCCGTCGTTCATCTGCTGTTCGTAGAATACGATTTTCTGGTTGGCACCAACGCCGAGCTTCCCTAATAGTTCAGAAAATTTTAACGTCAGGCCCTCCAAACCATCGTAATCTGTCGTTGCGAGATAAGTAAACACCTCACGAAGATTACGTGCTCCAGGAAGGTGACCCGCCGCGTAGGCTTCTGGCGACCGCGTATCAATGAGTACGATATCCTCAGGATGGGAATTCAATAATACGGCCATGTCTGCACATTCTAAGATACTTTCACTTTTCATATCGCACCTCATTCAGGATGATTTTTCAGTAAGCTTTATACTTCAGGTATTTACCGTTCAAAGTGACCTTGATCCGATCGCCGTGCTCATCTTTTACCCGAGAGATATCCATGGAAAAATCAATGGCACTCATAATTCCGTCACCAAACTCCTCATGGATGAGTTCCTTGATGGTGGTCCCATATACCTGTAATATCTCGTAAAAACGGTAAATAGTTGGGTCTGTAGGAACGGCGGTTGGTAGACACCCGCGTGAAGGAATTTCCTGTAGGACGCGCTCAGCTTCCTCAGGAAGGTCCAGTAATTGGGTAGTCATACGCGCCTGCTCAGCTGATAGCGGCATCTGTCCCAGGAGAGCAGCAGTGCACCATTCTTTGCTGGCCCCCAGTTGGGCGCTCATCTCCTTCCAGCGGAGGCCATGTGAACGCTTTTTCTCTAGTATTAACGCGGTGACATCGGATCTGTTCATTTATTATCTCCATACAGGTTGCTAAGTGTTTACCAATTCCTACAAAAACATTCTGGTGCTCTATGTAAAGTTTGCATTGACAAAAACCCAACCAGCCTGGGTGTTTTTGAATAAACTATCAGCTGATATAAAGTCTGCATATTGCGCTCCGAAAAGCCAAACTGAGTCAATGCGATGAATAGCGGAAAGATCGACTTCATGTCCATAGTGCACAGAATGATAACTCGAATCAAAAGAATAATATCTCGCCAGAAATTTAGTATTCATCCACTGTGCCTTCGCAGTGAAATACAGGCTTTTTAACCCTTCTTTTGGAGTAGTTAGAAAAATGTCTGCCCAGCCATTGTACAGATGTTTCGTTGCCAGCGGCGTCTGGAAGCCATACGTACCATTTTTATTAGCGCCCATCACCATGTAATCGGCATGAATGCCAAGATTCCGCCAGAATAGGCCAGCGCCGCCGTGTGCGTAAGAAGCATTAACCAAGGGACTACCACTGTCATACGGGAGCTGTTTCGCATAGCTACCGTCGTACTGTATACGGTATGAACGAGTTAACGGTATGTTTCCGGTAACGCGGATTCCTATGATTTGGTCGTTGCAGGCCTGTACACCTGGCAACAAACAAGCTGCGGCCCCAGGTATCAGAGTTTTTGACTGATTTCCATACCAATACCCAAAAATATCAGCGTGGAGGAACGTATTTGGAACAAACGAGGCCTGAGCGAGAAACGTCTTAGATGTTTCCAGTTGATTGAGAATGTTTTTGATTCGCCAAATGTACGCGCCAAAAAGACGGATATGCTTGTCAACGCTGTAATGAAGGGAAACAGCATCGTAACTTTGAGGGGTTTGGAAGAAATTAACATTGCCCACGAATCGACTATCATTCAAAACGATTTCTTGGCGACCCACGCGGGCTTTTATACCTCGCAAGCCTGTGTACTCAATATAAAACTGATTGACGCCGGTTTCTTCTGGATCGGGTATGATCGAATACTGAGTCTTTCCGTTCAGAAGGCTGTTGTAGTGGTTGAGCAGACTGCTCACATTAATAAACTGGACATAACCGGTTAATCCATATTCCTGGTGCGATGAGAGTGCCAACATCGTGCGAATGGTGAATGCTTGAGCTTCATCAAGTCCAGGCTGTTGCACGAATTCATAGCGAGGTCTGAACTGGAGGGTATAACTCCCCTCTGACAGTGCCTGAGTTAGGGGGTCAGAATATGCGGGCAGAGCGGATGTGATGGTATAAATTGTTAAAAATACCAGAAACGCAGATTTCGCGTCATAAGTTTTTGAAGATGTCATATCGTTATTCCCTATATCTGAAAAGTAACCTTATGTGTCACATGTGTTATACCGGCCTAGTCTTGTCGTAGGCCCAAGAGATCATCATGAATAATATCGCAACAAAAACGGTGCCACCTATCCAGTTGCCGGCCCAAACTATAAGTTCATTACGCAAGAGGCCAAAGTGTCCAAAACCCCAAGTGAGCAGTTTTATTTTACTAGCAGGGGTGGCTAAGGCAGCACTGTTTAGCGCAATGTATCGGCTTTGCATAAGAAGCGGTAATCCGATCATCCCGATGTTAGCTATACAATGCTCGGTCATACCGGCTACGAATGCCAACGGTCCGTACCAAGCCATCACCATTTTACCGACGTCTGTGCGTGCCTTCACATAGAGAAAAAATGAGGTTTGTAACAACCACGTACAAATAATTGCCATACAAAAAACGGATATGGCATCTGGTCCGACTTTTGATAGCGCTATCAAATGCGCTCGATCAAGAAATATGGGTTTCGCATATGCGCCTGGCCCGGCGGCTACAATGCCAATAAAAATGAATGCTCCAACGATATTTCCTATCCAGCCTACCAGTAAGAAGCTGACATAGGAAGGGAATGTCATTCTTCCGCGGCTCATGGCAACAAATCCAGCGGCCATATCCGAGGTTATCAGGGATGCGCCTGATACCATAATGGCTACAAATGAAAACCCGAAAACTAAACCGCTTACTAGATTGGCTATACCTGGAGTAGCAATGCCTGCACCGACCGCAATCGCAAGAATTACTCCGAAGCATACCATTGCACCACCCGCAATGGATTGAAAAAAGAATCCTAACGGTCGGGACCACTTTGTAACAGCTATACTCGTGAAAGTGTCAAGTGTTTCTCTGATGGATTTCGGCTCCATAAAGCTTTGTGGTAAGATTCTATCAACCTTATGTTGGATATCTTCTGGTACTATTTCCATTATAGTTCCTTTATCTGTTAATATATCTTAACTCACAAATGGCAATCTTTTGCTATCACATACAATATTTATATAATTCTCTAGCTGCTGATTTTTCAACGCCGGATATCGCAAATGCCGCCAATTCTCCGTGTTCATCTGTCAACTCCATTCTGCAACCATGCTCTTGCCTCTCAACCACTGTCCATGCTTTGGTTTCAGTCTTTCTGATTTGACATATAACCAACGGAAGAGTGGGTGTTTTTATTTTTATAATCATTGGTTTCTTTGAGAAAAAAGAACACTGACCGGCCAGATTCTCTGCAATTATTTCTGCCTGATGTTTGATCGGTTCGATGTATGAATATACCGTACCATCTACGGAGGCACAGTCACCTATGGCATATATATCGCTGATGGAAGATTGCATCTGAAGATCCACGCTGATCCCCTTATCAACCTTCAATCCGGTGCGCTCAGCCAGACCGGTATTAGGTATCAATCCAGCGGCGGTGACCACTATATCTGTCTCGAAGGTGCCCCCATTCTGGAGAACCGCCCGATAGCGGCTCGCGGAATATTCCAGCGTCGTAAGAGTAGTACCAAGATGAAAAACTATCCCTTTCTCATTCAGTTGCTTCTGCAGGTCTATCGCCATTTCCTCTGGAAGCAGCCGCGACAGGGGCCAGTGATTGGGGTCCACCATCGTTACGGCATGTCCGGCGCCGGAGATATCGTCCGCAAACTCGCATCCAATGAGGCCGGAACCCAAAATCGTCACCAGTTTAGGGCCGGAGTCCAGCTTTTGGCGGAGTTTCATGTAATCCGTTAGGTCATTCACGGCATATACGTTATGTGCAGCATTACCGCGTAGCGGTAGCTCACGTTGGTGTGCGCCAAGGGCAAGCACCAATTTTCCATAAACGATGGAGCCGTGTGAAGTGATCAATCTCTTCCGTGATGGATCCAACTGGATCACCGGCGTGTCGGTACGAATTTGGATGTTCAGCCGCTGCGCTCTGCTAAACGCATCCTCGTAAATGAGATCCTGGGCTGTCTTTCCACCGGCCAGAGCCTCGGATAGCGATGGCTTGGAATAGAAATCACCCCTGCAGCTGCTGATCAGCAGCACCGGTGCGGAGGATCCAATACGCCTTAGGGCCTCTGCAACCGACCACCCTGCAAATCCCGCACCCACAATAACAATATATTCAGCTCCTCCACGACATTCGCGTCGGTCAGGTGTTTTTATGTGTTCGGTTTTTCGCAAATCACCCGCCGGGAAATCGGTCAACAGTCGCAGATCGCTCTTGCGCATACCGCACACAGGACATTCCCACCCTTCTGGTATGTCCGCATAGCGCGTTCCTGGTGCGAGCCCTGAATCCGGATCACCTTGCGCTTCGTCGTATATGAACCCGCAGACTTCACAGATCCAGCGTTCATAATTTTTGCTATGCATCGGGTCCCTCTGCACTGAGCTTGTATATTTTTCTGGCTTCATCCATACTAGGCGTGAGTCCTAATTCATCTCCGCAAGTTCTTTACGCAAATGTTTTATAGACGGCGTTATCATGGCCACAAAATAGGCCTCGCGGAGCTTGCGCTGGGCGGGTGCCGTCCGCAGGTAACCTTTAGCCCCGGAATGCAGCATGGCGGATTGTGCTGAGCGAAGCGTGATCTCACTTACCCGCAGACGCACCTGCAAAACTGCCCGAAAATATTCCTTGGCGTATTCGTAAGGCGTTTCTGCCAAAGCCATTACCGCCTCGTTTATTTCATTCAATTCATTTTGTAGATCTTCAGGACGATCATCCAGATATCGGTTTACATGACTCAAAAATGATTCTGTCTCTCTGCTGATGTCAATACAGGACTGTGCGACACCCAGTCCCATACCTGTTTGCAGTAGTACAATTCCCGCTTTACTGCGATGCAAAAAGGGCGCTCCATTCTCATCAATAATCATCGCATCTGGAATAAAAACATCGTCAAAAATACAGGCATATGTCCCAGAACCTTCCAGTGCCGTGAAATGCGCCATTTGCTTGAGGGTAAATCCCGGCATATCACAATCCACGAGCGTCATTACCGACTGATGGGATGCTCCTTCAAGGGCAAACAGGGTTCCAAAGACATGTCCCCGTCCCAGATTGGATACCCAGGGCAAATTACCATTGACTAGATATCCGCCTTCTACGCGCCTGCCCTGCAATCGCAGTCTTTCAATCCCTGCAAAGGCTTTCATGGTATTTGACATTCCGGTACCACCCAGGGTTTTCCCGGATGCCACTGTACGAATCCATTGCTCCTGCACCATGGAATTTGCGGCATTCTCCAGATACCATCCACAGGTGTCCTGGCACCACACCGCGAAGCCGGTAGACATGCATTCCTCGGAGACACGGCTCATGGCCTTGACGGCCGCCGGTAGGTTCATGCTTTCTACATGACCTGAGGCCGGCAGGTGATGGTAAAATGCCCCTGCGGCACCGAGATTGCGCATCACCCGCTCGGGGTATATGCCTTCAAGATCAATTTGCGTCGTCATGGGTTGCAGATCGCGATGAATGACTGCCGACGCCGCATCCAGCATCGCAGCCTCGGACCAATCGTTGTCCATTGAATTTCTGGCGAGCTGATTCACGATGGATCTGCTCCTGAATGCGGGCTTAGGCGGGCTCGACCAGCAGGTTGACGTTCCGCCTTAACGTATTGGCCACCGGGGA
>JAJYPA010000461.1 GCA_021795795.1 Pseudomonadota bacterium | reverse complement strand
CAATATTCGCCCCGCAAGACTTCGCGCAGGCGGTTACGGCGCTCCAGAACATCACTCCGGCCATGGTGTCGGCAGGCGCATTATCCACATCAGAAATTTTCGCCCCCCTGTTTTTTATCTGTATCGGTGTACTACTGATGATTGGGCGAGCCTTTGGTTTCGTCAACCGATTCGACGATGCCGTTTGTAACAGTGTGCGACGTGTCGTGGAGTGTTCAGCATCGGGGGACATTTTTCTGGTCCGGTTGGACGAGACCTGGGGCGCCCGCGCGTTTGTCCCTCTGAAAAAGTTCAAGACAAAAGCGGGAGAGGTGGTTTACCCGTAGCTTTGAGAATGGCGGCGTGGTCCGGGATCAATTTGATCCCGGTGTAACGCCTGAGTTGAATATTGAGCTGCGAAGAGCGGCTTGGCCCCTTACACAAAAGATGAAACCAGATGGATGAACACAGAAAGGAATTCCTCATGACACCTGCTGCGCTCGCCGAAGATTTTGAGGCATTGCCTGATTACACCGCCGACGATGACGGCATCCATATTTCCGTGGGCATTGACGGGAAAAGCGTGGAACGCCCAGACGACTCTAATCATCGGGCCTTCCCCGAGACTATCATAGAAAATATAAACAAAATAACCATGGGTGTTTCTGAGCTTAAGGGGATATATAATCACTGCCCAAAAACGTCTTACAAGGGAAGCCTGGAAATAGAACCATCCACCAGCGATATGGTGGAAGCCATAAGAAAGCATAGCGGTGAATGGACGGATGTATTTTGCAACGATACTTTAGGCGTCATGGCTGAAGGTGACATAACCTGGCGAACTGACCCCATAGAGATAGCTTATAAAAGCACAGATTATTATACGATAAAAGCCCTAAGAAAAAATGGGACACTGCCACACATCATCAGCGGTTGCGTATTGGTTGTTTGTGCCGAAGGAAGAGCGCTTGTTCTTCACAAGAGAAGCGCCAACTCTGCAACCTACCCTAACGCCATGCATATATTTGGTGGCGCCTTCGTTGGTAAATGGCGTGACAACCATAGAGCATATGAAGGCGATGAAGATATCATCAGAACGATGCAGCGAGAATTTTACGAGGAAGCTGGACTTGACTTACCTAAAGAGCGCATTGAAAAATGTAAAATGTCGATAGCTGAGGAATTGACCACTGGTTTTTTTCAAGTCACAGCAATTGGGTTGAACATTGCCAAAAAAGAATTGGAAAAAATCCGGTCGACGCCAAATTCTCATCACCAAGAAGGAAAAACCGTGATCATTGGATTTGATGATATAGAACAAACCATCACATCCGGGGCGTTCGTCCCAAGCGGGGCTGCGCAGATCCTGCTCTGGTTGGGGCTTGGCGCCCCAGGCACGCCAAGAGAAAGCACATTTTCAGAAAAATCGGCGCAAGAATTATTTTCTGATATAGTTTCACAAGGGATATTCTTTCCTAAAGCTTTCGTGGTTACCAGATGAATGAACGCGATAAGGAATTCCTCCTGAAACTCGCTGCGCTCTGCGAAGAATACGATGCTTCGTTTAATTTCACCACTGACGATGACGGAATCCACATTTCCGTAGGCGGCAGTGAAGTTTATGTTGGCTTCCTTATCGATGCCCCAAAAGAACTTCGTGATGCGATATAGGCGGAGTTAGTGAAGCCACGCTGTGCTTACTTCATTTACTGAGGAATGGTAATTATGAAATTAAAAAATATGTTCCACTCGAAAACCAAACGTCAGCTTGCCCGCATTCAGGAAGTCATCAACACCCATAGTAGGGGCATCTACAAGCGGATCGACGAAACCCGGGAGTTGATGGAACTCCTGGAGCGGGATCATGGACCGGGT
This sequence comes from Pseudomonadota bacterium, assembly GCA_021795795.1. Next base: position 4,835 of record JAJYPA010000461.1, on the reverse strand, counting down.
TTTCTGGTGCGACATCCGTGGGTGGCTAGTTGGCTGGAGTCTCAAGACGACTTTCTCGACGCGTTGAGGGACGCCGACGGTCTGCCGGTCAACAAGCTTGGTGGCCTATTGGAAAGTTACCCCCGCCCACGCCCTTCGTATAACCTGTGTCACGAGAAAGATGACGAAGCGATTCCGCAGATTTCCGCCGATGAGATTCGCCGGCGTTTTGAAGAGATCCGCACCCTTATTGACGCATTGCCGCGCCTTACCCCAGATGGTTTCATACGTGAGAATCGTTGGATCGATGGATTACTCCATTGGCATGGCGAATTCCTCAACAAGGTAGCCGCTGTTTTTGGAGTACCGCTGCCACAGCACCAATCGGATAGCCACTATTACAGCTCTGTCCAAAAAGATGATAACCGACGTGACACAGACATTGATTCGCACGGGGGGATATCCATCCATGCAACCAGCGAAACAAACGAGCAAGAGGACCTGATTGACCGCGCAAAAGATCTGTCCTGCAAGATTTATTTCATGATTCGAAGCATCGCAACCGGTGGACAATGTAGTGCACACGCGTACTCGAGTCGCGACATCCCTGACCGAGAGCGTTTGCATCTGATCGCCGTATTAGCTGACGTAGGAGACAACCTGCCGCGAGTGGGTACCCAACCTGTATGGATTGAGAGGCAAAATGTGGAGAATGCAAACTCGGTTACTGAATTCATTGCTACCCGACAGGAGGTTCCAGATGGGTTTCACAGGCTAACAAAAGGCGCCAACGAGCAGCTTGGTAGGTTGGGTACTGGCACAACTACCTATCGGGACGAACCGAATGATAATGCTGACACAGTGGAAGTAACCAAGAAGAAACGCAAACAAGTGGATGCCATAGAAAGCGCCTGTCGCCAGATCGAAGTAGCGCTTGGTGGCCCACGCCTCAGTTTTTCAACCGTCTATGGTTCCGCTGCGTTTTTAGCCATTCTTTTGCTTCTGTGGCCGACTCGCTTGCCAGGTTGGTCGGTAATTCTGTGTTCTGTAACCGCGGGCATATCCGTCTTTTTCTTGGCCTATCAATTTTCCACTCGTCCACACGAATGGGGAGAATTGATCGGTATGCTGTTAGCCGGATATGACCCGATCGACAAGGAAGCTTACCGGTGCTTGCAAAAAGATATCGGCGCAAAGGGATATATGGATCAGTGGCGAGTCCGAGAGTGGGTGGGATCCGAGAGACGGGCCATTCGTAGCGCGGAGAATCGCGAACAGCTAACCGGGTCTGAATTCTTGCGAAAGGTTGTTTAGAAAGTGGATGGTTGCTTGTTGCTGTCTGCAGATATCCTATTGGCGGATTTGCTTATTTCCGCGCTTGCTTATATGATCTATTCGTTCATTCTGAGATCAAAGCGTAAACGTTTTCAGGACAGATTTGTCTCCAACCCAGAATGGCTCGGTTTCATTCTGCAATACATGATATACACCTTGAAGAATGAAGGGGATTGGGAAAAGTTGGAATATATGCGCGATGACGTTCGAAAGGCTTTGCGTGATCTAGACAATCACCGTCACGACATTTCCAATACGCCATTGCGTGATTCTAAGCCGTCTCAAACTCAGAAGTCTCCTACCAATTGAGACATAATAGCCGTAACCAGGAGTTTTAATGGCCGCAGACTACACCGCCTCCCAGTTCACCGTCCTTAAAGGCCTGGAGCCTGTCAAACTCCGACCGGGCATGTACACCCGCACCACCTGCCCAACGCATATCGTCCAGGAGGCCATTGACAACGCCGCCGATGAGGCCCTGGCCGGGCACGCCACCAAAATCAGCGTGATACTGGACAAGGAAGGATGTGTCACTGTGGAGGACAACGGCCGCGGCATACCGGTGGGCATCCCCCATGGCGAATCCCGGCCCGCCGCCGAACTGGCATTCACCACACTTCACGCCGGTGGCAAGTTCGACAAGACCGACAGCCAGTCCGCCTACCGGTTTTCCGGAGGCCTGCACGGGGTCGGCGTGGCGGTCACCAACGCCCTGTCCAAGCGGGTCGAAGTGGAGATCAAAACCCGCGATCCGGAAGGAAGCGGAAATGGTCACTACCGGATTATCTTTGCGGGCGGAGACGTGACCGAACCCCTGACCCGCCTGCAGGATTGCGGCCCGCGCACGCATGGCACCGTGATCCGGATATGGCCGGACGGGCAATACTTCGATAGCCCCAAAATCCATGTCCGCGAGTTGACGCATCTGCTGCGTTCCAAGGCCATTCTTCTGCCCGGTCTGCAGGTGACGCTCTCCTTGCCCGAACAGGAACCGGTGGTCTGGCAGTACGCCGAAGGCCTGCGGGACTACCTGCAGGAAATCATCGCCGACGCGGAGCCGGTCACCCCCATCTTCTCCGGCATGTCCTATCAGGATGGCGACCAGAACGGATTCGCCAAAGGGGAGGGCGCCGCATGGGCTCTGGCCTGGTGTGCCTCTTCACCGGCTCCGGAAACCTACGTGAACCTGATCCCCACGCTCAACGGCGGCACCCACGAATCCGGGTTCCGCGCCGGGGTCTTCGAGGCGGTCCGCACCTTCATGGAGCACCACAGTCTCACCCCCGCGAAACTCAAACTGGTGCAGGAGGATGTGACCGGGAAGATGGCTTTAGTGCTCTCGGCGCGCATGCTCGATCCGCAGTTTCAGGGGCAGACCAAGGACAAGCTCACCAGCCGCGATGCCCACAAGCTGCTCTCCTTGAGCATCAAGGACCCGTTGGAGCTCTGGCTCAACAGCCACCCTGACGCCGGCAAGGCCATTGCCGATCTGGCCATTCAAAGCGCCCAGGCCCGCACCCGCGCCGCCCAGAAGATCGAGCGCAAAAAAGGGTCAGGACTCGCCACGCTGCCCGGGAAGCTCACCGACTGCGAAAGCGAGGACATCACCCGTAACGAGATCTTCTTGGTCGAGGGAGATTCCGCCGGAGGCTCGGCGAAGATGGCCCGCGATAAGGAGTTCCAGGCCATACTCCCTTTGCGCGGCAAGGTGCTCAACACCTGGGAGGTGGATCGTGACGTGATCTTCAAAAACCAGGAAGTCCACAACATGGCCGTCGCCCTGGGTATCGAGGCCCATTCCGCCAACGCGGACCCGGAGACGGCGCTCACCGGGCTACGCTACGGCAAGATCATCATCCTCTCCGACGCCGACGTGGACGGCAGCCATATCCAGGTGCTGCTTCTCACCATGTTCCTGCGACACTTTCCGGCACTCATGATGCGCGGGCACGTCATGGTCGCCAAGCCGCCGCTGTATCGGGTGGATGCCACCGTCCGCGGCAAGCCCCGCAAGTTGTACTGCGAAGCGGAGGCCGAGCGCGACACCACCATTGAGCGGCTGCTGGCGGAAGGCGTCAAGGAAGCGGCCATTACCGTGCAGCGATTCAAGGGCCTGGGGGAAATGAATCCCGATCAATTGTGGGAGACCGCCATGTGTCCAGAAACCCGGACGCTGATGCCGCTGGCCATTCAACCCGGTGAAATCGCCGCCCTGGACACGCAATTTACGCTGCTGATGGGCAAGAACGAGGCCGGCGGCCGTCGCGCGTGGATGGAGCGCGACGGCTGGACGGCGGATTTGGATATTTGAGGGGATGGATGACGGTGTGCGGTATCCTGTTTTTATCCATTCAGCGGAGACAAGGACATGGGAGTCGTCGCCATGAACACGCCTATCGGAAGCAAGGACACATTGGAAGTGGCTGGTATCCATATCGTTTTGGCCGTGAGGGATATGGAAGAAGACGCATGTTCGGTGTTGCCTTATAACTTAGCCTGTGAATATCAGCTTCATGGTGAATATCCTGTTGCCTTTGACTTGGACTTTCACCCGGAAAATGTCACTGTGCCCATCAACATTGGGGTGGTTGGTGAAATTGACTCGGATTGGAAGGTTATCGCGAACCCGTCTATGAGTGAAGACGATGAGTTTGGCAATGCAGAGTTTGAGTTGTCCAGGTTCGAGCGATGGCAAGAAAACAACCATCTTTCACCCATCGACAAAATGTTCTTGACGACCCTGATCTCTGGGTTTTGTAACCGCGTTGCCAGGGAGGCCATTTCCAATGCGCACTGAGAAAAACAAAGAACTGATCAACAAAGCCGCCGATTGCGCCGATCTGTTGAGTGCGGCTTTGCAGGTTATGTTCTCCGCCGATGACCTTCTCCTGGGCGAGATAGCCACGGCCTTGCTGAATGACGCGCGAGTCTTGAACAACAAGCTGGAGCGAATTCGGTACTTGGTGACGTCGGCTACGGAAGGTGATCTCTGATGAACCGCGTTTTTGTGGACATGGACGGCGTCACCGTCGATTTCGAAGCCTACAAAACCGCATCGGGGTTGACCGCCGACGAAATCAAACGGAAGCCTGGGGCCTACTTCGATATGCCTCCGATCGCGGGGGCTATTGAGGCGGTGCGCAGCGTTATCGGCATGGGTTATGAGGTCTGGATGGCCACTAAGCCTCCTACAGCCATCCCTTATGCTTATTCGGATAAGGCTTCATGGATTTTTCATCACCTGCCCGAACTGAAGCGCCGGCTAATCATTACGCACGACAAGGGGCTACTGGGTGATTCTGGGGATTATTTGTGCGACGACCGGCCTCACAAAGCCAACTGCGCAAATTTCCCCGGCACCTTGCTGGCTTTCGTTGATGGTTTTCATTGGCCCCAGGCATTGGATATTTTGCGCGAGGCTAGAAAATGCAGATCTACCTGAAGGCCGTCTGTATTTTGTCCCGTAGGATTTACGCGAAGTTGCGGGGACCTCTGGAGGCGCTGCTTCTCTTTGTTGCGAT
>JAJYPA010000460.1 GCA_021795795.1 Pseudomonadota bacterium | reverse complement strand
GACAAGATATTATCCGTAGCCCCCATGCTCGACTGGGGCAGTAGTTAAAATTAACAATGAAAAACAGGTTGATATAAGCTTGTATGTCATGGAAGTTACAGGATTGTTACAGTAAATTACGAGAGACTGTCTTGGCGAAATATCCGTCCAATTACTCTGTCCAACCATCAGTGGAGGGTTGGCTCATCATGGAGGCCCGCGCAAAGTGGGCGGCATGGACGATCCCCAACGGCGGTTCTATACTGGTTGGCAGTTGAACCTGGTTTTAGTGATTCCTGGATTGCTCTCATTGTTGTGATGAGCGTGTTCAACCTGATTAGCGCCAGCTTAATCTGGTACCTCAAGTATGCGCAAAAGAAAATGGGCATGATGAACATGAAATTCGTGGTCTGCGTCAAAAAGGAAGGGATTGGCGACTTGGTAGATATGACCATCGGACACGTCTATGAGGTTGTCGGCGCGCCTGACCAGCACGGTATGATCAGAATCATTGATCAGAGCGGTGAGGATTACCTGTATCCGGCGACCTGCTTTGAAGCGGTTACACTTTCGGACCATGCTGCTCAGAAACTGCATGACGCACTAAGCTGTGACTTCGTCCGAGGGGGCAGGTGATGAACGGTAATATCATGGGATTGCTTGGTGTGACGCTTCTGGCGATTATCGGCACAACGGTAGTAGCAATTGATCAGATGAGGAAAAAACGCAAGAAACAGCGTAAGCCAGAATCATTGTAGTTCTCTGTCGAAATCAGAAAGGTGAGAAGATGGACACTTCCCCCTCGCTCATAATCTGGTGCACCAGAGACCACCGTAGCGCGGTCAGTCGGCCCAGGAACACATCCAGCGATTCAAAGTTCAGGGTTTCCCCTTGGTAGGTTTCCACCTGCGCGGCTTTACCTGCAGCGCGTAGGGCCACTTTCCAGTCCTGCTGCACGGTAATGGTCAGTGTTCGCTTTTCCATTTCGATCAACCCGCCCGCAGACGGGACAACAGGAACCCTTGACGCCGACGCTCCATTCCTTGGTAGAACGCCGTGGCGCAGTTTTCCCTGGCGATCCACTCCGCTTCGGTTTCCACCCGAACTTTCTACTTCGCCTTCAAAGAGGCTTCGATGCGGGCAAACCGGTCCAAGTTTTGACAAGCGGTCTCCGCCGTGCAAAAATGTGTCCATTAGAAGGAGCATGAAGCCATGAGAACATCGCAAGTACAGAAAGACATTCTGAAATTCCTGGATGACCGCCCAGGCGAGAACGCTTTTTTGAGATCGGAGTTTTCGGTATGCTCGAAGAGTCGGGCTGGCGTGGACAAGGCATTGCGTGCGCTGGTCGAGAATGGCGTGCTGGTGCGATGCGGATACGGGGTGCTGGTGCGCGGAAAGGTTGGCGTATTGACCGGGAACATCGTTCCTATGACCTATATTGATGAATTTAGCCAGGAAGTCCTGTTGAAGCTCGGCATAACCCCGAAACCGAACAGCGCTGTGCGCGCGTATAACGAGCGGCGCAGCACACAGGTTCCCGCATGGCTGGCGTTTGAGGTTGGGAAAAGCCGGATTGTCCGTAAAATTTATGCAGGGAAAAGGATGGTAAACTATGAACGCAATGGAAAATGGGTACCGCTGTCTCGATGAAAACATCATGACCTTGCTTACGAATGCAGCGAAAGAAGATCTGCTTCCATTGCCAAAGGATATGATCGAAAAAGATATCCTGGTGGCAGATGCCGTCCGCGCCATTTGCGCGGCGGGCAAGTCCCGCGGCGCACAGATCATCTTCTGCGGCGGTACAGCACTCTCCCAGGCGCACCAGGTTATCAGTCGCATGTCGGAGGACGCCGATTTCCGCATCGTTCTGCCATCCAACGTCACCAGTCAAGGCCAACGTCGCAATTTCCTGTCTGCTGTCAAGGGCGACATTCTGTCCGCCATGGAAGAAGCCGGTTTCCCGCTGGAAGGTGAACTCAAAGCGCGTAACAGCAACGCCTATATCATGGGAAACTTTGGATATGCGTCAACGTTCGCACAGTCAGAAGCCCTACGGGCAACATCTTTGCGCCCACTCATCAAGCTCGAAATAACCGCGTTTGACCCCGTATCCCAAGTCGTTGAACGACCACTGATAACCATCCTGGATCGTGCGCTGAACCGTCCTGGAAGCCCAAGCGCGCCCAAAGTGCCCGTAATCAGTATCGAAGACACTCTGGCCGATAAAATGGTTGGTTACCTGCGCCGCACCGCCGCGGACCGCGCTGGTTGCGGGCGAGGTGATTACGATGACCGCCTGGTGCGGCACATCTACGACGTGCACTGCATCCTGCAAAAGAAGGGCGACCTTTCCAATGTGGTTGGGCCTCTTTTCGCACAGACCGCCGAGCGGGACCGGGACACCTACGGCAACCAGTTTCCCGCGTTCAAGGACGATCCTTTTGGCGTCCTCCAGGATGAACGCGAACATATATACGACGGCGTTACTAAAGACCGGTACGACCAGTTTTGCCGCACCATGATCTACGGCGAGGTGCCGTCTTTCCGGAATGCCGCCGATACGTTTCACGCCTTCTCCGGCAGGCTTCTCGACATGGCGAGAGAACTTTGCCCTGAACAGTTGCCCAACGAAGAAGCGATGCGGATTCGCAAAGGCGGGCACGGGGATGGAGACGGGGAGGGCGGCTGCGGCATGGCGCCCGTTTTTCAGGAAGACGACTAAATCAGGATGTCGCATGATCCTTGTTTAATGAAGTTATACTCACTTTTGGAAAAGTGAGTATAACTTTTTCAGCGCACCTTCTCGCAAGACTGCACCAACATCTGCAAACTATCCTCATCGCGCCAGCGGTTCACCTGCAGAGTGTATCGGAGCGACAAGACCGTATTCTCTACCGGCAACGGGACATCACCACTCACTTCCCGCAAAAACCGCACCGCAGTCACCGCGCGACCTTCCGGCAACACCTCATAGGGTGCCAACTCCGAACACGGGGCCATCCGCAATCGCCAATGTCCGCCTTTCATAGCGCTGGCCTCCAATACTTTGAAGACGCCCTCAAACACTGGTTCCGGAAACCCCGCACCCCACGGGCCGACCGCGCGAATGGCGATGGCCGTATGCAGATTGATCAGTGCAACTGGCAAAGGACCGTCGGTATCCAACGCGGAACTTGCTGGCGAGGCGCAATGCTGAACCCATCCTGGGTATTCCTGAATTACCGCGCGAAAATCATCGAGACGATCTTCCGCCAAAGATAATCCCGCCGCCATGGCGTGCCCGCCGAAATGCCCGATCCAGCCTGGGTGCCGGGCGTCCACCCAGGCCAGGGCGTCTCGCAAATGCACGTCGGACACCGACCGGCCAGACCCTTTCCAGCCGCCAGACTGTGCGCACGCAAACACAAATACCGGCACGTTGAATTGTTCACGCAACCGCCCAGCCATCAATCCCACCACCCCTTCGTGCCAGGTTGGATCTGCCAGCACTAAAATCTCCCGTTTCACCCCGGGTGCTTTCGCATCCAATGGCAACGATGCTGCAGTCAACGTGGACAACGCCCGCTCCACCGCGTCCACCATAGCCGTGCCCTCCACCTGACGACGTTCCCGATTCGTGGCATCCAGCTCACGAGCGAGGCTTTGCGCAACCCCCGCATCCTCCGTCATCAACAGATCCAACCCGGTCATCATGTTGGCCATGCGCCCCACGGCATTCAACCGCGGCCCCACCATGAACCCGCAATCAACGGAAGACGCCTGCGCCGGATCTTTTCCGGCTACTTTGAACAAGGCTTGCAGACCCGCAGGTCCGCCGCCATGTCGAATGATGTCCAGACCAGCGCGCACCAGCAGCCGGTTATTGCGCTCCAGGGGCACCACGTCCGCAACGGTGGCCACGGCGACCAGACTCAACAAGTCACGGATCGGCATGGTGCCCTTCCATTCCGGGTAAACAAGCTGAAGCGCCCACAAAAGATACCAAGCTACCCCGGCGCCACAGGTGGACTTCCAGGGAAAGCTGCAGCCGGGCTGATTGGGATTCAGGATGGCATCCGCTTGCGGTATCGCGTCACCGGGAAGGTGGTGATCCGTAATCAGCAGCTTTTGCCCACGCTCGCGGAGCACCTGGGCGCCGGCCAGCGCATTGATGCCATTATCCACGGTAATGACCAGCCCGGCTGACCGCGGTATCCGCTCCGCCAACAAGGGCGACAGTCCGTATCCTTCCGTTTTCCGGTCAGGGATGACGGCGGTGGTTTGCGTGAACGGCGAAAGCGCGCGCATCAGGATCGTCGTTGCGCATACTCCATCCACATCGAAGTCGCCCACAATGGCGATGGACGTCTTATTCGTCAAAGCTTCGTGCAGAAGATGCGCGGCGGACGCCACCCCAAGCAGGCCATTGGGTCCAGTAGGCCGTTCCAGTTGCCGAATGGCGTTTCGCGGATTCAGCAAGGTCTCCTGTTCGGTCTGGAAATCCCCGCCGCGACGGGCATACATGCGGTTTATGAGGTCGGCCATCGGGGTATCGGGAGCGCCCCAAGGCGGAGGGCACAATGCGTCACTCTGGGGAGTTCCATGGTTCTGCGAATGGCAAGCAGAAGTCGCTCCATGCAACGTGGATACTGCCTGTGCGTCCGCCGTCAATGAGGGGGAAACACCAAATGCCAAAATTATATCCTTTGCAGAGATTTTCTCTGCGAAAAACCAACAGTGGCCACACTCATCGTCCCAACTGTTCCTGCCGTCGCACCATGGCATCCACCGCCAATAGGTCGCTTTCCGCCACCTCCACAGCAAACATCGGGACTCTGGGTTGCGACGGAGGAACATAACTGCCCGGGCGGAAGTAGGGCAGGGGAGTCCCCCGGTATCCGTTGTCCATGCACTCCAGGGTGCCCACCGGCAAACCAGGGGCGTCCTCCACCAAGGTGTAAAGAACGGGCCTCCCGGAAGCCGCAATTAACCGTCGCGCTATAGCCTCCTGCAATATCGTGCGCACAGTGCCTTGCCCATACCCGGTTTTTCGAGCTATCACTTGCGTACTGCACGGGCCATCCCGGATAACCCGGAAAATACGATCACGAATGGCACCCGCATCAGACTGCACGGCAATGTTACGACTGGACGGTTTTGGCATACGGTTTTCCTTTTTAATAACTGCGATAATACACAACATAGCGTTATATGTCAATCAGTGATCCAGATGTTTCCCGAAATGCCCAATAACCACTTTCCCCAGGTCCACATCAAAGCAGAAGTGCGCCCTGAACGTCGTCCCCTTGTTCCAGCCCGTGCCGATCTTCAGGTGGGTCATCATGGGTACCGTTTTCCCGTTATAAGAAAACGTCCTGTTTTTGAGCCCTTGGGTCGTCATCAGGCCTTGCCCGTCGGAATCCGCATAGCCCGCGCCCAGTATCGTCGCCGGCAGGAAGTGTCCGCCCTGGCGATATTTGTCCACGCAGTCACGGGCCAGCTTAAACAGCAAGTCAGCCACGGGCTCCACCGGCGAGAACCCCGCCTTGTCGGACTCCTTCGCCGACTTCCATGCGGATGGCAGAATCATTACCCGATCGGAAAGCATCTGCTCGACATAACACAAAAGACCTTCCAGGGTAACCGCCCCCTTGCCGCGCATCAGGTTTTCCATGGTCATCGCCAGACTGGCGTTCAACAAGCCACCGGTTACCGTCGCCCCTTCCTGCTGGGTGCAACCCTGATGACCGAGGGCCGCCTCCAATGCCGCCACCTTGGCTTCCAGTGCCGCCCGCGCTTCGCGGACCACTTTCAGTTCCTGTTCAACGGCGGTAGTCTCCGCCAGCACCATTTCGGTCATATTTTCAGCTTCCACTTTTTCCAAAAGAATCTTCTCTTCTGGAAGGAGCCCATTGTTCAAAGCGCGGTTCCATGCCATGGTGAACTCGCTGTGCAATAGCTTCTGACCTTTGCGGCTGTCCAGAAAAGGCTTCATGTATTGGTCAAAACGACCTGGATCCGCCTTGCTTTTGGCGATCAGCGTCAGCAGCAGTGTGCTTTCGGTATCCGGCCACAATGACCGCAAATCCAGAAAAGTTTGTGAGGCCTCGAAATTGCGCAGTTGCACAAAGTGCGTTGGGCGGTTCAACTGCACGGCCGCATAGTTTTCGCTTCCGCACAAGGTCACCAGCTCCGCAATGGCGGCATTCTGGGTTTCCCGCGGGGTTGCGGCGTTCTGAATCAGCGCCTGGGTCTTGCGGAGCTGTTGGCAAATTCTGGACGCATTGCGCTTTGCCTTGGATCGGGCAAAAGTACGACGATCCAGCGTAGACAGGACAATTTCGTCCAGTCCGACGGTGGTCGGAACAGGTGGAACGATAGAAGATACAACCACTGTGGATGATGCGGTAGACAAGCTCATGGTAGGCCTCCTTCTGATAGAACGCTATGCACCGTATGAAAGCGATATGATGATACTATCACGCGAAATACGGGTTGGCAAATTAGCGCTGGCCGCTGGCACTTGCCGTCCTTCTCGCCACGAAGAGCGGTAGCCTTACTTCAGCCGCTTCGATTGAACAATACCGGGTTCTACCCGCCCGTGGAACAGCAGTACAGCCGGTACATCGACCCAGAGTTCACGTCCTGGCTTCAAGGAAGTCCCGTCCCAAGTGCTGCGCAATGGGGCGGTGTGATGGCGCCAGGCGTATGCCCGATACTTCAAAGGGCTGGGCGG
>JAJYPA010000053.1 GCA_021795795.1 Pseudomonadota bacterium | reverse complement strand
AATGGTCCAGCGCTGATGATACAGCGCTGCCAACTCCAGGGCAGGCGCTTCGGTCGGGTCCATCCAGTTGGTGACCAGGCGATAGCGGGGTTCTGCATCGGGGATCCCGTCCAGGGTGTATTCGATGACGCGCACCCGGATGCCATCGCGTCCCTTCTTCCGGTCTTGGGCACTGGCATAGACGGTGCTGAGATAGGACCCATCGGCCAGCACCTCCTCTCGGGGCAGTTTCAGGGCGCTACCGAGGCGGAACAACAGTCGGGCACCAGTAGCCAAGCCCTGCTGCCAAAACGCGTAGCTATAAAAATTGCGATCCGCTGTGACCAGCATCGTCGCATCCGCGTGTGCCATGACAGGCACTGCCAGAGTCCGTTCACCCTGTTCGTAGGGACCCATCTCGGCATAACACAAGGTGTGTGTACCGCATTCGGCCATCGCCACAAAGCGCAACTGTGGAAAAGCGGCGCTCCCCCGCGCCGATGCTGGGTAACCGAAGCGGTCGGCGTTAGCCGCTTCGTCGGGCATGTCCAGAGTCGAGCCGTCGATCGCCATAAGGCGCAACCCCTTATACCAGACCCTGGCCATGCCGGTCGGACCGTGGGGCTGCACCTGATTCTGATACAGCGTTTTAAACGGGGCCGCCCCGACCCTTGCCCTTGCCTGGGAAATGGCTCCTTTGCTGACGACGGTCTGGGCCAAACGAGCACCACCGAGCAGCGGACGTAACCCCTCGATGACCAGTTGCAAAACTTCTTCATAGGCCACACTGGCATAGAGCACCATGGCCAAAACAAAATACACCAGCACTTCATGCGGTAGCCCGCGTTGTCGCTGGCTTTGTGCGTCATGCAACGCCAAGGCATCCCGCACTTTTCCCACCGGACAACGCATGACCAGAAAGCCTACGGTCAGGTAATCCGCCAAACGCACACCCGCCGATAATTCCGCTTTTGTCCTCGCCATAGCGCTGCCTCCATCACGGGTAACCCGGCTATAGTCTCACAGAAATCTAACTATCTAAACAGTATTTACGCTATGTGCCGTTGGATTGCGAGCTGATGTTGCGTGCTTTAATGGGGCAGGTAGCATCTGTATGGTGCACAATTTTCTGTGCTTGCCCGAAATTGGTGCAAAGGCAAGCTGAAAATTTTGATGCCATCCCGCAAACGTTGTAAGGGCATGTACCATACTTCAACGCAAAGGTATGCCAAGGTTGGCCCGGGATTTGCATGGTTTATATTAGTACTTCCGTCCAGGCTGTTCTCAGGAACCTGCACGCTTACAAGGAGTTTAATGCAAATGTCTGATGCAGGCCAGTTACGTGTCGGAATCTATCAATCTTCAACAGAAGATGAGAATATCCCGGCCCGCTTGAATAAATTAAAAGACGTAGTGATATCCGCAGTTAGCCAACATGTTGATTTGCTGGTTTTCCCGGAAATGTATTTGACGGGTTATGCCATCGGATTAGAGGCAGTGAAAATCTTGGCCGAGTTTGCTAACGGAGCATCGATGCAAAGTATCGCCGCTTGCGCGCGAGCGGCTCAGCTGAATATTGTCTATGGGTATCCTGAGCGTGACCAGGCTGGTTTTGTCTATAATTCCATCAACGTCATTTCGTCCAGCGGTGAACTATTACAGACTTATCGCAAAGTTATGTTGTTCGGTGATGTAGATCGGACACAATTCAATCCGGGCCAGGGCTATTGTTTACCGATTATGCTGCATGGACTTCGTATAGGTTTTGGAATTTGTTATGACGTGGAGTTTCCGGAGGTGGCAAGAGCATTGGCATTGGCCGGTGCAGAAATGTTGGTGGTGCCAACAGCTAATATGCGTCCGTTTGAGTCGGTCTCAGATCGTTTGATTCCAGCCCGAGCGCAAGAAAATGGGGTTTTTGTCGTCTATGCTAATTATTTTGGACATGATAAACTGTTTGATTATTTTGGGAAAAGTGTCATTTGTGATCCATTTGGGAATGACATTATACGCGCTGAGGCTGGAGAGCAATTGTTGGTTGCCGATATTCATCATGCTGCGGTGCGTTCTGCAAGAGTATCGAATGATTATCTCAAAGATTACCGCAATGCGGCGGAATATATCCGGATAATGGAGGCATGAAAGCGTGGAATTGAAGGTGGTACATGTAAATTTTTCCTCGGATGATCACCGACAGGCACTCACCACCCTCCTAAATAGCTATGCACGTCTGCCGGTAGGGCAGGGGGAGGCTCTAAGCGCAAGCAGCCTTGCAGCGATTTGGCAGGCATTGGGAGAAAGGAGTTGGGTACACGCCTTCCTGGCCTATGACCAAATTAAGCCCGTGGCTATGGCTATCTGTCTGGAGGGATTTTCGACTTTTCAGTGCGCACCACTGCTGAATATCCACGATTTTTATGTAACAGAAGAGTTACACGGGCAGGGGGTGGGTAAAGCCCTACTCTTGCAGATAGCGGAAGAGGCGAAGCAAGCAGGATTTTGCAAAATCACCCTTGAGGTATTAGAAAACAACTTACCTGCCAAAGCACTGTACCGTAGCTTGGGGTTTGCTCCCTATCATAACCCGGTAGCTGGAAATGCGGAGTTTTGGCAAAAAGAGTTCTTCGAAAAAAGGGGACTGAGCTCTAATTTGTTAATATCTGGTGCAAATGGGCCGCCCATCTGGTGCAAAGAGCTTCAACATAGTGCGTTGATGCCCCGTATTATACTAAAAAGTTCATATTAATCTTGGCTCCAGATGGTGGCACAGTTTCTGCTTAAAATATTGTGTCAAAACTTGAACAACGCCGCAGGAGCATAATATGGCAATAAACCAACCGCAAGGTGGAACAGAATACGGAAAACTTTTCCTCGCCAAGGGCTTGAAGCGAGATGGGACCATGCTGGGCCTGCTGTTCGCGAGTCTTACTGGTATTATCGGTTCTGGCTGGTTGCTGGGTCCGATGCTGACGGCTCAGGCTGCAGGACCTTATGGTATCTGGTCTTGGGTCATTGGAGGACTATTAATTCTGTCCCTTGCCCTTTGCTATGCAGAATTGGGCCCCCTGATTCCCCGTAGCGGCGGAGCCGTGCATATCAGTCGGGTAGGAAACGGCCCCATGTTGGCTATGGTCTGGACCTGGATATTGTTTCTGGGGTATGTCACTACAGCACCAACGGAAGTGGTAGCCATGGTGACCTATGCCAACAATTATATCCCTGGGCTGTTACAGCCTAATAGTTCTTTGTTGAGTGGACTTGGTTTGGTGATCAGCGGCAGTCTGCTGAGCTTGTTAGCAGCTATCAATATGTTTCGAATTGGTACCATACTCAATGTTAGTCGCGTGTTGATGGTCATTAAATTACTAATTCCCCTGATTACCATCGTACTATTCTTGAGTTATGCATTTCACCCCGAGAATCTGCATATGACGGCTGCCCATCATGCTGGTTATCTAAAGGGTATGTTTGCCAGTATTGCTACTACCGGCATTGTATTTAGTTATCTTGGTTTTCGGCAGGCAGTAGAACTGGGAGGTGAAGCAAAAAACCCACGAGTCAGTATACCTGTAGGGGTTACTGTGTCTGTAGTCATTGGTATTGTGGTTTATGTTGGTCTGCAAAGCGCTTTTCTTTTGGGAGTTGATCCCCAATATCTAGCTGCAAAAGGGTGGGCAGGGGTTAACTTTCCGGGTATTAACGGACCTTTTGCGGCCATCGCCG
This sequence comes from Pseudomonadota bacterium, assembly GCA_021795795.1. The sequence goes on along the minus strand of JAJYPA010000053.1, from coordinate 24,583 downwards.
GGATGTTGGGCTTGGGATGGTTGGCTTATTTGCTTTACGCGGATGCCTTGGTATCCCCTGCAGGTACCGCAATGATGTATACGACAACCAGTTCCCGCATCACTATGGCTATTGGTGAATTGTATCCTAAAAAACCAACGTCTAACTTGACAACCATCAATAAAACTGGAGTGCCATTTATCGCGGTGTTTGTAGTGATTGGTGTTGGTTTTTTGTTTTTGCTACCCTTTCCGTCGTGGCAGAAAATGACGACCTATGTTGCATCCATAACTTCACTTTCTTATGGTTTGGGACCAATTGTTCTTTTGCAACTCCGCAAAGCAGCACCTGACATACATCGGCCTTTTCGTTTGTGGGCCGCCCCCGTTATTGCGCCTTTTGCTTTCATTGCGGCTAATCTGATTATTTTTTGGTCAGGCGTAGGAACACTTAATTTTCTCTTTGGTATGTTGCTGATTTTCCTAGTGCTAGCTTTGCTATGGTTTTACATCACCGGGCAGCACAAGATCACTGCCTTTGGCTGGAATTATGGTTGGTGGTTGATTCCCTATTTTGGAGGAATGTGGATTATTACGAAACTGGGTACTTCAGAGGTAGGAGGCATTGGCTGGATACCATTTTATTGGGACATGTTGCTGGTAGCCATATTCAGTTTAATAGTACTATGGCTAGCCCTTTATTGTGCCGTACCACATTCTGAGTCCAGGTCTTACCTGGAGCAATTAGGTGATATTCCGGACATTGGAATGTGAGGAGATTATGTCGGAATCCATAGATTTTCAGGTATTATGTCCGGATTTTCCCTTTGATTATTTGCCCTGGTTAACCGCCCGACATGGATTGGGAGGCTTGCCAGAGGAGCGAAAGGGAACGCCTGTAGCAATTGTCGGAGCAGGTATAGCGGGTATGGTCGCAGCTTATGAATTAATGCGTCTTGGCTTGCGGCCTGTGATTTATGAAGCGGGTTGGATAGGTGGGCGCCTGCGTTCTCATCGCTTTGAAGGGGTAGATAGTGATATTATCGCTGAACTTGGCGGGATGAGATTCCCTGCTTCGGGTAAACTATTCTGGCACTACGCAGACTTGCTGAACCTTCGCAGGCAAGCTTTTCCAAATCCTATTTCCGAGGCGGCGGGGCATACCACTGTCGAACTTTTGGGAAGACGCTACCATGGGAGCCGCCTGGAAGATTTTCCAGACAGTTTTACGCATATTATGAGTGCTTGGCGTAGGGCTCTCAATGAAGTCGGGCAAATGGATAAGCTGCAGCAAGCCATGCGCGAAAAAGATGTTGCCAAAATCAAAGAAATTTGGAATGGTTTGGTCCGATGCTGGGATGACCGGACATTTTACGATTTTCTATGTAGTGCACAGGCGTTTGTGAATCTGCCCTATGAATTCAAGGAAACCTTTGGACAAATTGGTTTTGGTACAGGGGGATGGGATTCAGATTTTCAGAATACAATGCTGGAAATTTTTCGGGTAGTTTTTTGCGCGTATGATGATCATCAATACATGGTGATAGGTGGTGCCCAACAGGTACCCTGTGGCCTTTGGAGTCACCACTGTCATCATGCTAGCTCTTTGAAAGAAGTGAACAGCGGGGCTCCACACGGTAAGGTAAAGCGGATATATCGCCATGCGGATGGTGTCTCTCTGGTACTTGAAAATGAATGGGGTATGGCCGAATCTTATGCAGCGGTTGTGTTGACATGTCAGAGCTGGTTGTTGACTACGTCTATTGAAGTAGAAGAGGCCCTTTTTTCTGACCGTATGTGGATGGCTTTGGATCGAACTCGCTATATGCAGTCATCTAAAACCTTCGTGCTGGTGGATCGACCCTTCTGGAAGCATACAAAGTACAATGCGAATGCTCAGTCACTGAGTATGACACTCACAGACCGTTTGACACGTGGTACCTATCTTTTTGAGTATGGATTAGAGCGACCAGCTGTTATTTGCTTGACCTACTCTTGGATGGGGGACGCACTGAAAATGTTGCCTCTTTCCATCGAAAAACGTACCCGACTGTCTTTGTCGTCCTTGTCGAAGATTTATCCTGATGTGGATATCGCTAGTCATATCAAAAGTAACCCAGTAACAATCTCGTGGGAAATGGAAGAAAATTTTCTGGGTGCTTTCAAGGGTGCCTTACCTGGCCACTATCGATATAACAGATTGATGTATACTCATTTTTATCAACGAACTTTTCCAATTAAGCAAAGAGGCATTTTTCTCGCGGGTGACGATATTTCATTTACCCCAGGATGGGCAGAAGGAGCTATTCAAACAGCCCTCAATGCTGTCTGGGGCGTCCTGCATCATCTAGGTGGAAAATCACATCCACAAAACCCAGGTCCAGGAGATTGTCTTTTGGAGATGGGACCAGTTGACTTATAGAAAAAGGATTATGTAGTCAGGAGATACTTATGGAACATGAATACAGTGGAGCAACTTCTGATGTCCGGCAAAATCCGGAAATTAACACCTACAACAGTATCTCCACTTTTATGCGGTGCCCCCCCGGTTTCGGGGAGGATGGATCCGCAGATGTTGTCATTTCTGGTATTCCCTTTGATTTGGCGACGACCTACCGTCCAGGTGCCCGCTTTGGTCCGGGGGCAATTCGTGCGGCAAGTGCACAGTTGGCACGACGCAAAATGTTCCCATGGGGTTTTAATCCTTTGGAGAGAATCAGGGGAGTCGATTTGGGAGATTTACAGTTAGATGCACATCACCCATTGGCTATTTACGAACAAATACGTACACATGCGCTGTCAATTCTGGATCGGGGAGTGAAATTACTCAGCTTCGGAGGAGATCACTATGTCAGCTACCCTCTGCTAGCAGCGTTTGCAGAATACCTTGGGCAGCCAATGCGTTTGCTGCATTTTGATGCTCACACCGATACTTGGCCCGACGAAAATCGCGAAAGCATCAGTCATGGGACGATGTTTTACAAAGCCGTGAAGGAGGGCCTAATTGACGTAGATCATTCAGTACAGGTAGGGATTCGTACCTGGAATGATGACACCTTGGGTATTCACCAGATGCCAGCGCCTTTGGTACATGAGTTTTCGGAGAAAGACCTGGTCGGGCGAATCCGCGAGATACTCGGAGATGGTCCTGTGTATTTGACCTTTGATATTGATTGTCTGGACCCGGCTACTGCGCCAGGAACCGGTACGCCGGTTTTAGGTGGTCTTAGTAATCCCCAGGTGTTGGGTATACTGCGGGGTTTGGCGGGTTTGAATCTGGTTGGTGCCGATGTCGTGGAGGTGGCACCTATTTATGACCATGGTGAAATTACGGCCATTGCCGCCGCGCATATTGCAGGGGAGATACTCTGTCTTTTCGCTACATCCAGGCCCCATAAATAATTAGCGATAGGGCAGCTCGAAAAACCAGCTTTCATGACGAAGTTATCCCCTAAAACCAGGATTCAGGACATTTTGCTACGGATTTTTTAGTAAACGGTGTTTTTTGAGACCATATTCCCATGATTTTCCGCGTTACGGGCATACTGCTGCTTTGATCGGCCCCTTTTCGAGAAAGGTCAGGCGTTTGATGTTGTAGGTCACGACCATCATGGTCTTCGCAAAGCTTGCGCGTACTTGGCCGATGGTCCGAATACGCTTGCCGCCCATTTGTTCTATGGCCGCAAAGACGTGTTCTACCCGCGCCCGTACTTTGGGATGTTGTGGTTACGTCGTTGCTGGCATTCGGAGAGGGGGTGGTTACGGCTGCCTTTGCGTTGGATACGACCCCGATAACCTTGGGCCTTGAGTTGTTCTTCACGCTCCTGACTGGGGTAGCCTCTGTCCCCATAGACATCCGCGCGGGTATTCCAATCATCCAGAACCGCTTCAAAGTGCTGGCTGTCATGGGCACTGGCCGTATCCGTCACCCATTTTCGGGTGAGTTTGTGTTTGCGGTCCACACAGACAGAGAGCTTGAAGCCATGGGTGCTTTTCCCATGCTTCTTCGTCCAGGTCGCTTCCAGATCTTTCTGGCGATGTTTGGCGGCGCTCCAGTCAGCGGGCATGGCCTTTTTTTTTGAGTAGTTCCTTGTCCTCTCGGGAAAAATGTTGTTTTGGCACGGGGACCAGTGTGGCATCAATGATCTGACCCTCTCGCGCCATATAACCGTGCTGTAGAATTTGCCGCTCCACAGCCGCAAACAGTGCTTCGGCACCGGCTACCCCGATGCGGTTCTCAAAATGCTAGATGATTGTGGGGTCAGGCAGGCGCGCCGCATCCAGTAGGCCGCAGAAACGTTGATAGCTGTGGCAGGCGATCCAGAAGCTGGTACTCCATCTGTTCATCCGAAGGATTATACAGGTGTTTCAATACCAAGATCCGTACCATGACTTCTGTGGGACAAGGAGGGCGACCACCCTGGGGACTCACCGCTCTAGGGGCCGCACCATCCACCTGCGCTGCCAGCGCCGTAAAGTGGGTGCAGGAGCCAACCTGCAGGAGCGGATCGCCTAACTGATCCCGTTTTTAATGGTGCAGGTCCGCGGCAAACAGGTCAGTTCTGATCGTGTGTTTTCTGGACGTCATCGGTCATATCCAATTTCTTTCAGTTAGTTATAGTTTGTCGTACACAACCGAAATGGGAAGGTTGTGCGAGGTATCCGATATAAGGAACGCCTGCGTTTAGCAAACGTTCCTTTTTAAAACTAACTTGTTTTAGAACCAGAAGCCGGTTTCAAGAATATCCCGGATCTGATCTGGTCTGTTGTCATTACCAATACCATTCGTGTAATTGCTTAGACGCACATAGGACAACTCATCACGAATAAAATATCCATCGTTTGTATAGGTGGGCGTGATCATGACACCCAAAGCACTGGATCCAGGACCATAGCCGAAATAAAAACCATTTGTTTCGGATTGACTGGAATGTTCATAGTCTATGCCGGCAGCTATTGACCAGTGATTACTGATATCATAAGCCCCGTGGATCATGGCACTGATGTTAGAAGAACTTGCTGAAGTCCCTAATGCGACGCTCTTCGGAGTGTGAATGTACTGCACCTCTGGAGTGATCGTAAAATTAGATCCTGTGTATGTGTAGTAGGCACCATATATCTGACTATTATCTAGGGCAAGTTCAGCATTGACATAGCCATTAGGTGAGTAACGAGTTGTGCTAGTAATGCTGCCCGTATGACCAGCGTTCCCGAAACCATAAATAGATAGTGAGTTATCAGAATTGATGGCAAAGGTGACCAATCCAGAAACTACATTATATCGATTTGTATAATAGCCATCATTCCATGACACAGACGCGGAAACTGGACCCATGCTGTAGTTGACTTGTACGCCACGGCTCACTGTTGTTTGCAAATACCAGGGAAAGCCACCTTCTATGTTCGTGCGCTCGTAGGTGAATATTCCGGTATATCCTAAAAGGCTGGGAAGTTTTCCAATACTCACCGAGAAATTGCTCAAAGGAGCAATGGTCACATAAGCTAATGGTAGTGCACCAAAATCACTGATAGTGGAACTGGTAGAGCTGAAAGGTTCGCCTAAAGATGGAAAATTATAAGCACCGGCTGTTAAGTTGAATTGGATCAACCCGGTCGATTTGCTTACGGTGATTAAGCCGCTAGTAATATCTGCTCCGGCATTTTTGCCATTTAGACCTGAACCAGAAGGATTAGTTTGCAAAAACCCCATACCAGATACGACCCCCTGCACGTTGACTTTACCGATGGGCCCAGCGTCTATTTTCAAAGGCGCTGGAATGGAAAATCCAGATGCATGAGCATACCCTGCTGATGCGATGGATGCAGAAAATAATCCTGTGAGAAGAAGTCGTAAACGCATAGATTGTTTCATTGAGGGCTCCGTTGATAAGTTATATAGATGTAAATGCAACAGCGTTAAAATAGAAGCAAGAAATATGCCAGTTTAGTTTAGTTTTCATAACATAATGATATGATTAATTTATATCTGTGGTATGTTGATATTTGAAGATTTATTTATACTATAAAATGAGGGTACCGCACTTTTTTGGTGCTATAAATGCCTAAATTCGGAGATCTGTGCATCATTTTTGTGCATTGAGAGGTTGGAATCTATTCGGTAAATAACGGCTACAGGTTCTTCGTCATTTCAAGTGGGTATCCTGAGATCCAGATTGCCCAGGATCAGATAAGCCATATTGATAAAATTCTTGTGGGTACGGTAACCCCGGGCTTTCGCCCTGGCGGATTGGATGAGGCTATTGATGCCTTCGAGAATGTCGTTATTAATCTGCCTCTCAAACCAGCGGAGCAACCATTCCAAGGGTCATGATGGTGTAGACCTTGACGATAGGCGGTATGCCGCTCGCCTTGGCATTTTCCAACAAGGCTTTCAAGAGCAGGCACCTTAGTGGCGATTCTTGATCGTAAAGATGTCCTGAAAGGTCAGGCGGAACTGGCAGGCCTGCGGTAAGCGGTAACTGAGCGGCGTTGTATTCTGGATTTTTCAGATGTGCAGAATGGTCTCCCAGGACATGGACTGAGGAGATCATGGATGATGGCATCGGAGACACAGAGAAAGTACCAGCGGCGCAGCGCGGAAGGCTGGCGGGCGCTATTGGCGCAGCAGGCGGTCAGCGGCCTGATTATTGGGGCATTTTGCCGCAAGGTGTCCGTGAGTACGGCGAGTTTCTACGGCGGCAGGAGTAGCTGCAAAAGAGCGGCGATTCAGGCATGGCGGTAGCTGTGGATGTCGTTTGCTGCGCGCACTCATAGTGCGTTAGGTACCATTACGCCCCAAATTGGGGCAACACCCAGCATCGTTTTATAGCTCCATAAGAACAATCATCTTATTGTTCAATAAGATACGGATAACTCGCAATATGGCATATTTCCTGCATGGAAACTATGTCTATCAGGAGGAAACGGCATGGTAACAAATCTTGAGTCAACGCAATCACTCAAAGGATCAAGTCTGGGTTTTGTGGAGGCCGTTGGGCAATCTCTTGCTAATATATCTCCAACATTGACTCCAGCACTAAATATGGGCGCTGTAGTGGCCCTTGCTGGACAAGGTACATGGTTGGTATATGTAGCGGCGACAATCGCCCTTATTATAGTCGGGCTTAACATGTCTACCTTGGCAAGTAGATTCTCTGCAGCTGGTTCATTCTTCATCTTCATCTCGCGATCGCTGGGTCCAATGATGGGCGGAGTTACAGGGTGGGCGCTGATACTCGCCTACATAGGAACTGCAATGGCGCTGTTGGCAGGTCTCGCGATCTTTGTCAACAATACGCTAGCACCATTTGGTGTGAGTATACCCCCCATAATAAGCTATGTTATTTTTGGCTTTTTGGCTTGGTATCTAGCATATAGAGACATCAAACTTTCGTCGCGAATCAGCCTTGTAATTGAAGCAATATCTGTTACTGTAATTACAGTATTAATCTTTACTGTAGTTGGAAAGCACTACTCTCCGGCCGTTGTCTACACCCAGGCTGGAATGTCAGGTGCTTCCGTAACAGGGATGTTTGAAGGCGTGGTTCTGGCAATATTTTCATTCGTCGGATTTGAAAGCTCTGTAACGCTCGGAAAGGAGACTAGAGACCCCACGAAAAACATTCCGCGTGCCGTGATGGGCAGCATGTTATTTGCTGGAGCATTCTTTACGATAATGGCCTTTGCAATGATTACCGCCTACAAGGGGAATGCTACTGCATTTGGTAACGACTCGGCACCGCTAGAAACGCTTTTAGGTTATCTTAACCTTACGGCCCTGTCAGCGCCTGTTTACGGCATTGCATCATTAAGTCTGTTTGCTTGTGTTTTGGCATCTATAAATGCTGGATCACGCTTGTTATTTTCCATGGGCAGATATCAATTCGTGCATAGATCCATGGGGTTGGTGCATACCACACATCAAACGCCCCATATCGCGGTAACCATTAGTTCCGTTCTTTCGGTAATCGGCCCGATAGCTCTTATTGGTCAGGGATCTATGAATACGTACGACATTGCCGGAACGGTGGCGACATTTGGCTTTATATTTGTCTATCTTTTAATTAGTATTTCTGCCCCAATATATCTCGCCAAAAAAAGAATCGGATCTGTTACGTCAGTTTTTCTTGGTATAGCTGGTGCTGGCCTTATGGCGGCCGCGTTCTTTGGTAGTGTATACCCAGTCCCGGCCTACCCACTTAATTTATTGCCTTATATATTTATTGCGTATTTACTCTTCGGCGTGGCTATACTGGTCCGCCTTAAGCTTTTCTCTCCGGCTATACTTGATCGAGTGGAACTTGATCTCGAAGGGAATGAGGGGGTAATCATAGGAAGGAAATGATTTTTATTTTTTAATCATAACAAAATAGCGCGGCAACTTCAATTAAGGTTGTCGCGCAGTTATGGTCTGGAATGGAAGCAAACATTGTTAATTGGCATTGCTAGTATTATAAATTATAATAGATAAGAAGCTTATTGGTAGTTTTATAAGATTTTCTGGGCCGTGTGGAATGTCACCGCGAAAGGTAAGCGAATCCCCCTTCTTTAGTACATAAGTTTTTTGACCGTGGCGATACTCTATCACACCATCTAAGATGTGGATGAACTCAGTGCCAGGATGCTCAAAAGTTGGGAAGACCTCAGATTCGTCGTTCATCGTTATTAAAAAAGGCTCAAATTGTTTACTGGGCCCCTGATCATATGCAAGGAGATGATATGTATGGCCGCGTTTGGTACCTCGACGGACCACTTCCATGCCTTCACCGTGCCTAACCATTTGTGCACCCCCATCGGGGACATCATAGTTTCGAAAAAGCGTGGAGAGCGAAACGCCGAGAGCTCTGCTAAGTCGTGACAGGGTATCCAGACTCATTGCAGTTTGGGCGTTTTCTATTTTAGAGAGCATGCCCCTACTGATTCCTGTTAGGTCAGAGACATCTGAGATCGTGAGGTCTTGTTTGTTTCTAAGCTCACGTATGGTGTTGCCAATATATCGCTCAAGGCCGTGGTCCGAATCTTTATTGTCCATGCTTCGTACTTGTACATCGCCGCCTCGCGAATTGCAAGAAGATTCACGCTGGGAAAAAAACTTGCATTCAGAGAATCATGCATGTTATGCTTTACCTACTGAAAGAGTTTTTGGGTTGATGCCATGCCTGATATTGATTTTTTTACATTGACAGTATCTTGCCCAGACCAAGTGGGTATCGTTGCCCGTGTATCAGACTTCATAGCGAGTAATGGTGGCTGGATCATCGAAGCTAGCCATTATGCGGACCCGGACCTACGCCGTTTCTTCATGCGGAATCAGATTGTGGCCCATTCGCTTCCTTTTGACGTTCATGTGTTTCGTGAGCAGTTTCATGAAATTGCGCAGAAGTTTGAAATGAATTGGCAGATATCCGACAGCCGCATAAAAAAGCGTGTTGTCATTATGGTCTCCAATCTGGGCCACTGCCTCTACGACTTGCTAGGAAGATGGAGGACTGGTGAGCTGAACATCGACATCCCCTGCGTTATCTCTAATCATGATACTTTTCGGTCATTTGTGGAATGGCACGACATTCCCTTTCATCATGTTCCCGTTGATCCGAAACAGAAACATATAGCCTTTCAGAAAGTCGCTGATCTTTTCGACACAGTCCAAGGCGATGTACTAGTCCTGGCAAGGTATATGCAGGTGCTTAACCCAGGGATGTGTGAACTATATCCGGGACGAATCATCAATATTCACCACAGCTTCCTGCCCGGATTTGTTGGCGCAAAACCTTACCACCAAGCCTACGATAAGGGAGTTAAACTCATCGGCGCCACTTGTCATTATGTCACATCCGAACTGGATCAGGGGCCAATCATAGAACAGGATGTGATTCGTATAGATCACTCCAATGGACCTCCAGAGCTGGTGCGCTCTGGTCGCGATGTCGAAAAATCGGTACTTGCCCGTGGGTTGCGGTATCACTTAGAAGATCGAGTCCTGCTTAATGGATCGAAGACCGTGGTATTTCGATAATGTATAGAAGGGGATGACAACATGCCTTGGCGTTTAATGCGATTTGCGCTGTCCCCGGAGCATCCCGAAGGTCGGATGTTCCGGACGCATGCAGAACTGAGAGATTCCTATGATGTGGTAATTATCGGAGCTGGTGGTCATGGCTTAGCGGCTGCCTACTACCTCGCCCATGATCACGGTATCAACAATGTATGTGTCTTGGAAAAAGGATATATCGGCGGTGGAAACACCGGACGGAATACCACAATTATAAGATCAAATTACATCACCCCGGAGGGAGTGCGTTTTTACGATGCATCAGTCAAGCTTTGGGAAGACCTCTCCGAAGATTTTGATTTGAATCTTTTCTACTCCAAACGCGGCCACTACACTCTGGCGCATACCGATTCTGCTCTGCGTACCATGCGTTGGCGCGCCGAAGTCAATAAACATTACGGAGTGGAGTCTGAACTGGTTCATCCCGAATTTATTCATCGCGAATTACCCATGATGGATATGACCTGTGGAGGCCACGCGCCAATTCTTGGGGCGCTTTACCATGCACCTGGGGCCATCGCTCGACATGATGCGGTAGCTTGGGGTTATGGTCGAGGAGCTGACAAACGCGGAGTCGAAATCCACCAAAAAACAGAAGTGACGGGAATAACAGTCTGTTCTGGCAAGGTCTCTGGTGTGCAAACGTCACGCGGATTTATTCATACGGAGAAAGTCTTATGTGCCGTAGCGGGCTCTACACCGCGCCTGATGAATATGGTAGATCTGCAAAGTCCAATTTACATCCATCCTTTGCAGGCGATGGTGAGCGAGCCGATGAAACCTTGGTTAAACCCCATCATTGTTTCTGGCAGCTTGCATGTTTACATCAGCCAATCGGCTCGCGGAGAACTGGTACTGGGTGCTTCTCTCGATCCGTATGAGCTGCATTCTACACGATCGACACTAGATTTCACGGAAGGGCTTTCTGCGCATATTCTAGAACTTTTCCCGTTCCTCTCTCACGTCAAAATTGTACGACAATGGGCTGGAATGGCCGATATGACTCCAGATTTCGCCCCTATAATGGGAAAAACTTCTGTAGAAGGGTTTTATCTCGACGCTGGCTGGGGTACTTGGGGATTCAAGGCAACCCCTATAGCGGGTAAAACTATGGCACACACCGTAGCATTAGATGCTACACATCCGCTCATTAGCGAGTTTTCTCTAGATCGATTTCGTTCTTATGCGCTGACCGGTGAAAAAGGCGCGGCATCTGTAGGGCATTAGGTGATATGGAGATCGCATTATGAAAATGATTGATTGTCCAATCCACGGATCACGTCCTGTTTCCGAATTCTTTTATTGGGGGGAGCTAAAAGTCTCCCCAGACCCCGAAACTTGTACAGATCAAGAATGGGCGGGCTACGTGTTCAATCGAAATGGAGTTGCAGGGATAAAAAAAGAATGGTGGTGCCATATTCCAAGTAACACCTGGTTTATTGCGGAACGCAATACGATTACAGATCAGATGGTTCAGACTTACTTGTATGAGGAGGGCGTATAGATGTTGCAACCTTATCGACTTCCTCCCGTGGAAGGGGAGTGGCTTGATCGTGAAAAGCCGATCTCTTTCAAGTTCGAAGGCAAAATATTCTGGGGTTTTGAGGGAGATGTGATCTCCAGTGCACTCTGGGCAGCAGGTCAAAGACTCTTGGGGCGCAGTTTCAAATATCACCGGCCACGAGGCATATTGTCGCTGGCGAATCATGACGTCAATGTGATGGTGCAATGGGACCAACACTTGAATCTCCGTGCAGATGTCACAGCGCTTGAATCTCAAATGCAGCTAAATGTGGTGAATACGACGGGGGGCCTTGAAAAAGACCAAAGCAAAATATTAAATCATCTTTCATCACTGTTGCCGGTCGGCTTTTATTATAAAGCGTTCCACAGTAAGAAACTTTTTCCGCATTGGGAACGATTGTTCCGCGGCATAACGGGCTTGGGGAAGGTCGACTTTGAAACACCCCGGATATTTACTCCCAAAGACTACGATTTTTGTTCGGTAGCGGTTATCGGAGCAGGGCCATCTGGGCTTGCGGCCGCACTGGCAGCTGCAGAGCAAGGTGCCGATACGCTGCTCATTGATGAAAACCCGCACTGTGGTGGGAGCGGACATTACCAACGGGGTGGAGATCATAGTTTCTGGCATGGCATAAAGCAGCTTTTAGAGAAGGTCGAAGCACACCCGTTGATTCGTATTCTTACGTGTACGACGGTGGCTGGTTATTACGCAGATCATTGGCTAGCACTGGTATCTGAACGCAAAATGACCAAGTTGCGGGCGAAGTCTGTGGTGTTTGCAACGGGTGCCTTTGAGCAGCCCGCAGTGTTCAGGAATAATGATCTCCCGGGAGTCATGTTGGGATCCGCGGCCCAGCGCTTGATGTATCGGTTCGCGGTGCGGCCTGCGCAGATGGCCGTCGTATTGATCGCCAACGATGATGGCTATCGGCTTGCACTGGATTTGCGGGCCCACGGCGTTGAAATCGCCGCAATAGTCGATATGCGCCCAGAGGGGGCAGTAGAAAATCCTTTCTCCAAATCGCTTACTAATCATGGGATACCGTTATACTATGGCTGCTGTGTCTACGAGGCACTACCCGCTAAGAAGGATCATGTTGTGGGTGTAGCTCGTGTAGCATCATTCTCGAATGGTAAGGCAGATCTGGCCACCATCCGTGAAATTAAGTGTGACGGAATTATTATGAGTGTGGGTTGGTCTCCTGGCGCCAATCTTCTCTACCAAGCCAATACGCAGATGCATTATGCGGATGCGCTGGAGCAATTTATCCCAAGGGATCTGACCCGCGGGATTTTTACCTGTGGCCGAGTAAATGGTGTCTATAACCCAGATGCCCGACTACGGGATGGCCAGCGTGCCGGCAGTGCTGCAGCAGCTTACCTTGGATTTGGAAAGGCTATCGAGGTGGATATTGCTCCCGGGACGACGTGCCCAAGCTTTCCCTGGCCTATGGTTTCTCATCCACAAGGCAAAAATTTTGTGGATTTTGACGAAGATCTGCAGCTCAAGGATTTCGAGAATGCTGTGCAGGAAGGTTTTGACAATATTGAGCTCTTAAAGCGTTTCACAACGAATGGAATGGGCCCCAGCCAGGGTAAACATTCTAATATGAATGCCCTGCGTATTTTGGGGCGGTTGACCGGCCAGCGTCCAGACGTTGTAGGTACGACTACCGCCCGTCCATTTTTTCATCCAGTACCGTTATCTCATTTGGCTGGACGCGGATTTCATCCAGAACGCCGGACCCCTGTGCACCCCCGCCACGTCGCTCTTAACGCATTCTTTATGCGCGCGGGCGAGTGGCTGCGTCCTGAGTATTATGCACTGCCGGGTTATAATCGCAGTGCATGTATTCAAGAGGAAGTAACAGCAGTCCGATCCTCTGTAGGCCTGATAGATGTTGGCACATTAGGGAAGCTCGAAGTATTTGGGCCGCAGGCAGTGGAACTGTTGGAGCGCGTCTACGTCTCAAAATATGCCAATTTAAAAGTGGGTATGACGCGCTATGCCGTTATGTGTGATGAGGCGGGTGTGGTCATTGACGATGGTGTGATTGCACGGTTGGCTGAGGATCATTTTTACTTTACCACGACGACCTCGGGAGCAGCCGCGATTTATCGGGAGTTGAGCCGTCTCAATACGATGTGGCGATTGAATTGTGGCCTCGCTAATCATACCAGCGCATTCTCTGCCATGAATGTTGCTGGCCCAAAATCCCGGGAAGTACTGCAAAAACTTACGGCAATAGATCTTTCTGGCGCATCTTTTCCGTATTTGGCAATCCGGGAAGGGACGGTAGCCGACATCCCCGCGCGTCTAATGCGTGTGGGTTTTGTGGGGGAATGGGGCTACGAAATTCACGTTCCTGCTGAATATGGAATAACCCTTTGGGATGCGCTCCTGGAAGCGGGACGCCCTTTCAACATTCGACCCTTCGGTGTGGAAGCGCAACGCGTCCTGCGCTTAGAAAAGGGACATGTGATAATCGGACAGGATACAGATGGCCTCACGAATCCCTATGAGGCAGGTCTCGGATGGGCGATCAAAATGGATAAGCCTTTTTTCGTTGGTAAGCGCAGCCTCCAAATTCTCGCAAAAAAAACCCTGCGGCAGCAATTGGTTGGATTTAAAATACCACAGGAATACTCGGGATGTCCCCCGCAGGAGTGCCACCTGATTATTCATGCCGGAGAAATTGCCGGACGGGTAACCAGTATCGCCTATAGTCAGACAATCAAAGCCCACATCGGTTTGGCATTGGTTGCTCCAAATTTGGCGTCGTCTGCGACCTCTTTCGAAATCCGTCAGACCAACGGTGATTTCGTCACTGCACAGATAACATCATTACCATTCTACGATCCCGGTCAAATGCGCCAGAAGGAGACGATATGCGCGTAGATGCTGACAGATGGAGCCCCTTCCATACCGCCGAGATCCCCTCGGTAGGAAGTGTTTTATCCACGATTAACCAGGATGCAGCGATCTGGATTGCCGACCGCACCCTGCACCCGCGCTTTGGTTGCAAAGGGCGTGGAGCGTTGGAGTGGCTGGAGAACCAGGATTTAACTGTGCCAGACAGGCCCAACAGTTGGAGGATGAAGGCGGAAACTGCGATTTTGCGTTTGGGTGATTCGGAATTCCTGGTCGAAAGTACAGCAGACGTTGTTAACAAGGCTAAAAGTCTTCCGCGAGAAGCGTCGGTTTACCCTGTTTTACGCCAGGATTGTGCATTCGAGCTCGGTGGGACTCAGGCGGACAACCTTCTCAGGCAGGTTTGTAGCCTGCACTTTGAGGCGCTGAATTTGACTGCCCAACCCATTGTTCTCACGTCGATGATCGGCGTGAATGTGATTATCTTACCTAAACAGGATCAAGGCCAGCCGCACTTTCTGATATGGGCAGATAATACCTATGGATTTTATTTATGGAACACCTTGTTGGGGATCGGTAATGAACTGGGTGGTTCTCAGATTCGCTTTAGCAGAGATTCGGCTTGTCAATAAATCAGCCAGGAACTACTTTATCTATGTTACGGAGGGTTACGGCAAATGAATATTGAAGCTGCAAGAAAATTTCTCTCGGAAAATCAGATCAAATATGTGCTTGCGCAGTTCGTTGATATTCACGGTACAGCCAAAACCAAATCGGTACCCGTGAAACATTTCGAGACGATTCTTGGCAATGGTGCGGGATTCGCGGGATTTGCGGTGTGGGGTTTAGGCATAGCGCCACATGGACCAGACTTTATGGCCGTTGGAGACCTCTCGACGCTTTCGCTGGTACCGTGGCAGCCGGGTTACGCACGCATCGTCTGTGATGGGCATGTGCAGGGAAAGCCATGGCCCAACGACACTCGAGTGACTTTAAAAAAGCAGATCGCACGATTAAGTGAGCTGGGTCTTACCTTCTACACCGGGCTGGAACCGGAATTTTCTTTGTTGCGTCGTGGCTCAGATGGTGTGATTTCACCTTGTGATCCCAGTGATGCGCTGCCAAAACCCTGTTATGACTACAAAGGGTTATCTCGCTCCCGAGTATTTCTTGAGAAACTGGTAGACAGCATGATCGCTAGTGGTATTGACGTATATCAAATCGATCACGAAGATGCGAATGGACAGTTCGAAGTCAATTATACCTTTAGCGACTGCCTTACCTCCTGCGACCAGTTTACTTTTTTCAAAATGGCCGCTGCAGAAATTGCACATGAAATGGGTCTGATCTGCTCATTCATGCCCAAGCCTTTTGCAAATCGGCCCGGTAATGGTATGCACATGCATATGTCTATTGGGGATGGAGAAAGAAATCTCTTCGCCGATGCCGACGATCCCCGAGGGCTTCAACTCTCTCCCCTGGGGTATCATTTCCTGGGGGGCGTACTGGCGCACGCATCTGCATTGGCAGCAATCTGCGCGCCCACGGTGAATTCTTACAAGCGTTTGGTAGTGGGGCGCTCGCTCACCGGTGCGACATGGGCACCCGCCTATATCAGTTATGGAGATAACAATCGGTCATCGATGGTGCGTATTCCTGGGGGGCGCCTGGAACTCCGCTTGCCCGATGGTGCTTGCAACGCCTACCTTGCCACTGCGGCTGTAATCGCCGCTGGTATCGACGGTATCGATCGTGCCCTGGATCCGGGGGAGCCCAAGAACGCTAACTTATATGAGTGGTCACCCGAAGATCTCAAAAGAGAGGGCGTCAGCATTTTGCCGCAAAACTTGCATGAGGCTCTCTTGGCGTTTGAGGCAGATGACATTCTGCTGTCTGCCCTTGGCTCTGTGTCGGGAGAATTTTTAACCCTAAAGCACATGGAGTGGGTGGAGTATATGCGCCATGTTTCTGACTGGGAGCTCTCCAGTTATCTGGAATTCTTCTGAGTTTATGCTTGTAAATCATTCATCGGAGACTTTGTAAGGGGAACACTATCATGTGCGGCATTATCGGATTACTCATAAAGAAAGAGGCATTACGCGTCCATTTGGGTGAGTGGATGGTGCCTATGCTGATCGGTATGACCGAGCGGGGCCCGGATTCTGCGGGTCTTGCGATTTTCTCCAGGCCACTTCCCGTTGGCCAGATTAAAATAAGCTTGTACGCCGGATTGACGACAGAGGGGGCTGATTTTGACTGGACCGGAATGCGACATCAAGCCGACGAAACCTTGGGTATCTCGTCCACTATTCATCGCTGTGACAACCATGGCATACTGACGTTTGTGGGGAACCCTGAGCCGGTTAAGCATTGGATCCATGAGCATTATCCCGCAATTCATATTTTATCTACTGGAAATAGCATTGATGTATTTAAGGATGTGGGGAGTCCAGCAGCAGTGGTCAGTCGCTACCGTCTAGGCCTGCTACAGGGTAGTCACTTGGTTGGCCATACACGTATGGCTACAGAGTCTGCCGTTACACCAGACCGTGCTCATCCTTTCACCGCAGGAAAGGATTTTTGTCTGGTGCACAATGGATCTTTGTCTAATCCATATGGCATCCGTCGGATGCTGGAAGGTCATGGTATTCACTTCGATACTGATAATGACACGGAAGCCGCATGTCGATTTTTGGAATGGCGACTGCGTGAAGGGGATACTCTGGAAGAAGCTATACAAAAAAGTTTCACCGAGTTGGATGGATTCTTTACTTTGCTCATGGGCACTGCAAATCAGCTCGCCTTGATCCGCGATCCCTTTGCTTGCAAGCCTGCTGTTGTGGCAGAGACGGATGATTATGTGGCGATCGCTTCAGAGTTTCGGTCATTGGCCCATCTGCCGGATATACAGAAAGCGCGTATCTTTGAGCCCGCCCCAGAGGAGATGTATGTATGGAAAGTATAAAATTTGATCTGCAGACCACTTCCGTGCGGGAGATCAATAAATTTCTTCATCACGAAATTGCGAATAGCACGGCACCAAAAATCACTATCGAAAATCCTGATGGCGCTCATAATATTGCTGCCGGACTAAACGTAAAGTGTCAAGTGGAGATTCGTGGGCATGTGGGATACTACGCTGCAGGAATGAACCAGCATGCCTCCGTCTTGGTTGATGGCAATGCGGGTACGGGTGTCGCCGAAAATATGATGAGTGGTCTGGTACATGTCCGCGGTTTTGCCTCCAACTCCGCAGGTGCCTCAGCTCACGGTGGGCTTCTCATTATCGATGGTGACGCGGGTTTACGCTGTGGAATTTCGTTGAAAGGCGGTGATATCGTGGTGGGCGGATCCGTAGGCAGTTTTTCGGCATTTATGGCCCAGGCCGGTCGCATAGTGATCTGTGGGAATGCGGGGGATGCGTTGGGTGACTCTCTCTATGAAGCCGTAGTATATGTGAAAGGGCATATCAAATCTTTGGGTGCCGATGCGCGCGTAGAGGATATGACGGTCGACGATCATCAAGCGCTCGAATCTTTGCTGAATCAGGCAGGGGCAAGTTTTAGCACGCACCGGCCAAGCGATTTTAAGCGTATCGCTTCGGCTCGAAGTTTGTACCACTGGAACGCCGATGCTAACCAGGAATACTGAGGAGTACATCATGAACGAAAGTCATAACGGCGATAAAAGAATCTCCAAAGAGGAATCCTCGGGATATGATCGCAACACGCTGGATTATATCCAACGTGCCGCGGCGCATGGTCTCTATGAGATCCGCGGACTGGGTGCTAAACGTAAGGTTCCCCACTTCGACGACCTAGTCTTTCTCGGAGCATCCCTGACCCGCTATCCCTTGGAGGGATATCGAGAAAAGTGTGCAACAAAAACCATTTTAGGTACTCGATTTGCCTCTAGGCCAGTGGAATTAGAGATACCAATTACCGTGGCCGGAATGAGTTTTGGTGCGCTCTCCGCGAATGTAAAGGAAGCACTGGGCCGGGCGGCAAGTGAGGTGGGCACTTCGACTACCACGGGAGATGGCGGCATGACATCGGAGGAACGAGATTCATCAAAAGTCTTAGTCTATCAATGTTTGCCTTCGCGCTATGGCTTCAATCCGGATGATTTACGTAGGGCAGATGCTATTGAGGTCGTTATCGGACAAGGAGCTAAACCGGGGGGAGGCGGCATGCTCCTGGGGCAAAAGGTGAATCCGCGCGTCGCACAAATGAGAACATTGCCGGCGGGTGTCGACCAGCGTTCCGCCTCGCGGCATCCCGACTGGACTGGACCGGACGACTTGACCATCAAAATTCATGAATTGCGAGAAATCACGGATTGGGAGAAGCCGATTTATGTCAAAGTCGGAGCCACACGCACGTATCATGACGTAAAGCTGGCCGTGCACGCTGGCGCGGATGTGATTGTGGTGGATGGCATGCAGGGGGGGACTGCCGCAACTCAAACCTGCTTTATCGAGCACATAGGTATACCAACTCTTGCCGCTCTGCGGCAAGCAGTGGATGCCCTTGAAGATATGAATATGAAAGGGACCGTGCAGTTAATCATCTCTGGGGGAATCAGAACGGGGGCGGACGTTGCGAAGGCCTTAGCAATGGGTGCGGATGCGGTATCTATTGGTCAAGGTGTGCTTATGGCGTTGGGCTGCAATAGTGAGAGTTGGATAGATTCTAGCGGGCAGCATATTTCCGCAGCGCGGGATTATTTGAAGATTGGAACAGAATCCGGATATTGCCATCATTGTCATACCGGCCAGTGTCCGGTAGGCATCACCACTCAGGATGCGCTTCTCGAACAGCGACTTCGTCCGGAGATAGGGGCGAAACGTCTAACAAACTACTTAAAAACCTTGAACATGGAGCTTACGACTATTGCCAGGGCATGCGGGAAAAATAATGTCCACCACCTCGAAAGGGAGGACTTGGTAGCGCTCACCATAGAAGCGGCAGCAATGGCTCATATTCCTTTGGCTGGAACCGAATGGATACCGGGAGCCGGAATGAAATAAGAATGTAGAGAGCGATTATCACTTTGTTCCTTGGATATTAAAAAAGGAAGCACAAAATGTCCGCCAGAATACTTGATGGGCGCGCGCTTTCGAAAGAAATCCGTGCAAGTCTATTTGATAGGTCATTACGTTTAAAAAACGATGGCCGTGCACCAGGTTTGGCAGTTATATTAGTCGGAAATGACCCTGCGTCAGAGGTCTACGTCAGAAACAAATCGAAAGCCTGCGACGAGTGCGGAGTCATGTCAAAAGTTTTTCATTTCCCAAATACCGTATCAGAGCATGAGTTGGTTGGGTTGATAGAAGAGCTAAATGTTTCCAATGAAATAGATGGTATCTTAGTTCAACTTCCGTTGCCTGAGCACGTAAACGTGCGAAATATAATAGGTTGCATTTCGGTAAATAAAGATGTGGATGGATTCCATTTGTACAATATTGGTGGCTTGGTAGCAGGTGGTACGATATTTCCGCCTTGCACTCCTTATGGTGTCCAATTATTGCTGGAAACTGCGAACATCGAAGTCTCTGGCAAAAATGTTGTTATTGTTGGCGCTAGCAATATCGTAGGAAAACCTATGGCGTTGATGTTGCTACAGAAAGATGCAACTGTGAGCGTTTGCCACATAAAAACAAATGATTTATCACTCTATACAAAACTGGCTGATGTTCTCATTGTTGCTGCAGGGAAGCCCGGGCTAATAACTGCTGATATGGTAAAAAATGATGTTGTCGTGATTGACGTAGGCATTAATAGGATGATAGATGGATCAATAACAGGTGATGTTGATTTTGATAATGTGAAACATAAAGCCTCATGGATCACTCCAGTGCCTGGAGGAGTGGGGCCAATGACTGTAACAATGCTCATTGAAAATACGATAAGATCGGCTGAATTAAGAATGGCCATTAACCCCATAAACATAAATCCGGCAGTTACTCCTGCTGAAATGAGATTATCCATTTGATAGGATTAGGCTTTCCTTGCTGATGCAGGTTCACCCTATGGGTGAAGAGGAAAAATACCCGAAAAAGGTTATTCTGGAGGTGGTACAGCCCATGATCGTCGCCACCTTGGGGGGCCTGGTTCAGGTGTCCTGGGACAAGGAATCCGCAGCCACGCCCTTTGGACAACGGATCTTTTTTGCCGAGTTTTTGGAAGTGAGCGGCCTGTTTGATGTATGGGTAGAAGATTGCCCTTTGATTTACAATAGGGGAGCCGGAAGATATCGGGTTTGACCAGCTGCTGTACGGGCTGGCCCGCATTGGGAAGGCGAGGAGCCGAAGCCAATGATGAACGGACCCGAGAAGTCAGGCTCGGTCATAGTAACTGTGAAACCTGCGAACAAGGCCGGGCGCCCGGCGGCGGAGTGGGCTGAGCCAAGGACCGGGACCAAGGGAAACACGGAACAACCGCACACGCAATGGACTCACAGAGCCGAGATGGCGTGTCACAGGGGCTGGACCGTGTACGGAACGCTGCCAGGCAGCGGAAGAAGGAGAAGTTCACCACGCTGCTGCACCACGTCAGTGTTGACCTGCTGAGGGAATCGTTCCTGGCGCTTAAGCACCGTGCCGCCCCCGGGGTCGATGGTGCGACATGGGAGGACTACGAGGTGGGTCTGGAGGGCAACCTCTTCGACCTGCACGCACGGGTTCATAGCCGCGGATATCGATGCCGTTCTGGCTGGCTATCACCACCCCGGATTTTGTGCATTAAAATAGTGCGATCTTTATAATCGACGCACCAAAAGAGTGCTTATTGTTCTGCCATGATGCTTCGGTATGTCCGTGGATGAGTGTCCAGAAAAGAATTTTATTGGCATAGTTTATGCTTCGAATTCTCATATCATGGGAAATGTCAGGAATCACAAATGTCAAAGTGTCGAGTAGCTATGATTACGGGTGGGGGGCGTGGAATTGGTAAGGGCATGGCTATGGCCCTGTCTAGTGCAGGTTACGATGTGGCAATTGTCAGTCGTTCAAATGGTTTCAGTGCAAGACTGGAGATTGAGTTCGCTAAACAGAACCTATCTAAACCCCTTTGTCTAGAGGCAGATGTAACGGATTATCCGGCTATGCAAATAGCCGTTAAACGTGTTCAGGAATATTTTGGGGGGCTTGACGTAGTATGTGCCAATGCTGGTATTTTTCCGTCAGCGAGTCTCGAAGAGCTAACCCCAGAAACTTTGGATGACATCTTCGCCATTAATGTTAAAGGGACTATCTTTACGGTGCAGGCAGCATTGCCGATGTTGAAAAAAAGTTCTGCTGGTCGAGTCATTATTACTTCATCTATTACCGGGCCGATCACTGGCTTTCCCGGATGGTCTCATTACGGAGCTACCAAGGCGGCTCAATTAGGATTCATGCGCTCGGCAGCATTGGAACTGGCGCCATATGGTGTTTCTGTTAATGCGATTCTACCAGGAAATATTATGACCGAGGGGCTAGCGGCAATGGGGACTGATTATGTGGCCAGAATGACGAAATCCATTCCCATGAAGCGCTTAGGAGAAGTTGCTGATATTGGCGCTTTGGTGGTATTTCTGGCCAGCGAGCGGGCTGGGTATATTACTGGACAGGGAATTGTAGTGGATGGTGGACAAATTCTTCCAGAATCTTTAGAACCTATGGAATAAGTATCATGAATAAACATCCATTAGATTGGAAAAATCGTCATAGATCTTTCTATTATGCTGATGCGGAAATTCCGGATCTGCAGGTTGACTGGCATCACACGGCCTTACTGGTGATTGATATTCAAAACGTATACCTTGAAGAATCTCCTCCAGAAAATGCTGATAAATCTGTAGATAATGTGTGGGCGGATTTCAGGAGCAGGCTACTACACCAAGTGATTCCCAATGCAAAAACCTTGCTGCATTTTTTTAGAGCAAAAAAATTTCCCGTGTTTTTTGCGCGAATCGCTTGTCTCACGGAGGATGGTCGTGATCGTTCTCTTAGTCAAAAGCGGCCAGGATTTAATAATATTTTGTTACCGTTTATGAGTGATGAGGCTCAGATTGTTGATGATCTAAAACCACTACACAGTGAAATAGTTGTCACAAAAACTACAGATTCGGCAATAACAGGAACCAATCTGAGTTTGATATTTCGTAATATGGAAATTAGACAGGTAGTCGTTTGTGGGATTTTTACAGATCAGTGTGTATCGTCTACTGTGCGCAGTTTGGCTGATGAAAGTTTCGACGTAATATTGATAGAAGATGCTTGTGCTGCGGCAACTGAAGAATTGCACGAACGAGAGCTGGAAATAATAAACAATATATATTGTCAGGTAATTTTACTGGATGAACTAATGCTATTGATTGATTAGTTCGATATGTAAGATTTATTGATCTTGGTGTATTTGGCGAAATCTCACGCTAGGGCACTTCGAATAACAAAAATTTCACGACTTGAGAATGGAACAATCCCGTTTCTTCGTCACTTTCAGGCGATTTTTATAAATTATCTCTAATTTATCCGCATATTTCCAGTATTTTTAGCCTTTTCGCGGGCTTTGGATGGATGGATCCCTACTTGGTCACCGATTGTTGCACCAAGTAGGTAAATCGCCGCATGTTATAGACCAGTTTCATCATGCCGATTTTGACTTCAGCGCGAGCCATACCAATGGTGCGCAGAAACTTGCCACCCTGCTGTACCATGGCGGCAAAGGCGTGCTCAACCCGTGCGCGGTGGTGTGACCGACGCGTGTTGGCCAACTCCTGGGCCTTGGTCAAGGGGCGGTTGCGCTGCGCCTTCTCGTGGATTCGGCTGCGGTAACCTTTTTGACAGGGCATTTGCTCCGCTTCCGTTGAACGATAGGCGCTGTCCGCAAAAACCTGTACGCCCTGATTCTCCGGGTCCTGAAGCGCTTCCAGGCACTGACTGTCATGCACAGCGGCATCCGTGACCATGTACTGATGAATCAGCTTGTGGCGCTTGTCCACGTTGATATGGTTCTTGTATCCGAAGAAACTGCGGCCATTCTTTTTGGTCCAGCGAGAGCATCGGTATCTTTCTGGTGGCGTTTGGCGGGCTGATCCTGCCACGTCTGGGGCGTTCCGCCCTGATTGACTTGTTCCCGCTCCTTCCGGTGCATCCGTTGCTGGGGAACCGTCACAAAACTCGCGTCGATGATTTGCCCGGCCCGTGCGGCCTAGCCAGTTTCCCGCAGAAAAGCATGGAAGGCCGTGAACAGTCGCTCCGTCAGTTTGGCCTGGGCCAGTGATTCACGGAATAGCGACAAGGTCGTGTGATCGGGTACGGCTTCCCCCAACCCAAGCCCCAGGAAACGCTGAAAACTGAGGCGATCCCGAACCTGGTATTCGGTTTGTTCGTCGCTGAGATTGTGCAGTTGCTGTAACACCACCATCTTGAAGAGCAGTATCCGGTCGTAGGGCTTTCTCCCTCCAGGCCCTTTGGGCTTGGCCTTCGGCACACCCTCCAGAATGGGGCGAAAGCGCTCCCAGGGAATGAGCCGATGGAGCAGCGGCAGGCCGTCGCCCAGCAAATCCAGTTCCCGCAATCGGCGGTCTCCGGTGAAGAATCCTCTTTGCCCTACCAGTCCTGCTATGGTTGCTCTCCCTTCCGATCGGCTCCCTACATTTTACTGGAAATGGGGAGTTTTTCGAACTGCTCAGGACAGGAAATCGTCCCCGGCTACACTGTGCAGGGGAATCCGACGATAGGTTACGGTCGCGACATGATAACCGAAGGTATATCGAAGGATCAGGCAACAGTCTTGCTGCGTCATGATATGGACCGTGTGTTACGTCCCGCAATAAATCAGGTGTCCTGTCCCGAGCTCTTTGAGGCCGAAACGACGGAGGGCCAGAACGCGGAGATACCCAAGGATGCGTGGGAAAACCTGTCTAAAACTCGCGGATTCGGGGCGTGAAAATCAAATAGTTAAGGGGCGGCGATAACGGTTTCGTTTTAGACAATCCGCTATAACAACGGTATAGTAAACAAACGGTTAATGCGGTTTTCTCCACTACTGGCGCATCATGGGGGTGTGCCGAAGGGCGCCGGGATCATTCACCGGGCCGGCGCCCCGTTCCCGCTCCGCAAGCGGCGGGGCGGGTGTGCTGCGCTGTTCCATCGCGACGGGTTGCTTGTTT
>JAJYPA010000459.1 GCA_021795795.1 Pseudomonadota bacterium | reverse complement strand
TCAAGCAGCGGTAGCTCGTCGCCCAGCAAATCCAGCTCCCGCAACCGACGATCTCCGGGAAAAAATCCTGTTTGTCCGACCAGTCCCGCCATCGCTACTCTCCGCCATAAAATCTACTCCCTACATTTTACTGCATATGGGGAGTTTTTCGAACTTCCCTGAAGCCATCATAGTGAACCCCAGTGTTCACCTCGAAAAAGGTAAGCCATACCCGTTTCTGGATATGGCTTCAGTGGGCCCATCCTCTCGATGTGCTTGGACAGCGGAATGGCGACCATTCGCTGGTGGTGGGGCACGTTTCGCCGTCGGTGACACTCTGCTTGCCCGAATAACCCCTTGCCTTGAAAAACGCGGGGGGAACTCTTGGAAACGCTGGTGAATATACCATCTTGTGTCATCGGTATGGAGGCTTGCGGTGGTTCTCACCATTGGGCACGGGAAATAAAAAAGCTGGGGCATGAGGTGCGCGTCATCGCTCCCCAGTTTGCGGCACCTTATCGTAAAAGTGATGCTTATTGAGTGGGTGTGTATAACCCTGACCTTGGACTGGGATCACAATTCTTGCGGTACCGATATCCCGACAGGCCAACATGGCTTTTCCGCCGCTGTAACAGATCTGGAATCAATATCTGGGTCTTATAACGCCGCATGAACAGCAGCGCTTGTCCCCGCAGGGGGCCAATGTTGCGTTTGCTTTTCTGGGCGACGTCCATCTGCAAAAGATAAATAAAACCCGCGCCGAACCGCCACACCTGATGGATGTCCCGCTGACAGTCCCGAAGGCGTTGTAAAGACAGCGCCACTGGAAGCGTACCTATCTGTACCTGCGCCCAAGCCATCACTGCCCGGGCAAAAATATTCCACAGGCCGAATCTGTGCGGTTGCCCCTGAAGGAGGATGCTCTGCGCGACGGCAAGGGAGGTTCGCGCATCCCGCGTCCAATAGCCCATGACCATTTGCACGGAGCGCAGAAATAGTCGGGTATTGATAAAACGGTTTACCCCAAGGTCCTCTACGGCTTGGGCACAGCGCCCCCAGCCCAGGGAAGATCGTCCTTGCAGCACGTCGATCATGCTCAAGTAAGCAATGGCGGCTTCCCGATACCTCTCGCCGGTGATCAGCACCGCGGTATCGGCCCAATCATCCTGCCAGAGTGCCACGGCTTGGCGGAGGTGGTCCAAAGCGGCATCCAGATCGCCCAACCAGAAGCGGCTCCAGCCGCAGGCATAGTGGCCAATACCCGCCACGAGGGGCTCTGGCAGTCCCTTTATAGGCGTCCTGGACAAAATTTGGGCCTGGCGCCAGGCGGCTTCCGCACCGCGTTGCCCTCCTTCCAGCATCCATCTGCCATACAAGGCCGTTAGTGCGGCGGCCCCCTGATGCCTTTGCAGGGTACAGGTCGCCTCCAAATTCTCCAGAGCTTCCCATGTTGCTGCGGCAGAGTACCCCTGCTGCATGGAGTGCACCAGGTAAAGCCCCGCTTGGGCCTGTAGCAGATCGGATGCCTTTGGCGTGGCATCCAGCCCTTTTGCAGCCCGTGCAAAACACGCTTTGGCTGTTGCCATCTGGTCGAAAGTAAGTGCCTGTCGCGCTGCCCTAATCCAATGGCGTGCGCCTGTGGCAAAATCCCCGCCCTCGGTGAAATGCCACGCCAGTATGGCGGGATCAGTCAGGCGGTGCTTTTCCATTGTTTGCGCCACAGAAAGATGCAGGTGCTGACGTTGCTCCAAGGGTATTCCGGAATATACTGCCTCGCGCAAAAGTTCGTGACGAAAAGACCATGCATCATTCTTCGTGCGCCACAAATCTTGAGCGACAAGACGATCGGCCTGTTGCCGTAGTTCTGATGATGCACGCATGGGCAGCATCTTTGCCAACTGAAGCAGGGTAAAAGGGATACCGAATACGGCCGCTGCCTGTAGCATGTCCAATGCGCTTGGGGCCCGTGCAATCTGGCTATCCAGGATTGGGGCCAATCCCGGCACAGCGGAGTGCGACGACTCTCCGGCCAGTTCCATACCCGCCAGACTGTTCAGATAGAGGGGGATGCCGCCGGAACGGGCAACGAGCGCATCCTCCCGTGCGCTATCGACTCTCCAGCCGGGCAGGCTGCGTAAAAATTCACGGGCGGCATCCGTATCCCAAGGAAGCAGCGTTAATGTATCCTCGTATCGGGCAATTCCCTGGAGCAAGGGCCGTGTCTGGCGACTGGTCACGAGTGTAAGAACGGGTTGTTCGTGGACTTGAGCCAGATATCGACGCAGAATCTCCATGGATGCCGCATCCGCCCAGTGAATATCCTCAATAATCACCGCTCTGGGATGCGGAAATAGATGTTTGGACAAAAGCTCCAGGATGCTGTCATACAGCAGCGTGCGATAGTCCTTCAGCACCTCCATGGGTGCCTCCGCATCGTCGAGATTCAGCCAAACCACCCAGAGTTTATGAACTAAAGGATCGGTCTCACCCATTTCCCGCAAGCGCTTTTCTACCCGTGTGCGAGCCACGCTCGGATGAATATCATTCAGGCCCAACATGTCACGCACTAGCGCGGCAATAGGGTGCAGAGGACTGATTTGAAAGTGGGGCTGACACACATAATTCACGACTCGCATCTGATTCGATAGGTCCTGTGCTATATGTTGCAGCAGGTGGGTTTTGCCGATGCCGGCTTCCCCCACGATCCAAAGCGCCCGCCCTTCGCCCGCAGTCAACATGGATGCTGCCGCCTGGAGCACAACAGCGCGCTCAACATCACGTCCAACCAAGGAATGGGGGGAAGGTAAGGCGGAACCGATAGGAATATCGTCCAGCCAACGCAACGGGATGACTTCTCCATAAACATGGGCGTCGGGCACGGCTACCCCCATGAATTCCCCAGGCGTCAAGAGCCGTACCACATATTCGCTGATGACGACGCCTGAACGCTGGGTGTTGGTCCAGGCTGCGGCACGGGCCGCTTGCAGAAGCGATCCAACGGGCCGGTTGCCGCTCTGAATAAGGACTTGTCCACCATGGATTCCCAGGCGGGGGAAAGGTCCTGATGGCGTCTGGCGGCGCAACTCCAGGGCGGCTTGCAGTGCCCGATAAGGGGCGTCCTCCATGGGGGCATGCAAGCCGAAATACACTTCGATCACCCCGTCGGCGGCGACCTCGATGGAGGCGCCGTGTGCCATCCCCATTTGTTGCGCCAGGTTCGAAAACTGGCTGACGTGGGCCTCCAGCAAGGCGTCGGAGAGGGTGTCTTTTTCCGCGTCCAAGGCGATGACCAAAACGGTAATGAAACGGCGATGGGCGGGTTGCACGGGCCGGGTATGGGCATTTACTCGAGGAAAGCTCTTCAGCATCCCGTGCGCATCCGTTTGTAGGTGATGCTGTAATGACCGGATGGCCGCCCCAGGCTTTTTCCCGGAACGGACAATGCGCCGGTCCTGGTATTGCTCGTACAAATGGATGGCTTCGTGAGTCCGCCCCTGCTGTGCAAGCAGCAGCATGGCCGCCCGATGGGGGGCGTCTCTCAAAGGTTGTTTGGCCATCCATTCCTGCACATCGGACCAGGCCAGCGGATAATCTTGCAGGTTCAGCGCCGTCTGCCACAACGTTTCATAATATTGAGAGAGTTTCAGTTCGGTGTGACGCCGCAGATCGCAAACCCAACCCCACCACTCTGGAGGGGATACCTCAGCCGTTTCATCGGCAAGAAATTCGCCCTGATATAGAGTAATAGCTCCACGACAAAATGCCGGATCTTCCACTTTGCCATCCAGGAATTGCGCATAGTCCAGAAGCAAGCGCTGGTTGGGGTGCATCCCAATACATTCACGATCTACCGATAAGGCAATGTGTGGACGCATCTGCAACACCTGCTGCAGGGCTTGACGCAGATAGGCGCGCGCGTTGTTGGAACGTTGTTTCGGGAACAGCAGGTTGGCCAATGCGCTTCGTGCGTGGGGACCGGGGTTGATCGCCAGATAGAGCAGCAGTCGCCGTGCGTGCCGGGATCCCAACGAAAACGGCCTGTCGTTCACATGCAAGCGCGATTGACCCAGGACCTGGATGCGTAAATAAGCGGATACTGGCATTGGCATACCTATACATGGTTGTTATTTATTAAGTTTAACCCATACGCTTACTATACGATGCCCTGTGCTAGATTGGCAACATCATTTTTCTGGTGAACTGACCATAAAGGAAGGCATGCCGAATCAGCACCCTACGACCAAGAGCAGCGAATACGCTATCGAGATTGCTGGATTGCGGCGGACGCTACCCCTTGGATTGGAGAAGAATTTCCTATGATGTCACGCTTCCATTTTCTTTCCGGTCTCCCCCGGTCCGGTTCCACTCTTTTGGCCGCCATCCTTAATCAGAACCCCCGCTTTCAGGCGGGCATGAGCGGGCCGCTGGCCGGGATGTTCAGCACTCTGCTGGGGGAAATGAGTGGCAAGAACGAGTTTTCGGTCTTTATCACCGATAGCCACCGGCAGCGTATCTTAAGAGGGCTTTTTGAAAACTTTTATGCGGATTCTTCTGCCGAAGTGATCTTTGATACCAGTCGTTTCTGGTGCACCAAATTACCGGCAATTAAAACCCTTTTCCCAGAAAGCAAAGTCATCGCCTGTGTGCGGGATTTGTCCTGGATCATCGACAGTATTGAGCGACTGGTTCGCAAAAATGCTTTTCAGCCTTCTTTGATTTTCAATTTTCTGCCAGGGGGTACCGTTTATACCCGTGCTAATGGTCTGGCGGGACCGGAGGGATTGGTGGGATATGCCTATGACGCGCTGAAGGAAGCGTACTACGGAGAGCAGGCCGAAGGACGGTTGATCCTGGTGCAATACGAAAGTCTGGTCAGTCACCCGGAGAAGACCCTACAGGCCTTGTATGCGTTCCTGGAAGAACCCGAATACGCCCATGATCTGGATCATCTTTGTTTCAATGCCGAGGCCTACGACCACAAGGCAGGCACACCCGGACTGCACACAATCCAACCGAAAGTTCAGAAGCTGCCCCGACAGACAATATTACCGCCGGAACTGTTTCAGAGATTTCAGGGGGACGCCTTCTGGAAAGACCTGTCCCGAACGTGCAAAGAGGTAACTGTTCTTTGAGAAATCTCTACACAGAGACGCCACTGATTCGGGGTGTCGCGAGATCGTTATTCCAGCCTCGATAAAATAAAGCACAGGAGAAAGCCGTATGAACCGCATATACCGACTGATTTGGAAGAAAGGCAGCCTAACCCCTCAGGTCGCCTCTGAGTTGAGGCGCTCGCGTCGCAAAGGGGGGGCAAGGTCTGTTCAGAATCGTACGGCACCCTCTTTGCGGACATTGGCGATAGCACTGGTCCTGGTGTTAGGGGGTGGGGGCTCGGTTTCGGCCTGTGCGACAACGACAACGATACTGTCTTCGATCACAGGGGCTGCGGGTGGCACGGGGGGTACTGGTACGACCACGGCGGGCGGCAGTGCCGGTGCGGCACCTGCCGGAGGCTACGCCGGTGGTGAGGGGGGTGCGCCGGGCGTCTATTCCGGGCTCAGTGGCGCCGGTGCAACAGGCGGTGGCGGTGGTGCGTACGGTGGGTACAGCGGATCCGGAGGCGGCGGCGGTACGCCTGCGACTGCAGGTTTTGGAAGTGGCGGTGGCGGGGGTGGCGGTTCAATTAACACTGGCGGCGGTGGCGGTGGCGGCGGTGGCGGTGGCGCTCTTGCCTTGTCGTTGGCAAGTGGGACCAGCAACAGTCTCGCTAGCGGCCAGGTGATCCAGGGGGGTGTTGGAGGAAATGGGGGCGGCAGCAACGGGGTCTACGGGGTCTATGGTGGTGGTGGTGGTGGTGGTGGTGGTGGTGCCGGGATCTTGGGCAGCGGCTTTACCTTGCTCAATAGTGGCACAATAGCGGGAGGTGTCGGAGGCGCCGGCGGCGGTTTTGGAGGCACCGAAGCCGGGAGTTCTGGTGGAGGCGGCACAGGCCTCATTTCCACCGGCGGCTCCACGGTCACGAATGCTGGTACGATTTCAGGTGCCCAGGGAAGTAATGCCATCGACTTCTCGGGTGGTGGTAACACCCTAATCCTCGACAGCGGCTACGTTTTTAACGGCAACGTAGTGAGCGCCAGTGGTGCGACCGGGGGCGGAGACACTTTGGAACTTGGTGGCAGCGCTAACGCCACATTCAATACTGGTGATATCGGAGCGTCCGCCCAATACCAAGGCTTTACTCAGTACCTGAAGTCGGGGTCCTCGACTTGGACGCTTACCAACAGCACAACCGCAGTCACCCCGTGGCAAATCGATGACGGCACACTCGCCATCAGCAGTGATGGTAATCTCGGCGCGAGCACGGGCGGGCTGACTCTGGACGGAGGTACGCTTACGACCACAGCCAACATCAGCGATGCCCGTAGCGTCACTCTGAGTAGCAGTGGTGGTACCCTCAACAATGACGGCCATGCCGATACCCTCTCCGGTGTGATTTCCGGCGCGGGCGGAATGACCTTCAGCGGTACCGGAACCACCACCCTCTCCGGCGCCAACACCTACACTGGCGGCACCACTCTGAATAGTGGCACAACATCCATCGGCGCTGCGGACAACCTTGGCACTGGCGGCATCACCTTCAACGGCGGCACTCTCGAAACCACCCAGGGTTTGACCGACGCTGCTGCCATCACTACCGACAGCGCAGGTGGCAGCCTCAACAACGACGGCCATGCCGACACCCTCTCCGGTGTGATTTCCGGCGCGGGCGGAAT
>JAJYPA010000052.1:26452-28372 GCA_021795795.1 Pseudomonadota bacterium | reverse complement strand
CAAGAACCAAAGGCCGGAGTGGGATTCGAACCCACGAATCGCGGATTTGCAATCCGCTCCCTTAGTCCACTCGGGCATCCGGCCAAAAGTGGTGAACTTATTAGATTACACGATACAGCAATTTTCGCCAAGGCCGCGTGGTTGCCCTTGGTGGCCCGCCGCCGCCAGAGCGTAAGCTCAAGCTGCCGATTGTAGTGTAGACATCCCGTCTGTACCTTATACTTAACGCGGTTATTGGGGCATCGGCCTCCACTTTTTACTGTAAAAGGGTGTGGTCGTATTTTAATGGTCCTGATCTGCGGGGCAAACTTGCCGTGTTATGGAAGCGGCCATCTGCCTGCACTTGGCGGGTAGGGAAGGAAAACAGGGTGTATTTTCAAACAAACAATAAGCTAAAATATTATCCAAACGTTAATAAAATCGGTCC
This sequence comes from Pseudomonadota bacterium, assembly GCA_021795795.1. Next base: position 27,945 of record JAJYPA010000052.1, on the reverse strand, counting down.
GGATGGGGTGTTTTGCGACTGTTTCCTTGTGCACATTGTGGCTTTATTTCATTGAAATAGCGAGAATATTCGGAACTTATCGGGTTGCAGATTGGACCCGAAGGAGTCCTGTTTTTGGGTGGTGTGAATGCCCAATTTTTTAAAATTGGGTTAAAACTTTAATTTTTATTGCAAATATTTATTGACAACCGTCCGGGCCTAGGTGATAATCCTACTCGCTGCAAGTGATTTGGCTTTGGGCCAGATGCTTTTTTAATTTGAGGGCAGCGATAGATGTTTTTATCGGGAGTCATGAAAATGTTTCAGTTGCAAAGCAAAGTTTCCAAGTCGTTGTTGTCTGTTGCGGCTATCGCCGGGCTGGCACTGGTTGGGGCTGGCGCGGCGAACGCTGGCACCGTGACACAGAGCTTCTCTTACGGCGGGCAATATCCCACCACAAGTCCCGAATCGGTTTTACAATTCGATAGTTCCTTAGGAACATTAACCAGCGTAGACCTTTCCATCGCCGATACTTCAAACGAAACGGCAACTATCACGAACACATCCACCACGGCAAGCAACTTTAATGTTCAGCTTGGTAGCCTCATAAATGTAACCGATCCAAGCCATGTTCAGCTTCTTTCTGCGAATAGCTCGTCTAATGGAACCACCTACAGTATTTCCAACTTGGCCCCGAATGCGAGCGCTACAGTCCCATCCAGCGGATCTGCCGCGACTACACTGAGCGCCAGCAACACACTGACCTCAGGTCTTTCCGAATTCATCGGAAACGGTCTCCTGACTCTAGATGTTGCTAATAGTGGATCCTCTGCAGTAACTGGGTCTAATAATTATGGAATAAACATAACAGGTGGTTCTAGCGGGACCTTTAACGTTGTCTACAACTATTCCACCGCTTCCACCCCCATTCCCGCAACTGGCCTGCTTTCGCTGGTTGGTGGCTTGGTCATGGTTGGCGGTGTGGCTATTCACCGTCGCATGAAGGCCTGAAGTTCAGCAGCTTTTGTCGTCTTTCTTCTTCATTGTTAAATCTTCTGGCGGGGTGGCCTTAAAAAGCCACCCCGCTTTTCTTTGTAAAAAAACGTTCGCCCGCATAAATATAAATCTCTTGCATTTTATATTCAATGACATGTATATTAAAACATGTTATGAACCTATGTCTCAAGCGGTCTTGTCTTAAACTGTCATTTCCGCGAACTCTGCGGCTCCGCGCAATATTTGGGTTACGGCTCCGCTGTGCCAAACGCTACTCTTCAACTCTCTCCAAACCACTCTCCCGGTTACGCCACGTCCGCCATTTCGGGAATGGACAGCCATTGGCCCAGTTGTTCAGGGGTATTGCGCTGCACAAATTGCCGGAAGGTTTCTTCCTCATCCAGACGGTTGGTTTTATAGGCTTCCACAATTTGTTGAATAGCTTTATGCACATATTGTGATGGCACTTTTTTCAAGGCCAGCTTGGCAAAGCCGGCATCCACCCCCAGGCCGCCACC
>JAJYPA010000052.1:0-26442 GCA_021795795.1 Pseudomonadota bacterium | reverse complement strand
ACCCAGCATAATCTGATATGCCTCGGTGCCGCGCTGGCCGCGGAAATTGCACACCACGCCCATCAGCCCAATGTCGGCAATCTGATACTGCGAGCAACTGTTCGGGCAGCCGGTCACACTTATCATAATGGGGGAATCAATGCCGACATTTTCCTCCAGATATTGCAAAATATCCTTGGCCCGCTGTTTGGTTTCCACAATGGCCAAATTGCAGAACTGCGTGCCAGTGCATGAAATCACGGTGGAACGCCACAGTGGCGCATGCGGGGTTAAACCCCCGGCATCGAGTTCGTGCGTCATTTCCTTGACCGATCCAACGGGAATATTCAGAAATATCAGATTCTGCTTGTTGGAAAGTGCCACGCGGGCTTTGTGTTCCCCGGCATATTTTGCGGACAGCTTCGCCGCCAGCGCCATCTGGTCCGCCGTAATCCGTCCGCGTTCAATCGGCACGCCAATATAGGCCAGTCCCGGCTGTTTTTGCAGGCCGGAACCAAGGTGGTCGGTATGCGGGGCATATTCTGGAGCCACAATGTTGACATCATGCTCCAGCTTAAAGCCAATGTCGGTTTCCAGGTAATCGCGGAATTTTTCCCAGCCCCAATCCGCTACCAGATACTTCATGCGGGCGCGGGTGCGTTTTTCGCGGTATCCATGGTCGCGGAAAATATGCGCCACGCCCCGGCAGACCGCCGAGACCTGATCGGGACGGATAAAAACACGCAATCCCTGGCCAATATAAGGCTGGCTGGAAAGCCCGCCGCCAACGGTAAGTCCGTAACCACTTTCTTCATGGCCGGTCTCAGGGTTAATGCGGCGCACGCCGAACAGGCCGATGTCGTTAATCTGCGGCTGATGGCAATGCAGGTGGCAGCCGGAGATGGCGGCCTTGAACTTCCTTGGCAAATTGCTGAATTCATGGTTGCTTTGCAGGAACATTTCATTGACCTGTTCGACCGCGCCGGAGGCATCAATAACTTCCGCGCTTAAGTAGCCGGATAGAGGGCATCCAACCACGTTGCGCGGCGTGTCGCCGCACGCGAATTTGCTGACCAGTCCGACTTTTTCCAGACGGGGCAGAATATCGGCCAGGGCTTCAATGGTCAGCCAGTGAATCTGAATACATTGGCGTGTGGTAATGTCGGCAAAGCCGTTGCCATAAGTGCGTGTCAGTTCCGCCACCACAGCCAACTGCTTCGCATTAAGAAAGCCATTGGGAATGCGGATACGCAGCATGAAGTGGCAAAGGTTGGGCAATTGCTGATAGAAGCCAAACCAGCGAATGCGGACCAAATCTTCCTCGGAAATTTTAGCCCGGCGGGCGGCACTTAAACGCACCGCGGGATCATTGGAATTGGGAATCAAGCGGTGATAGGTTTCCAGGTCTTTGGGACTAAGCAAGGATTCCAGCGGTTCGGTGACATCTGCACGGGCGTAGACGAAAATATCGTCCCATACATCCAAGCCGTCTTTGGCCAGCTTAATGGCTTCTACCTTGTTTAACTTGCACCCTTCGACGGCGGTAATGGTTCCAGTTTCAGCGGACATGGCGATACTCCAAAAAGTTTGAATGAATTCCTATTTAACTAATAGGTAATTCAAAACAATCAATATCAAGCATTATAAGCAAGACATTGGAAATAAATCAAGTCTACTCCTACTAATTATATAGGAATAAGGATTTAGGCCTGATTTTCCCAAAATGTAGGGGGGGTGAAGGCAAAACGCAAATCGGAAGACGCCGGGTCTTTTCCCTTATCCACTACGCCCTGGCTTTTTACCATTTTCCATGTGGCAGGAATAATTCATACCCTGTTTTGCAAAATATTGCTGGTGGTATTCCTCGGCGGGATAAAATTGTTTTGCAGGTTCAATGCTCGTTACTATCGGACCGACGTAATCTCCACTGGCATCGCGCTTCGCCTTTTCCACTTCGGCAAACTGTTTCTGCTGTGGGGAGTGATAAAACACGACGCTGCGGTATTGCGCCCCGTAGTCCGGCCCCTGCCGGTCTATGGTGGTGGGATCATGGTTTTCAAAAAAAATATTCAGCAGTTGGGCATAGCTGACCACCGCCGGATTAAATGCAACTTGCACCACTTCGGCGTGGCCGGTGGTGTCGGTGCAGACCGCCCGATAGGTCGGGTTAGCCAAGGTGCCACCTTCATAGCCGACTTTTACATCCAGCACGCCGGAAATTTTTCGGAACACCGCTTCGGTGCCCCAGAAGCAGCCTGAGCCAAAATCCGCCAGTTCAGTTGAGGAGGTTGTCACGGGTTGCTCCAAAAAACATTGCACGGCTTTTTTAGCAAAGCCCGGTCTGTCATTTTAGCCGCCTGAAATAGAATGTGTTTTGTACCGCATCGCGGAAGGCCAGTAGACCTTCGCCGACGATTAGAATGGGGCGTCCATACGCTATCATAGCCAGCCCAACAACCAGTATTGGTCCTCCGGTCAACAACCCTTTTGCTTGCTCTATTTTGGCATGAGGCCAGAATATTGGGTGGTGAGGGGCTCGAACCCCCGACATCCGCGGTGTAAACACGGCGCTCTAACCAACTGAGCTAACCACCCGCTGCCAAGACCATGAAAGATACCAGATTTTTATGATTTTAACCATGCCGAGGTATAAGGAATAATGTATCATCAGAAGCCGCGTGGCAGGTTACATTGCACCGTCGTATGGCACTTTCACGCAATCCAGATGAACGCAACCGGTATTTTCCGCGTCGCGACGCAGCATGATGGTGTTGTTTCCCGCGACCAGTGGAAGGTACATCGGCAACTCCTGCCAGGTATTCCAATCCTGCAAACCCGGAATATGCAGTGTGCCACAGAAAATTCCGTTGACGTAAACATTTAGTGTCCGCACCTGCGTTGGCGCGCCATTGGCCATCCGGAATTTAACCAGATATTTTCCAGCCTTGGCTCGGCGGAAATAGAACGTCGCCCCGGTGCCGGGTGTTACAAAGCCCGCAATAAAACCTATGCCTGTATAACCGGGATGATCCGTGGAAATCACATTTTGTGTGTGCGGAATCGGGCCAAACATCTTGGCGTCCACATACATTTCATTATTGGTCTTCAGCGGCACCGTTGGCGGCTTGGGGCCGGAAAGTGACGCATCACCCGCGGTCAGCACCTCCACGGCCCGGGTCAGAGTCTGATGGCCTTTGGCGGCTACGGCCATGTCGTCATTCATGCCGGCCGGGACTTTTACCAGCGTAACGGGGCCGTAAACATCCACATCCACACACCAACCGGATGTGGCTTTGGCTAAAGCCAGAGCGCTGGCACGGTGCGGTAGCGGTTGCCCACCGACATGCACTTCTTTGGCCGCCTGCCCATGCAGACGAATCACAAAATGCTTGACGGTGGAGGAATAGTTCCTTTGCCGTGCGGAAATATGAATATCGGCACCGCCGGAATGTTTGTGTGCGGATATAATCTGCCGATGAAACCGTCCCTGTTCGTAGTCGTAAGATTCTCCGTCATCATCATAAAATTCGCCGGATGTTGTCGCTTTGGCGGGAAATACATCCAGATACGCCATCTCTGGTTTGGCGGTGTGAATAGCCCGCACCGGTTCCGTAGTGGGAATGATGGCTCCATCCTTGATAAACAGGGGCCAATCCATCCAAGTGGTGGGATTCAGTTCATAGTTAATCCATTGGCCGCCCTTATAACGCTTGCCTTGGAAATAATCCGTCCAATCGCCGGCAGGCAGATAGATGCGCCGGGTGGTGGATTCGCCTTTTCCGGTGCCCATTTTCTCCAGCACAGGGGCACAGAGAATCCAGTCACCGAACATCCATTGATCCACCATGGATGCGACATTGGGATCATCGGGATAGTCAAACGTTAATGGCCGTACAATGCCCACACCGCTTTCGGTGCAGGCGGCATGTTCCAGGGCATAGGTATAGAAGAACCAACTGTAACGCTGCCGAATGGCCTGTTTGACGGTTTCACACGCCTGATCGCCGTAGACCCACGGCTGCCGCCGCTCCCCAATAACACAATGCGTGCGCAAGGTTGGGCAAACCGCGGTGAACTGGAACCAGCGGGAATAGACTTCCGGTGTGGGGTGGCCTAAAAAACCGCCGGTATCCTGCGCCCAGCGCATCTGGCCAAGGTTTATCGTGTTGATCATGTTGAGGGTCTGATCGCGCATCACGGCAAAGCCGGTATTGATGTCTCCGGACCATGTTGCGTAGGCATAGCGCTGGGAGCCAAGATAAAAATTGCGGTTCATGGACCAGATGCGATGGCGCGGGCGATCGCGCCGCTGACCATCATACAAGGCCTGCTGCATGTGCAGGAATTCAAAGTTTCCGGTGGCGGGCGAATCCGCCTCATCATTCCAGAAGCCCGCAATGCCGTGCTGCATGCACTGGTGTGCCCAGGTGGCGTGCCAATACCATTGCCGCGCCAGAGGATTGTAAAAATCCAGGTCAATAGTCATGAGATGAGAAAAATAATCCACAGAAGGCTTTTCTGTAGGCGAGTAGATGCCGAGTTTTTTGGCCGATGCGCCCTGTGTGGTCATAGGTTCAAGATGGCCCTTGACCGTGCTGATAATAATCCGGGGTTTCATGATGCCGGTGATTTTGCATTCCAGTTCACGCGTCCAGTTAACCAGTGCATCAGGATTGTCGGGTGTGAAAAGGGCCTGGGAATACTTCACCGGATTCCAGCGAAATTCCCCATAATGGCTGGCCCCCCAGTCTTTCCAGTCAAAATCCAGTGTGAAATTATCAATGGGAATATCCATGGCGCGGTAGGTTTCCAGATAGCCGCGAAGCAATTCCTGATTCGTTCCCCACTGCGAATTGGTAAAGCCATACGCCCACTTGGGAAACATCTGCATTTTTCCGCTGACCATGGCCAGTCCGCGAAAAATATCCCTCGCTCCGCCAACGAAAATAAACACGGTCAGACTGTTGGGGCGGAAATAATTGCGGCCATAATTTTCCGGCTTGGGGTTGCCATAATAAAAGCTGATTTCGTCAGGCTTGATTTGAAAGTAGCCGCCATCGGAATCCACCAGAATGCCATAGCCAGCGGTGGTCCAGGCAAATGGTGCTCCGCCGCCACCTTCAAGGGAGGCTTTAATCTGATAGGTATCATCAGGTACGCCCGCGCCATCTTTCAGTACGGGGAATTGCGGCAATTTCTTCTGATGTTTCAGCATGTCGGATATAGAAAATCCGGAGCGGATGCCGTAAAAATTGTCTTTTTTGCTGTGCCGAAAGGAAAAACCGGTTTTAGCCTGGTTTTTCGGATCGACATGCAGGCTCTGTTCCGCCGTTTGCTCCAGCAATACCTTGCCGGATTTATCCAAAAGTGTCAGTCGGCATGGGTTGCGGCTTATGTGCAGTTCAAATTGATCCGTCCGCACGCGAATCGGGTTCCCGGTGGCTTCCAATTTGGCGGATGGATCGCCGGAAAATTTGACATGTGGGTCCAAGACCGGCGTATGTGGATCGCTCTTGCCATTGGCCAGCAGATCCAGACGGAGAATGTGCGGCGAAAGCGCCTGCACGCGAAGAATGTCATTGCCGATGCTGATTTTCAGTTCGCCCGCGTCCACGTCGGCACTGGAAACAGCCCCCAGTGTCGGTGCCGGAGCGGCATCCGCCACCGAGGTGGATCGTGTTGCCAGGACGGTTGTCACCGCCGCGGCGGAGGCAATTTTTAGAAAATCACGGCGATCATTCATCGAAGTAACTCCAAATACAGCAGTCAGAATCCAATAAAATGTAGCTTTACCGGAACACGGACAATTGTCAAATAATGGAATCCCGGTGTTGTTCATGGGGCGTGCAATTTTTCCGGGTCTGGCAAAAGTCGGTCTATCCTGTCCATTTTTAACGGGAGCCTGAAAAAGCAACGGCGTGCCGCAACAAACCGCCTCGTGATTGAACCAGTCCCTCGAATAACGTGCGATATAACAGGGCAAAGTGGATGCGGAACAAATTTCTTCGTTTCCTTCGTTGGCTTGGTGTATAAAAACGTAACGGGTTTTACAGAAGGAAACAAAGATAACGAAGAACTCTTATACCTGAAAATGAGCACAAAACCCTGTTCTGCAAGCAATTTTTCCAGTCCCGACAAAAACGGATCCAACGACCTGTCCTCGTAATCCGCAGTTGATCCGCAGTTGATTATCTTCTCGGAGGCCCGATAACGCCCTCTTGTTTTGATAAAAAGTGGTACAAGGTTTGATGAAAAGTGATATTGTGCGGAACCGGAACAGCGTGTTATGCTTCACTTCAGAAATAAAATATAGTCCGCAACCATGTTGGTGTGGATCCGCGGCCTGTCCGGTTTGGCGAGTAATCTGAAAGAGGCTCCCACAGGGAGCAAAAAAGAATTTTTTGGTTATCCAGTTTTTTCCAATGCAGTAGGTTTTTGGTTTGGCAAGTCGGGCCGCCATCGTCCCGATAGTGTTCGTATGTCTTGTGAGGTTTCGCTCTGAAAACTATCGAAAAAGCATCATTGTTAGCGGCGGGAATGTGGGCTATGCGGAACGTATTAGCCCAAGACGGCGCGTGCGACAGTATGAAGCTTAGGGCCTTGAGAAAGACTAAAATGAAGTGATATAAAGTGGGGAGGCATCGCCGTTGATGTCTAATCGCCAAAAATCATCGGCGCTCGCGGCCGACCGGATTTTTATCATCCGTTTGATATGGAGTAAGTATGAAGTTTTCCCTGGTTGTTTATGCTCTGACCGTTGGCCTGATGATGCGGTTGGCAAGCGTGGCTCCAGCGGCGGATGTCCGTCTTCCCGGCGGTGTGATGATGCGCATCACCGCCGATACGCCACAGATATTCCATATACAGATTCGCCGGAATGGTAAATTCAAGCCATCCATCCTGAAACGCTATGGCATCGTCAAAAGAAAATGGCCGATGGTGAATATCCAACAGTCGTCATCGGGTGATCTGACGCGTTTGAAAACCACGGATGCGGAACTGGTTGTGAATACCAAAACCGGGAACCTTCAACTGCTGGATAAATCGGGCAAGGTGATCCTGAACCGGCTTGCGGCAACGCCGCAGGCCACCGGGGCGCAAGGCCAGGCGGCATACCGACGGCACCAGCGGTGGCTGGCTCATTATTTTCTATACAATGCGCACGAGGGGGCCAATGGCATAGGAGGAAAAATTCTCGGCCAGCCGGGTGTGGCCAGCCAACCCGTCAAGTACATTGAGCGCTATCTTACCCGCTGGTCAATTCCGCACTTTGGCATTCGGATTCATTTGAATAAATCCGAAAGACTTTACGGCATGGGCGAAGCCTCGCAAAAACGCGTACAGCTAAGGGGGTATGCCTATCGCAACTGGGTGGAGTACCGGGGCCTAAATGGGTATGACCCCAAATTTGCCAAATTTGAGCAGACCGAAGGGGGCGTTCCTTTTGTGATGAGCACTCGCGGCTGGGCCGTGCTGATGAACACCGCATGGCCGACTTATTTTGATCTGGGGGCATACAGGAAAAATCAGGCGTATGTGTGGGGGCCGTTTGGGCGTACGGATTTCTATCTTATGGCGGGTGGCAGCCTGCGGCAAAACATCAATCTTTATACCCAAATATCGGGACGGCCAATTTTATTACCCGAATGGGGCTACGGTCTTTGGTTTGATGGGAACATCCTCCTTAATCAGTTGACCATGCTCCAGGAGGGACACAACTTTCATCACCTCAAATTCCCGCTGGACTGCTACTCGCTTGAGCCGGGTTGGATGCAGAAGTTTTACGATTTCTCTCACCAGGCAAATTGGAATACCAATCGCTTTTATTTGCCGAAATGGCTGCAAGGACGTGGTGAGAACTGGACGTTTATCGGAGCGATGCGGCGTATTGGCATTCGGATGAATCTGTGGTTTTGTTGCAATGACGACTTAACCTTGCAGGCTCAGCGTGAGGTAGCCATACGTCAGGGCCATCCCAATACGGTTCCCGCCCGCCCTTCCGGCTGGTATCACCATTTGCGTAAGTTTGTCAAAGAAGGCATCCGGGCTTTTAAAATTGATCCATCCAAAATTATGATGATCCATTCAGGGCGTAAATACTATAATGGCCGACGCGATCTGGAAATGCACAACCTTACCCAGGTTATGATTCTCCAGCAGATGTATCAGGGTGCCGCCAAGGATGGACCTTCATCACCGCGTATTTTTACACAATATTGCGGCGTTTATACCGGAACGCAGCACTGGGGAGCAATTACCACCGATGATGACCCGATGGCTGCAGGACCGCTTTGCTGGATGCTCAACTTGGGTCTTACCGGCAATATGAACATCACCTCGAACTTGATACCGCCATCCCCCGCAAACATTCATGCGGCCTTTTTTAGCGGTTGGACCATTGCACAAAGCTGGGCGCAGAGTTTTGAGCCCTGGCTGTTGGATCCAAAGATACAGGCTATATTCCGGTATTATGACAATCTGCGTCACCGGCTTCTTCCTTACATTTATTCAATGGCCTGGCGCGGCAGTCAAACCGGCATGCCCATCATGCGGGCCATGCCGCTGATTTATCCCAATGATCCGCAGTGCGCCAACCTGACTCACGAGTACATGTTCGGCAACGCCTTTTTAAGCGTGGTGTTCACGGACAAGGCATATATTCCCCAAGGCGACTGGATCGATTACTGGACGGGCAAACTTTATCACGGCGGACAATGGATCACGCTGCACATTCCCTCCAACCGCGGCGGAGGTCTGTTTGTGCGAGCCGGGGCCATTGTGCCCACTTGGCCGACGGTGCAATATGTCAGCCGCGTGCCAATTAAGGACATTGGTTTGTCTATATGGCCGCACGGAAAAAGCAAATTTACACTGTATGAAGATGATGGTGTTACGTACGAATATCTAAAGGGCCGGTTTGCCACCACGCCCATCACCTGCGTGAATAATGCACAAAATGTGAAAGTGTCCATTGGGCCAACGTCGGGAACTTATGGGACGCATTACCCGGCTGGCTCGTTAACGCCAGCGGGCAGTTTGCGATCCGCAGGCTGGGGAAATATGCCGCGGCATCGCATGTTTACACTTCGCGTGCATACGGCTAAGCCGACGGCGGTTACGGTTGACGGCCGTCCCGTATCGCCAGGGAATAGCGGCTGGTCCTATGTACCGGCATCGGGACGGCAGGCCACCGGGATTTTGGAAATAAGGGTAATTCAGAATGTAAAAACGAATTCCGCAATATATATTGATATGCATAAATGATATGATGTGAAATTGTAATATTGTTTTATCTCCGCATGATCGCGGCTGTTGGCGTCATATTGAGTTTGGACAGGTATTTTACGAGGTAATGGCATGTTGAATCGTCGTTTGGTGGCTTTTGTGATCATGGCAATCCTCGCGGCATTGAGCCTCTTTATTAACCGGGTATCCATGGCGGCATTCCCGAACGCAATATCCTGGCCTGTCGCCCTGGTCGTTGGGACGAAGCCTTTGGTTGCGGGGAATTCCAAGGCGTTCGATCCGGTTGGTAAAAAGCATACGGCGGATATGGGCTGGTGGGAAAAGGCTCGCTTCGGCATGTTCATTCACTGGGGCCTGTATACGGTGCCGGCGGGGGTGTGGCATGGCAAGCGGATTTCGGGAGACGGCGCGTTGATTAAGTCTTTTGCCCACATTCCCAACGATCAGTACAACGCTCTGGCTAAAAAATTTGATCCTGTTGATTTCAATGCCAACCGATGGGTTAAAATCGCCCGTGAAGCGGGCATGAAATACATTGTTATTACCAGCAAGCACCTTGATGGCTTTTGCATGTTTAATACCAAGGCCACAAACTTTAATATTGTTAAAGCCACACCTTGGCATAAAGACCCTTTGGCCATGCTTTCCGCGGCGTGCCGGCGGCAGGGCATTAAATTCTGTACGTATTATTCCATTATGGATTGGCATTCACGGGATCAATTGCCCTTTCATGCCAGTGCGACCCATCCAACCTACAACCCAACACATTTTGCGCAGGGACGCAGGCTGGCGTATCTGCATTATATGGAACGGCAAATTCATGAACTCATCACGCAATATCACACCCATCTGCTCTGGTTAGACAGCCAGTGGACGCGTGGTTGGAATAAAACCTGTTCGCATGAACTCTATAATTACATCCGCTCCATTGACCCCACCATCATCATCAATGCCCGTATCGGATTCGGTTATGGCGATTACTCCACGCCAGAACAGCAAATTCCACAGCAGGGCCTGCCGGGGCCTTGGGAAACGTGCATGACGATCAATAACTCATGGGGTTATAGAAGTTATGATCATGACTTTAAAACGCCCAAGGTACTGATTTGTAATTTGCTTAAATGCGCCAGCGGAGGCGGAAATTTCCTGCTCAATGTCAGTCCCACCGCCATGGGCGTCATACCGAAGCCTGAAGTGGATCGTCTTCTGGCCATGGGAAAATGGCTAAGGGTTAATGGCGAAGCCATCTATGGCTCGCATCGCACGCCATTTGCCCAGGCACTTCCGTTTGGTTACGCCACGCAAAAGACCGGCAAGCTGTTCCTTGAAGTAACCCATTGGCCCAAAAATCGGACCTTGGTTGTGCCCATGACCAACCGAATCACCAAAGCCTGTTTGCTGGCCAATCCATATATCAAGCTACAAACCGCGTCCGGAACTGGCGGCCAACTGGTGTATCTGCCCCGCAACGCGCCCGATCCGGTGGCTAGCGTGATTGTTCTGCAGGTGTCTGGCCCGATCCATCCGTTGAACCAATAACGCCACGGCCCGCAGCGGGGCTGATTCGATATTGAAGGCGGCTACGGGTCGGAAGGCCGTGAATGATTACGCGATATTTAGGAGTCCTTTTCACCATGTTTATTGGAAAAGTTCCTTCAATCCGTGGAAAACGTTGTTCCTTATTCCAACCCAAAAGGGTGGCGGCAATTGTTCCGAGGCCTGTTTTCCCGCATGGGAACAGCTTGCGTTCTTCGGCACGAATTTGTTCTTTGATTATTATAATGGCTGCCTGTTTTATGGCCTTCCCTGTTCTGGCTGCCCATGCCGCGACCGCGATGGCTGGCACCACGCAAAACGAGGCCCTTAAACCACAGACAACTGATCGTAAAACGCTGGCCAGCGCCCCGATTCGGCTGCGCTGCGAGTCTGTAAAGAATCCGATAGGCGTTCAGAGCGCCCATCCGCTGTTAACCTGGACACCGCCGCAACGTGACACCCTGCTTCGTCAGAGTTTTTATCAAATTCAGGTGGCAACATCGAATGCAAATCTGCAAGCGGCGGACAAACGTCTCTGGAATTCCGGAAAAAAGCAGATAAACCCGGACTTCCCACCACAATACCGCGGCCCGAATATTCAACCCTTTACCCGGTATTACTGGCGCGTGCGTATATGGGGATCCAATGGCTGGAAATCCCAATGGAGTTTTCCCGCAAGCTGGTTGACCGGACCACTGCATAAACGCGATTGGCACGGCCATTGGATCACCTACCGGCCAGCCGGTGTGAATGGTTTTTATCACGCGCCGGTGAACGCATTTTATGGGTTTCCCACCTTTGCCAAGGCGAACTGGGTTCTTCCGCAAATGCCTGATCCTTTGCATGCTTCACCCGGATTTTATCTGCTGCAACGCAGCTTTTCGCTTCCCGCAGGCATAACCATTCTGCATGCGGACATGCTGTTGGCCGCGGAAGATCAATGCAAGATATTTATTAATGGGCACCAACTGTTTGCCGCGTTTGGCGCCAATTGGCGGAATCCCGTGGTGAAGTTTATCGGCAAATACCTGCACCCAGGCCACAATACAGTCACCGTGCTGCTGCAAAATGACGGACAAACAGGAAATACCGCAGGCCTGCTCGCGGCCATTAATATCCTGGGCCAGCGCGGTTACGACCGGAGAATTGTAACCAACACCAAATGGCAGGCTGCGGCCTTGAAAAATGTGGCAGGCTGGGCGACCAAAACATTAACAGCTTCTCCCGCGATGATCGTGAAACCGTGGGGTGCCGGGCCATGGGGCCGACTTGCCGCACTGGGCTCCGCCCCCGTTCCCGCCCTTCACCCGCATTGGCTACAAAAACAACCGAGTCCCATTTTTCGCCATGTATTTGTCACACCGTTGCATCTACGGCGGGCTTATTTGTTCATGGCGGGGCTGGGCTATTGGGTGATACGAATCAATGGCAAAAAAGTTGGACTTGGTGAAATAGAGGATACCAGTTATAACTATTCCAAAGCCTCTCCCTATCAGGGGTTTAATGTAACAAGCTTGTTACGCAAGGGGCAACCCAATGTCATCACCGTGGCTTTGGGTAACGGTTGGTACAATGTGATGGAACGGGATGTCTGGAACTGGCAAAAGGCGCCTTGGCGTCATTGGCCGCGGTTCCTGTTGAACCTGCAGCTTAAATCGGCCAAAAAGACCCGCTGGATCAGCACTGGGCCAAACTGGCGGGCCGCCGCTGGTCCATGGCTGGCCGACAATGTTTATGCCGGCGAGGTTTACGATGCCGCCATGGAATCCAGGGGGTGGAATAACCCGGCTGTTTCCGACAGCCGGGTTCCAGACCATGCCCAGCTCGTCAAAACCACGCCTTCCGGACGGCTGACCGCACAGCTTATGCCTTCCTGCCAGGTTCTCCGGCGGTTCAAACCGGTGGCCATAACCGAACCATTGCGACATATTTATGTGGTGAAATTTCCGCAGACCATGTCCGGCTGGGTTACGCTTACCGCGCGTGGTCGCTCTGGCGTGCCGGTGGTGATCCGTTATGGCGAGCAGCTTTATCCGAATGGAACAATCGATCGCGCATCGATTAATCCGCATGTTTTCACTAATCCGCATGCTTTCACCGGACCGTTTCAAACCGACACCTATATTCCGGCCAATGACCGTCCCTTTACTTATCACCCGCAATTCGCCTATAACGGATTTCAATATGTACAAATATATGGTCTGCAATCCAAACACGATATTCTGGCCATTCATGCGGACTTCATTCATACTCCCATGCACCGTACCGGGGTATTCACATGCGGCAATCCCCTGCTTAATGCCATAGCAAAAGCAACCACCCGCAGTTATGAGAGTAATTTTGTTGGCTATCCGACGGATTGTCCCACACGGGAGAAAAACGGCTGGACCGCCGATGCCTGGGTGGCCTCGGTAACCGGTCTTTTTTCCTATAACAACGCACCGGGTTATGCCAAATGGCTCGATGACTTTACCCGCCAACAGTCCGTCAATGGAAACCTTGCACTGATCGTTCCAAGTCCGGGTTGGCAAACCACCGGGTTCCATCCCGACTGGGAATCCGCCTATGAAATGGTGACCTGGTTTGTCTATGAATACACGGGTAATGGTGAATTGATTCGCAAACATTACGATGGGATTAAACGCTATTTTACCTACATGCTTCGCCATTGCCCCGACGGAATTGCCGCGGGTGGTGGTTGGGAAATTGGCGATTGGGTTTCCCCGGGACGGCGGCCAGGTATCCGCTTTGTTAGAACCTGTCTGGTTTACCGTGACGCGGTTCTGCTGGCGCGCATGGCCCGAATTCTGGGAAAAGTCGCTGACCAAAAAGCATTTCTGGCCAAAGTCGCAATCATTCGCCGTGCCTTTAACGCAAAATATTATAAAGGCCACGGAGTGTACGAAAATGGCGGCCAAAGCGCCCAGGCCATACCTTTGTATTTTGGGCTTGTTCCCACGGCGCGTCAGTCCGCAGCTGCACGCAAACTTGTTGCCGACATTCATGCCAAAAAAGACCATCTATCTGTTGGCGTGTTGGGTGATCGCTGCCTGTTTCGCGTGCTGACCCGTTTTGGTCACACCGCATTGGCGTACCGTATCGCCACGCAAAGAACCTATCCCAGCTATGGCCTATGGTTCGCGCACGGTGCCACCACTTTATGGGAGCAGTGGAATGGCGATGGGTCGCACAATCACATCATGTTCGGCGACATTTTGGGATGGATGTACAACGATCTTGCAGGCATCAAACCAGACCCAACCGCACCGGGTTTCCGCACTATCCTTATTGCCCCCCATCCTGTGCACGCATTGCCTTGGGCGGGGGCCGTGTACCAGAGTCATTTTGGAAAAATTGCCTGCAAATGGCAGTGGCATGGCTGCGATTTATGGGTGACGATTTCCATACCACCGGCGACATCAGGGGTAATTACATTGCCCGGTACGGGCAACGGGCACATATTTTGTAACGGCCACCGGCTGACCAGCAAAACTCCTGGCGTTCAGCGCCTGAAGGCTTCCAATCAGACGAATGCCGCGACAACGGTGCTGGTCGCGCCCGGCCAGTACAGATTCAGCTATGCCCCACAGGGCGGTTATTGCGGCAACAATTAAGCTTCGCAAAAACACAAGAAAGAGGAACCGGTCATTGTCAAGCCGAACAGTGGCATAGCTGCAACGAATAGATCGCTCCGGCGGTTGCACTTTTTGCCGACAACATAAATGAAACGGTTATGGCTATGGCTATCTGCAAGCCAGCCGTGGGTTTACACCACGCAGCTACGGGAGTTATCCCGTGGCCCGCTCGATACGAATTAAAAATGTACCGTTCGCCGCAGCTAACCGCCTTGTCATTGAACCAGTCACGCGAATAATGTGCCATATAACAGCGTAAAGCGGGCGCAGAATAAATCCCTTCGTTTCCTTCGTTGGCTTGGTGTAAAAAAACGTGAGGGGTTTTACAGAAGGCAACAAAGATAACGAAGAACTTTTATACCTGAAAATGAGCACAAACCCCTGTTTTGCAAGCAGTTTTGCCAGTCCCGACAAAAAACGGATACAACGACCTGTCCTCGTGATTTGCAGTCAATCCGCGGTTGATTTTCGTCGCGGAGGTCCGATAACGCCCCATTGTTTTGATGTAAAATGGTACAAGGTTTGATGAAAAGTGGCTATTGTAAACAGCCCACATGCCATTCTATACTTAATTCATCAGCATGGTTCGCTATCATGCCGGTTGTCTTTATTTGCAGACATATCAATATCTGAAATGTCTATAACAAGTCAAGTAAGGATAAGGAGGTGCATGGAATCGAAAGAATCAAAGTTGAAGGGCTGCTGGCGCTGTGCGGCTCGGAAATAAAGTAAACGGCGTAGCTAAAAAAAGTCCACAGTCATGTGATGTGTGGATCCGCAGCCCGCCCGGTTTGGCGGAATGTTCAAACAGCTCTCACAGAGAGCGAGGAGTCTTTTATGTTTTCCAAGTTTTTCAAAGGTTCAGGTTCTCACGGTTCTTCCCTGGTCGCCGGTGCGGTACTCGCGACGGCGGGGTTGCTGGCGGGCCCGGTGTCGGCTAGCGTGATCACTTTCACAGGTGGTGATCCAGGCGCCGAAGGCATTACGCTAAACAACCCCCTTTACGCTGTGGCGCCAAAGGCTCAAAGTACCATCCTTCTGCAAGGGGTAACGTTCCCCACTTCGAACGCAAACATCAGTATGCCATCGTCATCGCTAGGTGCTTTTACTGCCGGCTACGTTGATTCGGGGGATGAAACCGCAACAGCCAACGATTCTGCCCTGGGACATATCCTTAATAATGACGCCACATACGGTTATCTATCCAATCCGACCACAGTAATCACCATCAGCGGCCTCGTCGCTGGAGATTCCTATGTAATCAACACGCTTGTGGCCTACGGTACGGGTTTAGACAGCGGAAAATTGCTCACAGAAACATTCTCCTACAACGGTGCTTCCACTCCCAGTGACACCCTCACCCCAATAGTGGGCTCTGGCTATGACGTTCAAGACACGGTCGTCGCCCAGTCCGGTGGCGATATCACGGAGGCGATTGCATCGACAACCGGCAACAATATCACATTCAGCGCACTGGCCGTAACGGCGGTCCCAGAACCAGCCTCGCTGGGGCTGGTGGCGGTGGGCGGATTGGGGCTGCTGCTTTTGGGCAAACGCCGCCATGCCTGATGGCAGGTTGCGCAATATCTGCCAGTGATTGACGAACATGGGCGGGCCGGGGGAAAAGCCCCGGCCTTCTTTTTCCGCCCAGCGGCTGAAAACCGAAAACTTCGTACTGAACACTGGAGTAAGGAGATTCCTCATGAACAGCCATTTTTCAACACGAAGGCATGCAGGCATGAAAAGGAATGCTGTCTCCCGACTCCCGACTCCCGACTCCTCGCGCCGCAGTGCGTTTACTCTGGTGGAACTTTTGGTAGTGATTTCCATCATCGCCATTCTCATTGCCTTGCTGTTGCCGGCACTGGCCCGGGCCCGATCGTTGGCCAATCAGGTGCTATGCGCCAGCAATATGCGCGAAATTGGCCTGGCTTTTTACGAATACGCCGATGAAAACCGGGGATTTCTGCCGTTAGACGGCTATTCCAACGACCCCACCAACGACCCCCGCTTCCCCGCCGGTGGAGTCTTCCGAGAACCGACATGGGATGTCACCATTGCGTCTTACCTGAACTTGCCTTCCGCAGCGGCGGGCATTCCGTTTCCGCATCCCGGCCATTTCCGATTCTCCAGCGTATACGTATGTCCATCGGATAACACCCCGGTGAGTTCCAGACAGTGGTCATCACTGTGGTCTGACAATAATTGGGGGTACTTCTGGGGCAAGCAGAGCTACGCGGTAAACCTTGCGGCCATGGATGATGTGGCTTGGAACTTGGCGAGCACGCCGGGCAGCCGCCCGGGGTCAGTCCGGCTATCGGCGATCAATAACGTCTGCGAAACCATTTTGCTCTGTGAGAACCACAACTCAAATAATGTGGTAGACTTGGCATGGTATAGCGGGATGTGTTTTGATCCGATATCCACCAACCCGATGACAACGGAAAATCCCGGCAATATGTATAATTACTCGAATGTGCCTCCCGTTTTGGGTCTGACCCCCGGCATGCCGGGCCTCAATGGCTATCACGATAATCCCGGTGGCGGTATTGATGGCGTGAATAACTGGCTTTTTGCCGATGGGCATGTGGAGGCATTGAACTTCCACAACACCATCACCCCGGTGAATATGTGGGCGGTAAACAGATAATAAGGTTTTCCGCCGCTAATGGACTCCAGCACCTGCGGATTTAATCGCGATATGATATGCCCTGCCCGAGCGTGGTGGGGTGTCCTTGTGACTGAAAGAAAAGGTTATTTATTTATGAAGCGATTCAATAAGTTTGTGAGAGAGAGAAACATTATCATTTGTTCCTTATTCATGGCTGTCTTGCTATGTATGATTCCGGGTTGTGCGAAGACATCGGCTGTCTTGGGTCCTACCGTTTCTCGAAAATGTGCAGTACCGTATGTTCAGGCCACCACTGCAAGGGAGTCCAAAGTCCGGCGTTCCTCAAATGTTCATGCAGATGAAAAACTGGTTTTATCCCCGATAATGAATTGTTATCCCTTAAATGGCAACATGTACAGTGATCGTGTTAATCTTGAGACTCGCCCGCTGGATTGGAATCCCCGCCTCTCAGGGTTAGCAGCCAATGTCAAGAAACTTCGGCTGATGGAGAAGGCTGGTGTCGATGTCGCCCTCAAGCTTATTTATTACGGGAACGGTAACAACGGCATCTTGAGTTTAGGGCAGACGCTCCAAGCTGCAAAAAAAACAGATCTGTTAGTGGCCCCGGAGGTGATATGCAAGCCATTCCCAAAGTCCGGTCTTCACGGTCTGACGAAATTCCTGCGCCGGATGATCCTCCGGTACGGTAATAACCCTCGGTGGCTTAGATACGATGGTCGCTTAGTGTTTTTCTTCTATGCCCCTTTATATGACGGGAGTTGGCCGGAGAAAAAAGTCGGCTTGGCTCAATTCAAGAAATTGTGGAGAGGATTGGGTTCTCTGCGGAAAAAAATGTATGCGATTGACGAAAGCTTCTACCTTGTCTCAAAAAGGCCCGCACAAAGGTATTGGAGCAATGCCTATATCGACCGTGTGCTTTCGGTTTTTGATAATATGGATTATGTTATGACTTGGCCCAACGGCGCACAGGAGAGAAGGCGACTGGAATTAATGGCCGGCAGTCTGATCGGACAGCATATCCGCCCCCGTATTGCTGCGGTTATAAAGGGCTATTTCCGGAAAAACACCGGTATACTTAACCCCTTCAGGGCCTCCCGCATGTTTCGAGAACAGTGGAGCGCCGCTATGAGCGTACAACCGGACTGGATTTATGCGTCCACCTGGGATGACTATAGCGAAAACACGGGATTTGAGCCTACGCGGTTTGACCGAGGGTTTTACTCGGCTTTGCTTCGTGCGAAAGCCGCGGAATGGCAAAAACTCTCCGCGCCATCGCCCGAGCTTTGGCTCGGAACGCCGCTGGTGGATTATCACGGAGCGGCGATTTATTCGGAAGTCGTCAACCTCGACAATCCCCTCAAATACCATAAAATGGTGATGATTCTTCGGAACTCGGACGGAATCGAGGTTTGGAAAAGCAAGCCGGTGGAAGAACGCGGAAGCGGGGCCGTGCGGGTATTTCCCGTCACCATTCCCACTTATTCGAAGGCGTTTCGAGTCGCCTCCGTCCTTGTGCCCACGATCCGCCTTTATGGAGTTGGCGCTTCGGTACGCACCTTCAATGGATTGCCTCCAATCCGTCTTATGCCCAACAACCCCATCGATCCCCTCTATCGGTTTACTCGGCTCGATCAAATTTGCAGACCGGCAAAGGTTCAGTGGGAGACTACTCCGTGCGGGGATGGTCGTGATGCCGTTACAGGCCGTTTCCTGGTGGCAAATACTGCTTCCCAGATCCGGCGAATAGAACTGCGGAATTTTAACGATGACCCCATGCCTTTTTCTCTCAACGGCGCAAAGATCAGTGGGGCAACCCTTTATCTACCACTGCTGCACCCGGTTTCGTCCATTTCGGGCACCTATCGCCTGGACGCGTCTGAAGTCCATGATCCCATGGACGAGCGTTACCTTTTTGTGGAATTCGCCAACGGCGATACCTGGTCCTCAAAACCCTTTGTCCGAAGGCTCGTCGGAAAAAAAAGAATGTTGTGGACAGAATTTCATTTTCAGAAGACGAAATCCTACAACGGATTTTGGGTTGCACACTGGCCGGACATCTGGAAACCTATTGCCAAACGGTCAATCGCAAAGCGTAATGCACTGATAGCTGATTGGGATTTCAACCGATTGTCCGCTGGTGCCACGGAAGTCAAGGGACGCGACGGATATGATTCCACCCTATACCTAGGCATGGGAACGAACCACAGAGAATACGTTGGAAACGCTTCCGATATTCCGGATATCCGCCGGGGAAAAAAAGGAGCATTCCTGCACTTCAACGGGGGCAGCCAAGTGGCCCGCCTGCCCACGGCTTTGTTTCCCGTGGGATCATTCACACTGGAAATGCGAATTCGTCCAGTCAAGACGAACGCGCCGATGGCTCTCTTTTACTATAAGTGCGGCCCAATCTCGCTGACCATTTTGCCGGGCGGTTACGTGAAATTGGATCGCGCCGGTGCCCAGGCGATCACCAAAAGTCCAATCCAATTCGGTCGCTGGTCTGTTCTCCGGGTAGGAGACGACGGGAGTCACCTGTTCATTGACATCGACGGGAAGAACTGTGCTATGAGCAAACATTCTCCGTTACATTTCAACTTTGGCCTTGCCGCTTACTGCGACCTGGGCTTGTTTGGCGGCTTGATTGGCACCCGATCTCCGTATAATCCCTTCCATGTCCGAACGCTGCTCCACCGGAATGCCTACGTGGGAGATATTTCGCAAATAAAGATATGGGCAGGATTCCATTCAAACGATTAAAATGAAG
Organism: Pseudomonadota bacterium; assembly: GCA_021795795.1. The sequence continues at coordinate 6,650 of JAJYPA010000052.1, read as the reverse complement.
GGTGTAAATGTGTTGCGATGTGGACCAAGCGAACGATGTGTGGAGAAACAGGGGCGTCAGGCTGTGCGCACGGTTACGGTACTTGGTGGCCTTCGACTGAAACTCGCGATTCAACAGTGAGTTGTGCTTGACCGACGGGGCTTAGCCGCAGGATAGCACCCTCTACAAAGGAGTTGGATCGGATATGACTAAAACAGCAGATGATGAAAACAAATCGTGCGGTACAAATCACCGGCGATTTCACGATACGTTCAATTTCAAGTGGCCAACTCAAAAGACGGTTCGGTTGAAGGCGAACTCGGCCTATGTGGGACAAACATTAAAGAAGCCGGGCAAGTGAACCACCGGGTGAGTGGCGCAGGGGAATTTCACCCCTGCTGGCCGTGAACAGTTACGATTTTGTGGTAAAGAAAGGTAAATGTTTGTGAAACAGGACGAGGTATTGTGCGGCAGGCGGGCTTTTGTCGGGGGAGTTTTAGCTACAGGTGTTGCGGCGAAGTTTGGCATTGGGTCACTCTTTGGCAAGCCGGAACCCTCGGCGGCGAGATCTGTCAGAATCGGCATTTCCGATAAAGCCTACCTAAAAGCGTGGAAACGGGCTGGGGCGATCGTCGCTCGCATGACGCTGGCGGAAAAGGTCAGGCAGGTAAACGACATCGCTAAACCGGGACCGTGGATTAGCAGTGATAATAATGTTCCGGCCATTCCACGGCTTGGATTGCCAGCTTATAACTACGCTTCCGATGAGGGATTGCATGGATTGGTTTATCCTTTTGTGGCCACATCTTTTCCTCAACCACTGGCCATGGCGTGCTCGTGGAATCCGGACCTGGCCCGGCGAGTATATTCGGCTGTGTCTGACGAAGCTCAAGCCTACCACAAGAAAGAAAAGTGGGGACTGAGCTTTTATTCCCCGCAAACGCTGAATCTGCATCGGGACCCGCGCTGGGGGCGCTGTGAAGAAGCTCCTGGCGAAGACCCATGTCTGGCCAGCACATGGGCGGTGCAGGTTGTGCGCGGCATGCAGGGAGATGATCCCAACTATCTCAAGACGACGGCTTGCGCCAAGCATTTTATTTGCAACAACACCGAGGATGATCGCACTCGTGTGTCCGCATCAGTGGATCCGCGCAGCTTCTGGGAGTATTACACCCGCGCCTACCAGGCCTGCGTAGTACAAGGGGATGTATTTACGGTTATGGGCGCATATAACGCCATCAACGGCATTCCGTGTTGTGCCGATGAATTCCTGCTGACCGACCTACTGAGAAAGCGGTGGGGTTTCCGCGGATATGTCACCTCGGACAACCCGGCGGTCTATAACATTTATGATCCGCACCATTACGTCCCGACCAAACATCAGGCGGCGGCCTTGAGCATTCAGGCGGGCTGCGACCTTATCCGTTGCAACCAAGACAGCGACATGACTCATAGTCTGGCCAGGGCCGTGAGTTTGGAACTCGTCAGTGAGGCCGATATCGATCGTGCGATAACGCGGCTGCTGACGGTGCGTGTTCTTCTGGGGGAAATGGACCCGCCGGAAAGCATTCCATACAACCGCATAAGTTTTGATGTGGTGGATTCGCCGGCCCACCGTGCCTTGGCGCTGGAAGCGGCGAGGCAATCCATTGTTCTGTTGAAAAACGAGCGGCAATTTCTGCCACTGGATAAAGCCAAACTGCGAACCGTGGCCGTGATTGGCCCCACGGCGGGCTTTCATCTCGGCGGGTACAGTGGCCATCCGTCGGTGCAAATTTCACCGTATGCGGGTATCGCCAATGCTTTGGGCGACAGCGTTCAGAACTTGCATGCCCGCGTCTGGCCGAATGAACTTAAGAACGTCGGCGATGGCGTGCAAATGAAGTCCTCCGGCGAGGGCAACATTAATATCTGCCGGATTTGGGCGGATTCCTGGGTGGAATATAAACCACAGAGTTTTACCGGGATAAATAGCATAGCCATCCATGTGGCCGGTATTGGCCAAGACGCTGTAATACGGGTTCATATCGATGCGCTTAACGGGCCGCAAATCGCGACGATTAAAGTTCCCCACACCGGGGACCGGCGAAAATGGACCACTGTATCCGCGCCCATCAACGGTATCACCGGGGAGCACAACGTATTCTTCAAATTTAGCGGAAAAAGTAACGATCCGGGCAAAGAGATATGCGATCTTGAATGGTTCCAACTACAGCCGATAGCCGCCGCCCCGACATCGCAACCGCAACCGCAGCATCCTCTGGTCGAATTTTATCCGGGCTGCGCTATTGACGGCCTGAAGGATGAGAAGATGTTTTCCGAGGCGGTGGCCGCCGCAGGCCGGTCCGATGTGGTTATTATGGTTTGCGGCGTTGATCAGACCGTGGATAGTGAAGGCCATGATCGCAAAGACATCCAACTTCCCGGTGTGCAACATGAACTCATTAAGGCGTGTTATCAGGCAAATGCCAAAACCGTATTGGTACTGAACAGCAACAATACAGTGGCGGTAAACTGGGAACAGGCGCATCTCCCCGCGATTGTGGCGGCGATTTTTGGCGGCCAGGCCCAGGGAACTGCCATTGCGGACGTGTTATTCGGCAACTATAACCCCGGCGGTAAAACCTGCTGTACCTGGTACAAATCGGTGGATCAATTACCGCCCTTCCATAACTACGAGATCATGAAAGGCCGGACCTATATGTATCTTGAAGCCGAGCCGTTGTATCCTTTTGGTTATGGGTTAAGTTATACCACTTTCCAATTCAGTGATCTGCATATATTTTCCACCGAGCTATCATTGCACAATAGCGTCAAGGTATCGTGCAAAGTGACCAATACCGGTTCGCGGTCCGGTGCGGAAGTAGCGCAACTTTATGTTGCGGTCCCCAAGTCACCGGTAAAGCGTCCCATCAAGGAATTGGTCGGGTTCAAGCGTGTGGATCTCAAGCCTGGCGAAACCAGAACCATCACATTTGAGCTGCCTTACACCGCACAGGCGTTATGGTACTGGCATGAAAGCCACCGGAAGTTTGTCTTGCAACCGGGTGTATTGAAGTTGCTGATCGGCAGTTCTTCGGCGGATATTCACCTGCAAGGTGAAGTTGCGCTGCGACCATGCAACGAATTTTCACCGGGTGGCCCAACAACATTGTGTACAACGGCGTGTGGAGTTTTTTAGGAGCCTGCCGCCAGATAATCCAGCGTTATATCCAGTACACTCTGACGAATGTCATCCGGCTTTTCCGCGCGCGTGGTAAAGGCATGGGCATTGGCAATAATAAAATAGCATTCATAAAGGTCCTGCATTGCCACCCGATTTTCCAGCGAACCGACCCAATGTCCAAGATGCAGCCGCCCGGTCGGTGTGTCACCGGTTAAAATTCGCGGTTTTACCATTGCGGTGGAAGGTGTGGTCATGGCGGAAACTCCAATATTTACTCTTTACTTACGCTTAACGATGGGCAAAAGGCAATAAAGCTGAACCCAAACGCGGCGAGGGTCAATGCCCGCGCCGACGATTCTGTCGCGTCAACCGGCGGGCGAATTTAAGCATTATCGGTGAGCCGGACCGGTTGTAAACGGTCTGGACGCATTGCCGGGAATATTTTCCAGTGTGGCCTGATTGGGAAAACGCAAAAACGGGGCGACGTGAAGCAGTGTTTTTGGGCCAAAACCGCGTATCGCACGCAAATCAGAAAGCCGTCGAAAGGCCGGTTGGCCGGGGTGGCGTTTTTCCCGCCCCTTGCGCCAGACCAGCAGGGCGGTAGCGCGAGTGGGGCCAACTCCGGCAATACGCACAAGCGAGGCGAAATCCGCGGTATTGGGGTCAATGGTTTTCTGCACCAACGGGGCCGGATAATGACCAGCGGCATGGGAATATTGAACGGTGTTATTCCAATAGACCGGCCTGCCGGACAACTGCCAGGCAAGGAACCCAAGGCAGAGGGTCAGCAAAAGGGCAATGCCCCATTGATGCTGCCGCGTCCAGCCCCAGTGAGATTCTTCCGTTTGGCCAGCCACAGATCCGGCCGCGGATTTTTCCGCCAATAAAGATGATGGAGGCGTGGCCTTCGGCGGCGTTAAGGCTTGGTGCGATCGGCTGGAAGAATCGGTCACTCTTTGCACCCTGCAAGATTTATTGTGCGATCAGACAGGCTTTGCCGACGGTGGCGGGCTGCCCGCCTTGGCCGAGTCCTGCGATTTTACCACCCCTTGCCGCACGGCCATCACCGCTTTGCGCATGGAGGTCCAGGTCTGATAGGAGGCCTTGGCCATCAGGTCGGATGAAAGCAGTCCACCACCGGGAATCCGGGACGTTGGTTCGTCAGCCAGATCGCTCCAGCAGACGGCTTCGATAAAGGGTTTGGAAAGCACAATGTTGGTGACGGCCTCAAGCCATTTGGCCTGGATTTGATCGTTCCAGGGTTTGCGCCATTGGCCGCTGCCGTTATTGGCTTCAACAACACTGCTGGGCACCCCCATGCGGGTAATGACCAGCGGCTTGCCCATGGGAGCAAAGCGGTCGAGCATCATGCTGATCTGAAACAAGTCGCGTTGCCAGCAGCCATCGCGTGGCACACCGAAGCAAAGCTGCAGGCCGAACAATTCAAATGGGATACCGCTTTGCACCGCCATTTCCGCATAAATAAGCGGAGGAATGCTGCGCTGGTTGCCCGCGTAATACTCGCCCCATGGCTGGGTTATTTCAATCATGGTCTGGGCGGAGGGCAGGATTTTTTTCACCAGGTTTATGGCCATGCGCGTCAGGTCCATGAGTTGGTCAAAAGTAAACGAGAAATGGGCGTTGACATGCAGGGCGCTAAGCACATTCCAAAGAACGACCTGGGAACCGTAGCGCGTGACAACGCGTTCAATATGTTCGTAAAGCATACTGCGAACGGTTTCGTAATCATGCTCCCAGATGTACAGCCAGTCCGGTATGGCCGCCTCGCTGAACTGCACCAGCGGCCCGCCGACCATGGGAAGTTTGGCCCGGCGAAGAAAATCCGCCCACTCGTCCACGGGTCCCCAGTTAAAGTTCTGTTGCTGGGGTTCTATATTTTTCCAGTGCAGCGGCAGTGAGACAAAATCGCTGGCGGCAAGAATTTTTCGCCGGTAACTTTCTCCGTTCTGCGGCAGACTTGCGTGGGAACCGAACACATTGCGCGGAAAACTGCGCGTGGCTATCCGCCGGTGAAGCAACAGTTCCGCATGAACCACGGCCGCCTGTTCAGACAGCGGCATGGCCAGGGTCAGGCAACGGTCCGCGAATTTTGCCGCCACCGGCGGGTCATCCAGATTTTCCATCGCCTGAATGAGAAGTTCGCGGGCTTCGGAGAATTTGTCATTAACCGATTGTGCGTCAGCGACATCCAACAGACCCCAATCTTCACGCTTTTGCAGCAGTTTCATCATGCGGCCACGGGCCAGTTCAACATTCAAAATATAGGGACCCGGACGCTCGGGCAGCCGAACGGTATCCAGTAAAATTGCGCCAAAACTCTTGATTTCCCACATCAACGCGAGTGCCGATGGGCCGGCTGCCCGCTTGCGACAGCGGATTTCCCCTTCGGTATAGGTGAATTCTCCGCGAATGGGCACGTTATCCGCACCTACCAGATAAGCTGAACCAAGGTTCAACTCCGAGGGGACTTCGCCATCACGAAAAACCTGAAACCGAAGCATCCGAGTTCCTGTCTTGACGGAATAACCGTACCACCTGAAATTCAGCCCGCGACCATTTATCCGGTTATTTCGCCGTATTTTGGCCAAAGACCAGCCGTCGCCGCCTGCGTATTCCATTTTATATCGGAAAGGCTCTTGAACCGTCAAACCAAACGCATAAACTAGCCAACATGACAAACGCCCCACAAAACATTATCGGTCTTCTCATTTCTCCGGTTTTGATGATTTCGGCCTGCGGACTTCTTTGCCTGACTTATTATAACCGCATGGCCATTCTGGTGGCTCGCATTCGCGCTTTTAATTCCGAGCGGCTGAATCTGCTGGAAAAGCGAATCGCGCACCAACACGCCTTCAAACATGACGAATTGGATACGCCACACCGTGCCCGCACCAGCGCGGTTGACCAGCAGGTTCAGTCGCTGTTGCATCGGGCGCGGCTGATTCGGCGGACGCTTGTCTGCCTGGTGTTGTGCATCATCTGCATGCTCACCAGTTCGCTTTCATTGGGCATGAGCCTGATTCTGACCTGGTTCGATGCCGTTTCCCTGGTGGTATTCATTGTGGGAGTTGTTTCCCTTCTTATTGGAATGGTCATGGCCCTGCTGGAATTGCGCCTTTCCCTCACACCCGTCGCTCTGGAGGAGGACTTTCTGGCCCAGCTTGCCGTGGATACGAACGTTTCGCCCGTCGCTTCATCCATTGAGCCAATGATCAGCGAAACACCTTCAAGAAATGCCGAAGAGCCATAACCAGACAGGGGAGGCGTTTCTGCCAGCCGCCTCCGTTTTATCGGCGGCGCACGTCCCAAGCGGAACGTGGCCACGCCCCCAAAAGTGCTGTGACAGGCATCCGGTTTACCCATCAGGTTACTTCGCAACGTCGTATGGCACTTTCACGCAATCCAGATGAACGCAACCGGTATTTTCCGCGTCGCGACGCAGCATGATGGTGTTGTTTCCCGCGACCAGTGGAAGGTACATCGG
>JAJYPA010000458.1 GCA_021795795.1 Pseudomonadota bacterium | reverse complement strand
TGCCCCCCGTTGACCTGCTGGTTTCCGCTACGGCTCCGCTGACACAGGAACTCGCCAGGGAGGCGGAAATTCGCTTCAATGCCCCACTGCAAGAAATCTACGGATCCACTGAAACCGGCCAGGTTGCCACCCGGCGCAGTGCCCAAACCGACGAATGGGTTTTGTTGCCGGAGCTGCGCTTGACGACCCGGGATGGGCGTGTGTGGATAAGCGGCGGCCACCTGGAACAAGCAACGGAGCTCTGTGACAAACTGGAGATAATCAGCGATGAGCGTTTTCTTCTTCATGGCCGCACTGCTGACCTTGTCAATATAGCTGGCAAACGCAGTTCCCTGGCTTATCTAAACCATCAGCTTAATTCTATCCCAGGAGTGCAGGATGGTGTGTTTTTTATGCCCGACGAAGATTCGGCAAGCAGCGTAAAGCGATTGATTGCATTCGTTGTGGCACCGGGATTAGACACCCATTCGATCTACGCCCAACTGCGAGAACGCATTGATCCGGCATTTCTCCCACGACCATTGCAGATAGTAGATGCGCTACCGCGTAACAGTGCCGGAAAACTGCCACGCGAGTTGCTTCAGTTGCTGGTTACAGCGCACATTCGTAAAGAGGACAAAGGCCCTGGCACACCATGAGGTTATCTTCAGCATCCCGGCGCGGCACCCGGTCTTCGATGGTCATTTTCCCGACCATCCCATTGTTCCCGGAGTGATGCTCATTGATGAGGTCATTTATGCGGTGGAATTTACCACTGAGAAATCAATGACCGGTTGCCACATTACCATGACTAAATTTTATAGTCCCGTGTCCCCCGGGGAGGTGCTAACACTACGTTTTGATACGAGAGGAGATGCTTCCATCACCTTTGAAATCCATGCCGGCAACCGCAAAGTCGCCGCTGGTAGTCTGTCTCCCGCCCCAAGGACTTCACCCTGCTGATGAATCTACCAGACCAAGAAGCATCCACCCCCCCGAACCGGTCGTCATGGACACAGCAACCGGAGCGCGGAAGCATGATGATGCTGCGGTTGATCACTTGGATTTCCACGGCCCTAGGCCGCCGCCAAGCCCTCGTCATATTGCACCTGATCGCCGGCTACTTTCTCTTGTTTGCGCCGACGGCCAGACGAGCGTCTCGAACCTATCTCACGCGAGTGCTCGGCCGACCCGCGCGGATCCGGCACATCTATCGTCATTTTCTCACATTTGCCGCAACTATCCATGATCGAATTTATCTGCTCGACAATCGCTTCGACCTCTTTGATATAAACGTGCACCAGCCGGCAGACATCGATGCTGCGGTTGCCGCCGGCCAGGGTGTATTGCTGCTAGGTGCACATCTAGGCAGTTTTGAGGTGCTACGGGCTGTTGGTCGTCAGCACCCTGGGCTCTATGTGGTCATGGTGATGTATGAACAAAACGCCAAGCGGATAAATGCGATGCTCTCGACCATCAATCCCGCAGCCGAACAAAATATTATACCCCTTGGTCGTATGGATTCGATGATCCGGGTTCAAGAACAATTGGAAAAAGGCGCATTGGTCGGTCTGCTGGGTGACCGCTCCTTTGGAATGGAGAAAGTGCAACCCATTACTTTTCTTGGTGAGCCCGCGCTCTGGCCCAGCGGCCCTTTCCGGGTGGCGGCGATCCTGCGTAGACAGGTTTTCTTTATGGTTGGCTTGCACACCGGCCCGGGGAAATATGAAATATTTTTTGATGAGTTGGCCAATTTCAAAAATATCGAGAGGGCCGATCGGGAAGCAGCCATTCAAAAGGCGATGGAAAAATATGTTAAACTGTTGGAAAAGTGTTGCCATATGGCGCCATACAACTGGTTTAACTTTTTTGATTTCTGGAAATGATGTTAAGGAGTAGCTCGATGGTCAAACTCGAAGCGTTGCGGCGACTGCTGAATACCCATCTAAAAATGCCTATCCCGCACGTAGAAAAGCCTCTCCTGGCAGACCCGGTGACATCTCGTAACCGCTATCCATTCTACGTCCCGACCTCCGGAAGAGCCGACAAGAATATCCTCGAATCCTTTGCTGACCGAAGACCTGCCCGAGCAGGCACATGGGCGCTGCTGGCGCTTATGGTTCTAGGCGTTATGCTGGTGCCGCCAGCCCAAGCATCGGAATGGAACATGGATCAGTTGATGCAGTCCTTGGCACAAGCAAAATCCGGTCGCGCTTGCTTTGTCGAGAAAAAATTCATCACCATGTTGGAAAAACCCATAGAATCGTCGGGTAGGCTGCGTTTTATCGCGCCAGATACTTTAGAAATGCACACCCTCAAGCCCAAAACAGAACTTATGCTTGTACAAGGCGACACCCTCACCATGGATCACCACGAGATCCAACTGTCAGATCATCCGGAACTACTGGCCTTCATCGATAGCATACGTGGTACGTTGACGGGTAATCGCCAGATGCTGGACCAGTTTTTCAGCCTTTCCCTGGAGGGCAGTGAGGACAACTGGACCCTGACGATGCTACCCAAGCAAAAAAAGGTGGCAGAAGTTATTCAACATATTCTGGTCAGCGGTAGCGGTAAGAGCGTAACCAGCATTGACATTTTGAAGACGAATCACGATCGTTCCCTGATAAGCATCAACAAAACCGCTGCTCCATGAAGAAGCGCCCATTTTTCATCATTGCAGCGTGGCTGGTCATCTTGCTGGCCTCTGCCTTAGTAATTAGCACCGCCACATTTACGGCAAATCTTTCCGAATTTTTACCTCGATCACCCACCACCCAGCAGGCGGTCGTGAATGAACAATTGCGGCAAGGGCTGCTGTCACGCCAGATCTTGATTGGAATTGAAGGTGGTAACGCCGCCATCCGGGCCAAGCTTTCCAATGAACTTGTCGGACAACTTCAGGACAATGTTGGCTTCACCTCTATCAACAACGGGAGCGGCATTGGCGATACGCGAATATTTCAATATATCTTCTCTCACCGGTACTTGTTGAGCCCCACCGTCAATCCAGCGCTTTTTACGAGTAATGGACTGCACGATGCCATAGCAAACACCATTGATATTTTAGCTACTCCAGGTGGGGAGATGGGTCAATCGCTATTCCCTAGCGATCCTACCGGGGCAACCCTGCAACTGATCAAATCCATGGGTGGTGGAGCGAAGCCGAGGACTTGCAATGGCGTATGGTGCTCCCGCTCCGGAAAGAGCGCTTTGATATTGGCGCAGACGCGGGCTTCCGGTTCCGATACGAATGCCCAGCAAGAAGCGATAAATAGCATACAATCAGCATTTGTTGTTGTGAAGTCTAAAGCCGGGGCTTTGGCTGCAAACACTACATTGGCGATGACCGGCGTCGGGGTAATTTCCGTGGCTTCCCGCAATATTATCGTCCATGCGGCAGAACTGATGTCAGGCATTAGTATAACGCTTATTATTATATTACTGTTGCTGGTATATCGATCAGGTATTGTACTTGTTTTCGGCCTGATACCAGTGCTTTCCGGCGTGGTAGTCGGAATTTCCGCAGTAGCGCTGGGCTTTGATGTGGTCTACGATATCACGCTGGGCTTTGGCACGGCATTGATTGGCGAAGCCGTGGATTATTCCATTTATTTTTTTGTACAGTCCGGACAATCAGCAACGGCTACGGAAGAGTGGGCGCGAACGTATTGGCCCACCATCAGATTAGGGGTGCTGACCTCGGTCATCGGATTTGCCAGCCTGCTGTTTTCGAATTTGCCCGGGCTATCACAGCTTGGTCTTTATGCAATTAGCGGGCTTCTCACGGCAGCAGCCGTCACCCGCCTGCTACTACCAACCCTGCTGCCTGCCAATTTTCACTCGCGCGATCTAAGCAGTATTGGCGAGAAATTTCTTCGTTTGTCGCGCTTTCTATCAACTATGCGCTGGAGCGTCCTCCTGCTCTTGATCGCTGCCAGCGTCGTGCTCTTCACCCATCGAGACAGGATTTGGAATTATGACCTGTCTGCGCTCAGTCCGATTCCCTCGTCTGAACAGGTGCTCTATACGAAAATGCGCGCTGACTTAGGCGTGCCTGACGTGCGTTATTTAGTTGTCGTTTCCGCGCCCACCGTCAACGCCACGTTGCTCGCGGCTGAAAAGGCAGATAATGCTCTGCAGGAACTGATAAAGGATCAAGTCATTGCCGGCTATGAAAGCCCCGCCCACTATTTGCCGAGCGCCAATTTACAAGAGGAACGACAAGCGGCAATCCCGCCGGAGAATGAGCTCCAAAAGCGTTTGCGTGAAGCCGTGCTTGGCCTACCGGTAAAGGCTTCCTTATTCGCCCCATTCGTCAAAGAGGCCGAGACACAGCGCACGCTAAAGCCCATAACCCTTGCCGACCTGCGCGGCAACGGCATCGGGACGTTGGTAAATAGTATGCTCACCCGCCACGGCAAGGAGTGGAGCGCCATTTTACCCCTCAAAGCCCTGGATACAGGCGAAGTGGACGCGCAACGCGTGCGTACCACCCTTGCTCGGCATCATGTTGAGGGTGCCATGTTTATTGATTTCAAGGATGCGTCGAGTCGGCTGTATAGCGGTTACCTGAGAAACGGCATCAGATTATCATTAGCCGGAGTGGGATTCATTGCATTGCTATTATTGCTCGCATTGCGATCTCCGGCACGCGTCTTGAGGATACTGTTACCGTTAATCGCGGCGGTCCTGACGGTGGCCGCTGGATTTGTCGTGCTTGGTTATGAGCTGAATATTATGAATCTAATTGGACTCATGTTGATCGTCGCCGTCGGGTCAAACTACGCACTCTTTTTTGATCAAGGTGACAGACAGGTCCAGGGGGAGATCGCACCACGTACGCTGGCCTCCCTGGTCATCGCCAACATCGCCACCGTCATGGGATTTGGGCCACTCGCTTTTTCCGGGGTGCCAGTACTGCAGGCCATCGGCGCCACTGTTGCACCCGGTGTCGTCCTGGCGTTGTTGTTCTCTGCCAGTTTTTCCCAACGCGCGGTTACAAACGACGCCCGAGCATCTTGATCCAAGATTTTCCTGAACGCGCCAAACCGGCCAACCGTCAGCCCAAGACAATGGGTGAGTAACGGCGATTGGCTACTTGGCCTTGTGACTTTGCACATAAGTACAGAGATTGCGTAAACAACTAAATATTTCTATTTTGTTTTCGCTTTCGCTCGATATCATAAATCCATACCGTTTTGATATGACCATTGATATCTCAAGAATATCAATGGAGTCAAGTCCTAATTCCCCACCATATAACGGGGCTTCAGGATCAACGTCTTGCGGATCCATGGCGAGGTTCAGCGCCTCTATTATTAACGTGCTTAATTCCAGTTCTTGTGGGGTAAGGCTGTCCATATTAGATAATCTCCTTTTCTATAGGTTTAAGCGAGTTTCAGGCGGCGAGATGCCCTGGTTTTTCCCCCGATTATCCGGGAATATAACTGTTATTGGGCCATACATGCTTCCATATCTGCATTCCGCGCGGACAGACCATCATCGCAGGTAGTGATCTCCACCTTTCATCGGCAAGGTCAACGGAGCTGATCATCAGTGCCCACAATAGAGCAGTCCGAAGAACTCAAAGGAGACCATCTTAACTCGTTGTTTCATATAATACCGAGATGGCCGTAAGCTGATTTTTCCGAACTGCCTGATAGATATCCCCGCTCAGCCCGCCCCAGGCGACATGATCCATCGCATCCAGGAGTAGCACATACGTGTCTACCCAGGTTCCAAGTTTGATAATTCTACCCCAGATTGGTACTGGGTTCACAATCGCTTGGCGCTGGCCTTGGGCTGCTTGTGGCCATTCAGTGAAGGGCCGCTAAAGGATTGATTGGCGGGAGATAGGATGGGTGGCAGAGGCAGTGGCAGGCGCTGCCTTCGGCCAACGGCTTCCGGCGCCTACAAGTCATAATGTGGAGTGGCATGGTTGGATTTTCACCGCCCTGGTCAAGGAGTAGCCAATAACGAATCCACCTCCGATCCCCGGGCACATCGACACCGATCTCCTCGAAGCAAAACGCCAGGTCTAGGACCCGCTGTGGACGGCCGCGTAGCTAGTGCGGCCGCGGCGGCGCGCTTCATTGTCTGGCCGCTGCTTGCTTCTCGGGCCTTGCCACCGCGGCGTTGCTTCTACCAGCACCATTCAGCCGTCGCAAAGGCGGGGACCGGCTGCGGTTTGACATTCAACAGTCGCCCAATCACAATGCCAACATCTTCTATTATTCTGATTTATAAGGCGCATGCCACCTGTGCTATTATCACGCTTCACTGCGACGAGTTGCATCGGACGCGGTCTGGACCAAACCCTTGCGGCGCTGCTTGGGCGGCAGAGTGGGTTGCAGCATTGCGCCTTTCAGGGCATCGACATTGACACCTGGGTCGGCGAAGTGGACGCGGTTGATGATGAGGAAATAGAGCCGGAACTACGAGATTTCAACTGTCGCAACAATCGCCTGGCGCAGCTCGCGCTACGCCAGGATGGATTTGTGGACGCAGTGGAAACCGCCGCTACGAGATGGGGCCGGCAACGGATTGGAGTTTTTCTGGGAACCAGCACCGCCGGCATTTTGCAAACCGAATGGGCATTCCGGCATCGTGATCCGCTTAGCGGGCGCTTGCCTCCGGATTTTGTCTATGCGGCTACCCACAGCCCGTACTCTTTAACCGACTTCATCCGGCGCAAATTGCGACTCGAAGGTCCCGCCATGTCGGTGTCTTCCGCATGCTCTTCCAGCGCCAAGGTCTTCGCCTTGGCAAAGCGCATGCTGGACGCGGGGCTGATCGATGC
>JAJYPA010000457.1 GCA_021795795.1 Pseudomonadota bacterium | reverse complement strand
CCTCTGGTGGCGGGCTTGTGCTGGGCGCCGGGCAAGAAGAGCACACCCATTGCACCATTATCGACAAACGCCCGGCAAGATGGAACTTTGTTGATGGGGCCGTGCTGCCGTATGGCTGCGTATCGAACAACAGCATGGCATCAAACTACCAGTGCACGCTGTGGGCAGATACATCAGGCGCTGCGGTTTTACGCCGTAAAAACTCACCAAGAAAACTTACGAGCAGCGCCCGGAAACGGTCCAAGCTCGGCTCTGGACGAACACTACTTGCCATCCAAACCCAAGCTAAGCCGAAGCAGGGAGCCCCACTGTGGCGATGAGACCGCACCGATCAACAACGATGTCCCGTCCGGGCTGCTCGGGATCCCGATGACCAGTATGTACAGTACATAAATAAATAGGCCCAAATGTCAACTAAATACAGTTTCGCCTTCGAGGAAATCAGCGTCTACGCGAACGTTGTCAGTCTGATCACTCGCCGAGCCAAATCGGGTTCAACCCATATCGACCTCGGCTGCGGCAACGCTGCGATTGCCGATGCCTTGATGAGCCAAGGCATCCATTACCTGGGCTTCGATGGTGACGCCGAAACGGTCGAACGTCTCAGGGCAAGGGGGCTAGAGGCCTACCAGATCGACCTCAATCAAACTCGGCAGGCCGTCGACGAGATCTTCTTCCGGCTGGGTGCCCGACAAGTTGACTCGCTCTCGATGATCGATGTACTCGAGCATCTGGACGACTGTGCCGCATTCCTCCATGCCATCGCGGCCGAATCATGCAAGCGAAACCGATTCATTCTTGTCCTCAGCGTGCCGAATTTCGCCCATACCGATGTCTCAACCAAGCTAGTTTCCGGCATCTGGGACTACACCGAGACCGGACTGCTCGATCGCACCCACCGGGTCATCTACACTGAGGACTACCTGCGGAAGATCGTGCAGAGCGCCGGCTGGCGTGAAACCGCGGCCCGCGACTACCATCTCGAACGCACTGAGCAGCGACTGCTGCCCAGGCCGGACCGCTACCACGCCAGCGGAGGCACCGAGTTACTGCTCCGCCAGATTAAGCGCCAAGTCGACAGGCAGTACGACGTCTATCAGTTCGTCCGTAGCCTTGAAGTCGCCGACGAGACAGTATCCGCCAAGGTCCACTGGCCACCCGTGATTTCCTTTCTCGTGACGTCTAAGCAGGACATGGAAGCCCTGTTAGCGATGCTGAACGATAAGGCTTGGCACGACCTTGCCGGCACCCCCTTGCAGCTGATTCTAGCAACTGAGCTGACAACCGCAGTAGCGCACACGTCCACACTGGATATCAAGGTGCACTACTCTGCACTTGGCGAACCACTGGAGCCGGAGCTGACAGGCCGGTACCTTCTGGTATTCAAGGCAAGCACTGGCTGGAAGGTCAACACGCTGGTGGAGGCAATTCGACAACTAGCAACCCAGCTGCCGCGCGGCGTCGTGCACGCCGGAACGGGCCAGACACATCCGGATGAACCGTTGGCTGGCTGGACGGCATTTGCCAGGGACCTAACCGATAACGTCCTGGATCACTGCTTTCTGCCTTGCGACTGCATCCGCCACTACCAAGAGCGCATCGCCATAGATGACGAAGGCACAGAGCGTGCGGAACAGGTGCTGCGATTAGCAGCCCGCGACGGCATCACCCATCTCGGCCTCTTACCAGAGTACAGCGCCGAGGGCCGTCCGCGCACTGCTGTGTGGCAACTCTGCGAGTTGCTCGGCCCGGCGGCTATTTACCGGGCGTTCATTCTGGATGGAGTCCTGCCTGCCAGCCTGACAGCACTCAATGACGTGCTTCTCCAGCTTCGTGAGATCCAAGACATGCTGGTCCCCAGCGAGCAGGCTATTACCTCGCCGCAGAAATCTCTTATCAAACTCGTCGACCAGGTCAAGGAGCTGCAAAGCCTCAAGAGAAAGCTCGCCTGGACCGAGCACGAACTTAGCTCGACCCATCAGACACTGAGCTGGAAAGTGACACGTCCCTTGCGCATGGTCCGTCGTCTGCTCAGACTGGCCCGCAGGCTCGCCAGCCTAGCCTGGAAGATCGTAGCATGGCGAAAAGAGATCACTCACAAGGTTCGCCGACGAATCGCCCACGCCCTGCTTCGCCTGCAAAATTGGGTTGTAGCGCGCTCGTCTTCGCGGCACAACCTGGAAGCTATCCAGGCCCTGTCAGCCAAGCGCTTCGGCAACGCCCGCCCCGCTCTAGGGCAACCCGACACGAAGGCTGATCTGCCCACCATTGATATTTCGGTGGTCACCTACAACAGCGCGAAGTGGGTGGACAGCTTCTTCAAGTCGCTGGCTGAGCAGCACTACCCGTTGGACAAGCTTAACCTGGTGACCGTTGACCATGGCTCGTCCGACGCCACGGTCAACAGGCTCATGGAGTGGAAGCGGGTACTGGCAGGTCGACTGGCGAGCTTCCAGATCATTGAGCAGGCCAACTTGGGTTTTGGTGCCGGACATAACCGTGCCATCGCCGCTGGCCGCAGCGCCTACTGTCTTATTACCAACTTGGACCTGGAGTTTCCGGCGGAGTCCCTGCTCAAAGCGGTACGAGCAGCCCAGACCGATGTAGGACAACGCGTAGCCTCGTGGGAATTCCGCCAGATCCCTTACGAACATCCGAAGTACTACGACCCGGTCACCCTCGAGACCAACTGGTCCTCCCATGCCTGCATTCTGATCAGCCGCGCGGCTTATGAGGCCGTCGGCGGATACGACGATCACATCTTCATGTATGCGGAAGACGTCGAACTGTCCTACCGTTTTCGCTCCCACGGCTACGCGCTCAAGTACGTTCCCAACGCTTGGGTCCGGCACTATACCTACGAGCATGCCGGTGAGGTCAAGCCGTTGCAGTTCACTGGTAGCATCCTTGGTAATAGCTATATTCGTCTTCGCTACGGCGAGCCCCGAGACATCCTCATCGGTCTGATGATGTATGCCCTCCACTTCGCCGCCCCTGAACCGTTCAATGGATCTCGCAAGGCGCTCTGGAAGAATCTTCGCAAGCTGGCTGGCAACGCCCGCCACTTCCTCGGTGGCAAGGGCGACAGCCAAGCCTACTTCCCGCTGCGTGGTTTCGACTATGAGATGGTTCGCGATGGCGCCTTCTGGAAGATCCCGGAGTTGACTTACGACGGCACCCTGCCCACCGTGAGTATCATCACCCGCACCTACCAAGGTCGTGACGCCCTGCTGGAACAGGCCATTCGCTCTGTGTTCAACCAGACCTACCCCACCATCGAACTACTGGTCGTGGAAGACGGTGGCGATACACAGCAGGCACTGGTCGAGAAGATGGCCGCCCAGGCGCCACAGCACATCAGCCTGCGATTCATTGCCAACCCCAAGCAAGGACGCTCCGCTGCCGGCAATACCGGCCTCGCCAATGCCCGCGGCCAGTTCATGATGTTCCTTGACGATGACGATCTTCTCTTCGCCGATCACGTCGAAACCCTGGCAGCCCCGCTACTGAAGGACGCTACGCTGTCCGCAACCTACTCCCTGGCCTTCGAAGTCGCTACAGCCCTAAACGACGAGAAGAGTAGCTACGTTGAAAAGAGATTCTTGACGCATAACCTCATGCGCCAAGAGTGGGATTACACAGTGCTACAGCATCACAACTTTATTCCGATCCAAGCCATCCTTTTTCGACGCGAACTGTTCGAAGAACATGGCGGCTTCGACGTGAATCTCGACCAACTAGAAGATTGGAACCTGTGGCTACGTTACGGATACCGGAAGCAATTCAAGTTCATTCCGAAGACGACGTCCTGCTATTGCGTTCCCGCTGATCCAAACGTGCTTGCTAATCGGCATCAATTGCTGCATACAGCGTATGACAAAGCCAAGATTCGCGCGCTCCGTGCTCTTAACAAAGTGAACGATCAGTGAGACATACCAACAATTTCGCTACGCTCCGTTTGTTCGCTGCTGGCCTGGTCCTTTACGGACACTCACTCGTCTTCCTGGGCCTGCACGAGCCCTCGTTCATGAACTGGCTGCCACTCGGCACGCTGGGCGTTTATATCTTCTTCTCCAAGCGGCTTCCTCATCGTTCAGAACTTGGAAAGCGACCCCAGCGCATACCGCTTCCTAATGCGGCGCGCTCTGCGGATCTTTCGGGGTCGATTCATCTGCACCGTCCTGACCGTATTCCCGTTTGGAGCGGTGGTTTCCATGTTGGGACTCAACTCCTACTTCGCAGCACACTGTGACTTTGGATTACTTCACGAACGTATACCTGATCAGTGCCAGCCTCTGGTCATCGTACTACCCAGCCTGCCTTGTCACATGGTAGAAAAGCCGGCCCTGAAGCTGAAACCCAGACCGGCCCGCCGTACCGCTCGCGAGCATGACACGATGTTGAGCCTTCGCACGTTTCTGCGCCCACTTTACATCAGGCTCGGAGCGCTCAGGCGTCTATGGCGTGTCGCGCAGCACCTGAAGTTCCTCCTACAGAAAGCTGGCAGTACGCTCGGCAGTGGGCGCCACGACCTTGCAGCCATTAACAGTATGGCAAAGGAACGTTTCGGACCACTGCCACGCCTGCGTGACACGCCGGACACCCTACCAGAGATCGACATAGTGGTCGAAGCTACAACTGCCCACACCCTTCGCGACCAGCTTCAGGCGGTGACCGACCAGGCCTACCCCCTAGCGAGGCTGCATCTGTTCATTCCCATCGCCACGGTTGCCATGCGCGCCGAGGCCCTTCGCTTCCAGGATGCGTTCGCCAACCTCAACCTTCTGGAGCAGGATGCAACCAACGCCTGGGGTTCACTCGACCACGCTATTCGGGCGGGGCACACATCCTATTGCCTGATCCTCAGGGACGGCAGCCACTTGGAGTACGGCGCACTACTGGCGCTGGCCAGCGGGGCGGTTGCCGATGCCGACAGTGCGTCTTGGGAACCCCGCTGCCGCCCACAGGAGCAGCGTAAGTACTACGATCCGGTCACGCTCGAGACAGTCTGGAGCGATCATCGCTGCATCCTGCTGCGGCGCAGTGCCTACGAGCACGCTGGGGGCTACGAACTCTGTCTGCAAATCGGCCGCGCCGACATTGAGCTGTCATATCGCCTGCGCTCGCTGGGCTATCGCTTGCGCTACCTGCCCTGGACCACCTACTATTTCGAAGCACCTCCGCAACGCGCTGCTCAGGATATCGAAGATCATTTGGGTGGCCTTTGCATCCAACTACGCTACGGCGATGCCTGGGCCCGCTGCATGGCCTTCGGCCAGTTGCTCGTCCAACGCTTTGCCGTGCAACTCCGTGGGCCGAAAACCGCCGCCGAAGCGGAGCAATCGCGGCAAACCCTACAACAGATTCCCCACCTGCTACGCGACAAGGGCGCGCATCCGGTTGCATTCCCGATGAGCAAGCACTGGCAGAGCATGCTGCGAGAGCCAATCAGGGCGGCCCGGCTTTCCAGCCTGTCGGCGACAAACACCCCCCTGGTCAGCGTCATTGTTCGCAGCTACCAGGGCCGAGAAACCCTGCTTCGCCAAGCGCTGCAATCGGTCATCAACCAGACCTACCCTCGGGTGGAACTGCTGGTAATCCAAGATGGCGGCGACAGTCTAGCCAACCTGGTCGACGAGATGGTGAGTGGTGCCATGCAACCGATCGAGGTTCGCTTCATCGCCAATGCCAAGCTGGGACGCTCCGCCGCCGGCAACTGCGGCCTGGCGATGGCGCGCGGTCAATTTCTGATGTTTCTCGATGACGATGACCTGTTCTTCGCCAATCACATCGAAACCCTGGTTACACCATTGTTAGCCGAAAACAGTCTGGCAGCAACATACTCGCTGGCATTTGAGGTATTGACCGACATGAGCCCAGACATGCATTCTTACGTCGAGGTGCTTTATCAATTACCTAAATTATTTTACCAGAAGTGGGACTATAAAGTTCTTTTAGATCATAATTTTATCGCCATTCAGAGCATACTTTTCAGGCGCGAGCTTTATGATGCACGGGGCGGTTTTGATACCAAACTTGATCAGCTTGAAGACTGGAATCTCTGGCTTCGCTACGGATATAATAATTTATTTTTGTTCGTGCCGAGCAAAACCTCTCTATTTCGCTCGCCAGCAAACTATAAAATCCGCACGCAGCGTCAGTCTAATCTAAATAAGGCCTATGAAGCCGCCAAGGCACGCGCCCAATCTGCAATAATGAAAATACAATGTGATTTATTGTAGCCTTCATGGACACCTAGTTAATCAGCCCTGAAAAATCTCCATGTCCTTTTGTTGGCTTGCCTTGTCTATAAATTGCTTCGCGGCGGCGAGTTCATTACGCGGAAGATCACAGGTCATTCCCACGCTGCAATCCGGTTTTGACATGCGCACCTCGACCACACCGACGACGACATCGACATGGGCAGGTGCACGCTGGAAGCGATGTTCCGTGGTGCGGCCGCAGGTCAAACATTGTTTACATTCGCAAGTTCAACCTGGCTCGACGCAGCCCCTTGGACTCGCGCTTGTAGTCGCGCTTGAACGCCGACGAGCGCGCAACAGTCTTGCGCGTGTCTTTGACCAGGGACGCGAAAAATTCAATCAGTCTCTCGTGGGTGAAGGCGAAGCTTCGCCCTCACCCTGAGTGGCGTTCGGGATACCCAGTGGCGCCTAGCGGGCGCCCTTACAGGACACGAGCCGTGTCGGACTTGGTGCCGTAGTAATTGTGAATGCCAGTGGTCCAGGTTGGATCCATCATATTGGGCCAGTTGTCCTGGGCGAAACCCGGGG
>JAJYPA010000456.1 GCA_021795795.1 Pseudomonadota bacterium | reverse complement strand
CCGCCGATCCTACCCATCAAGAGGGTACCTCAACTTAACGTCTGTCTCCAGACTTTCACGGCCATCTCTGCACGCAGATAATGCCGTGATTGCCTCCGATCATGCCGCGCGAATACTTTTGTTCGGCGCGTAGTGCAGTGGCATAAGGCGATCCTCAGCAACTGCCAGGGTGATATAGTCGTCGTCCACGAGAAACTCAACTTCTACATAACCCGGGTCCAATTCTTCCATGACGGTTCCGATCTGGCCACGCAAGAGGTTTTGCTCTGGTATGGGCTCCAAAAGCGCTACAACGTCGAGTAGTTTCATGATGTCCTCACATAGCAACTTGTCAGCCTGGGAACGTCTTCTCCAGTCCGGATGATCCAACCCGTGTGAACGACCGCGGACCTTCCCTGGTGCTGCATGACAAAATCCACCTGGTAACGCTTGCCATGGCTGTCGACCACCTTCTCGGTGGCCTCATTGCGCAGTATGGCACGGAGGCATACTGAGCGCAGCAGCTCGGCATCTTGCTGACCTATCCCCAGGCACGAGGCGAACACTCTGGCCTTGTTGCTTCCGGCAAGGTGACTGGGATTCAGTGTGTATTCTCGCAACTTGCGAATGTCCAGGATCGCCTTTTCTGCGTTGGGTAGCATCATGTCGTTATGGACAAGCCTTCATCGTGGCCATCGACCCACTTTTAATCCTACCGCACCTCTCGCAGATGGACCATAGCCAGCTATAGCAGGGAGCAGACTGGTCCCCAGCCTCTGCTGGTCGAGTAGGCGGTGGAGTCCGCTTGCCAGCGTTAGAGCAACGAGCCCACCCCGATGCTGCCGACTACGGCATTCTGACCCCGCGTGCCCCCCCCTCGCGCTATGCAATAGTCACCGATGCAGCGAAAGTCGCCATTCGGGCGTGGCTTTCCTATTCAGAATGTTTCGTTTTTCCATGACT
The DNA here is from genome assembly GCA_021795795.1 of Pseudomonadota bacterium. The sequence continues at coordinate 5,867 of JAJYPA010000456.1, read as the reverse complement.
AATTCTAAGCCCTATAGTGGACTCGATAAACCGTCATTATTTAATAGATAATCTGCAGGCATCCGGGGCACTCCTGCTACCACGTCTCTATCTAATCATTGGAGTAAGAATAGCCCAAGTCAGTAAATATCTGTTCAAGGTCTTTTTCCCGGCTCCCCAGCGGCCAATGGGCTTTTGCGAACTTGCGACGCACAGACACGAGATAGTAAACAATCAAAATAGCAGCCTGCCGATAAAGGATATTCCCTACGCGACGATCTTTTATCAATTGAACAAGCGCCGGTTTATCCTGGTAAAACTGATGAATTTCTGAAGTTGTTTCCGGCATGATTTTTTCCCGATAGGTGTCAATCAGTTCTAAGTCAGTTTTTGTGGAAATAGACCTTTCGCCAATCAAAGATTCATATAATTTTTTTATATCAATAAGAATATTGTCTTCTGGTCTTGTTGCAACGTCTATTTGTTCTCTTGCCGCACAGAAAAGTTCGTCGGTCGTTTCAATCAGAGCCATACTGCGCGCCATATAGCGCTTAACCTGTGGCGCGGCTATCGCCTTGGGTTTGTAGATGGTATCGTGGGTAAGCTCACTGTAGGCATGCTGCATAAGACTGCGAATCTGTACCTCGCATGGTGTACCCACAGGTACAGCTATTTCTCCTATTGTCAAGGCCTTATTGGCACGAACAACAAAATGAACGGACTGATAAGTAAAATATTCTGGATTTTGTTCTTGCTCTTTTTCGTAGTCCCTGTCTTTTGATGCCATCCAATATTCGATGGATTCCACAGCGTCAATGACTTTATAAATGTCCCTGGTAAGAAGAACGACAAAGCGGACGCCAACCTTATCAGTCAAGTCTTCATAAGGATTATTATAGGACTTACGAATAAAAACTTTATCTATTGCCGATTCCACAGTTTTTACACGCGGAATAATCGGGACCTTTATAAAAGTTTCAGCAGTTGCGGGCAGCTGTAACAATTCACTAAGTTTATCGCAGATTGCTTGGGCTACAAAACGTCCCCACGCTTCCAGCATCGGAGTATCATTCTCAAAATACTTAATGAATTCTTCCTCGGTCATTCTTCTGACCATATTTTGCCTTTGATCCTGACCAGAGTTGAATCTGCGTCGCTTCCCTCGACATGTATTAGTTCTCTGAACTGATCAGCAGGAGCAGTTAGAATGACATTACTGGTGAACCTAACCTTGCGGCGTTTCAATAATGAGCCCAGCAAGGAAGTATCCTTGCTAATCGCCACAGCGGGAAAACCCTTGGTTTGCATAAATTGAAGATAATCGTCTCTGGTGTCTTCGTCAAAGGCTAAGTAGGAATCTGCATACTCGGAGGACGAGAGAGTTAAAGATTGATCAGACTTGATCATGACGCGCAAAGCATCGTTAAGATCTAGCTTCTTCTCAGCATCAAGATCGCGGCCAGTAATGAATTCTCGCGTAAACAAAAAGAAATCGCGGGTCAGCTTCTTGCTGGTATCCATCACCTCGAACCCAAGAAATGTCCGGTAAAAATACTGAGCTGCCGAGCGGGTTTCCTGTGCGCTCATTTGTTGGTCATATAAAATTGCGGCAAAATCATCCGGCGCTCGTCCTTCCACGTCAGCTTCATTGTAAGTGCGTTCCAGTAATAGCCCGATCTTGTAAAAGCGCTGCGCTGGTGTCAGCATCAAATTGCTGAGATAATGAACCGTTAGTCCTTGTGCAGAATCTTCAAGATCAAAGCCGTCTTGCAGCTCCGCCTTAATCACCGCTAGAAACCGCGCCGCATCTGTGCCAGTTATGCCTGTCATGACTACCAGAGCTCCCCCTGGCAAATCGCGGGTTGCCTGAGCTTCGTTTAGCATATTGGCAACAAGTTTTGATCTTTCTACAAATGAAACGTCATCAGATTCCAACAGCTCCATGACTGTTGCAAAGAAACTTCCCGCACAATGTTGAGCTATCGCCATTTCAACCCCACGAGAATCGCTCCCTAGGACCCTAACGATGCGATTCTGGAGGGTCTGCAGCCCATCCGCCCCCATGTTCACAAGTCCCTCTCCATATACAGGAGCAACAGGTGCAAAATTTTGGCGCGGATGAACTTTGTGCAGCACAAGCCGTTGAATGGTGAATCGAGAAAAATCCATGCTCATAATTTCCTAGATTGTCGTCATTTGTTATATCACGATAGTTTAATATTGATGGAGAACTCGCGTTTTAGCTATGTCGTCCTCAGGAGGATAGCAGCGACCGTAGCATCGTTACCAGAGCCACTGGTTCGGTCAGTTACCATCGACGCGTCCGTGCGGCTGCTCGGGATCACCGTGAGCGGTCTGGTCCATATCCACGTAGCGAGCCGGGTTACACAGGGTAAACTGAGCCGCTTCAATCTGGTGCAGGTTCAGATCCACCTGGGCATTGGAGAGCGCAGATGACAACCGACAAGTATCATCTTCAGCAGAACGATGGGTCAGATCATAGACAAAGAGTCTGGCGTGATAGGCAGTTGCAATCAATTATCACCATTTGCCAAACTGTTGCCCGCCACCTAAACCAATTTATCGAATAGCCGCTCAATAAATCCTTCATTTTTTATATCTGAAATGTTTAGCATGGATTTAACTGTTGAATAAGTTTTGTTATACATATCCTTAAAGCCTTCCGCATCATTAAGGCTTTTACCAGATTCCAGAAAGGATATGGCCGCAGCAAGCATCGCCGCAGTAACTGTTGCCGCAACAAATGCTCCGACCGCATCAGGTCCAGGGAAAAATGAAGCAGCGAATATAAAAAGACTCTTACCAACATTTTGTCCAAGCATAGAAAACATGATTCCCGCAATACTCTGCCTCTCAAGCAACTTACCTGTATACAAATATACAAGAGATGAGAGAGCGGTCATTTGAATTCCGGTAATATATACTGTACTACCTGGCGCAAACGAGGCTCCAGCGGCGGATAATGTTGCTGTGACAGCGATAGATATAGCATAAGAGCGCTTATCTTTCATTGCCTTTTTTAAAAGAATATCCTTTTTCTTTTTGCTTAATATTCGGTAAACTTCAGCTTTAAGCTCCCCTACGCCCTCAATTCTTAGTGGAGCATCCTTTTTGCTCTTGGGATCATATCCTTTTGCGCAGGTTCTAAAAACACGATCTACCCCAATGCTCATACTCCATTGCGTTACAACGTCATTAATCCCTGACTCGTCCAGATCATCAAACTCATCTATCTTGTTAAGCACGAACAATGTATCTGGAATCCTGGATTTAACACCACTAAAGTTCATCTTTTGTGTTTTATCTGCTGATCCAGAGACTACAAAGATTGCAATATCAATGGATTTCAAGAAGCGCTCTGTAGCCTCGCTGTTCTCCTTTTTTATATCATCCAGACCGGGCGAGTCAACAATATGTACGTTTTTATCCAATTCAAAAAATTTAACATTTTTCGTTACACCAGAGGTTGCCCCGACGATTGCTATCGGGTCGTTTTTACTTTTCTCGAAAAATGCATTAATTAATGAACTCTTACCGGCACTTACCTTGCCAATAAACGCTATCGTAACAACTTTGCTTAAGTCGGGTTTGTTCTCTTCATAGTAACGATAAACTTCTTCATCGAACTTTTCTTCATTTTCTTTAATCATGATAAATCCTTAGTTAAAGTTATACAGGGCGGTTTCAATTTTGAAGTGCAACACTGCCGTCTAAGTCTGTGATCTTCTGCAATATTACTTCGGCTCGTGTACGAAAACACCCGGAGAGTCACCGTGCTCAGCAAGCCATTTCACGCGTCCATGCGTGATCGGCATTGCACTGGCGACTAGAGAATAAGCCCCGACCGCCACTCCCTCTACTTGTTGAAGGCTACCGCAACTCAACGTCTGCTTCCAGTCTGCTGCCGTCAATCGGACGACCGGTTCTCCACAACACTTGAAAGCAGTCGACCAGCAGGACGCCCATCGTGTCCTCAAAATCATCATCATGGCTGAAAACTGTGGCTCCGATTTTCGGTGCGAAAATTTTCATCATTTGGAACCCTCAAAAACGGTGGTATAGATTTTAATGAAGATCTGAGCAAATTCAGGCAATTGGGGGCCGACTTCCTCTCAATTCTAAACCTCAGTTCGCGTGCACAAGCCGAAGGCGCGAAGCCGCCGCGCTGATTGCCACATCGCGCGCCGGGCGAATCGGATCGAACCTGGCAACGACAGCGGCAACCACATCCGGCTCGGCGTCTTCCGGACGACCAGAATTGAATGGCGGCTGGGGTGCGTATTCGATGGCCAGTTGCACGGCTTTGGCATAAGCCTCCCCTGCAACTTCCGCCATCACCGTCAACGCCATGTCGATACCGGCGGTCACGCCACCACCAGTGAAGACGTTTCCATCGCGCACCACCCGAGCCGGATCCGGTCGCGCGCCGAAAGCTGCCAAGCTATCCCGCCAGGCCCAATGACACGCAGCGTGGCGACCCTCCAGGAGTCCTGCCGCACCGAGAAGCAATGAGCCGGTGCAGACTGAGGTCACATAGCGCGCCGACGCAGCCAAGCGCCGCAAATGCTCCAGAAAGACGGTATCGCCCATCGCCTCGATCGTGCCATACCCACCCGGAACGCACAGCAGCGCGCAATCCGATACGTCAGCGATCCGTCGGACGTTCCCGAACGTGAGCCCACCCGTGACCGTGATGGGCTCACCCATCGTGGACGCCACGATGCATTGTGCGCGGGGAAGTCGGGACAGGACCTCATAGGGACCTGTGAAGTCGAGTTGGGTGATACCTGGGTAGATTGCGAAGACGACGGGGAAGCAGTCAGACATCGTGGACACCTTGAGCTGAAGAGGCCCCATGTTCCGCGTATAATGCATCGGCGTAAAGGACACTTATCCAACTTTTTAAGCCATGCGCCAGATCGTTATCTTCATCTTTCCGGGTTTCCAGATTCTCGACGCAACGGGACCAATCGCAGCGTTCGAGATTGCCGGGCGATACAGGCCGGGCACCTATGCTTTGCAAATCGTTGCTGTTGACCCCGGTGTCGTGCCGAGTTCATCAGGCGTTTGCCTTCAAGCGAAAGTCGCGCGCGGGATGCGCGGTGTCGACACCTTGCTCGTCGTCGGCGGCGATGGAGTCGATCGGGCCGCTGCATGTGCAGACACGCTTCGCTTTGCGCAGCACATGGCCAGGTCGGCGCGTCGAGTGGCGAGTGTGTGTTCAGGAGCTTATGTGTTGGCGCAGGCAGGCTTACTCGACGGCCGCAGGGCGACGACCCACTGGAGCCGGACAACGGACTTCGCACGTCGATTTCCGGCCGTACGGCTCGAAGCGGACCGCATATTCATTTGTGAGGGGAACATATGGACATCTGCGGGAATCACCGCCGGGATCGATCTGGCTCTTGCGATGATCGCTGAGGACCTGGGTGACGTTGTTGCGCGCAAGACCGCGCAACAACTCGTCGTGTACTACCGGCGTCCGGGTGGCCAATCGCAGTTCTCGGCGCTTCTGGACATGGACCGGCAGATCGGGCGGTTCAGTAGCTTGCTGAATTACGTGCGAGAGCATCTGCAGGAACGTCTCAGCGTCGATGATCTGGCTGAGCGCAGCCACCTGAGCGCGAGGCAGTTCTCACGCCTGTTTCATGCTGAGATTGGAATGTCACCGGCGCGGGCCGTCGAATCGCTTCGGGTTGAAGCCGCGAAGACGGCATTGGAAAGCGGTGCGTCGTCGATTCAGCGGGTCGCCATCGACTGCGGCTTTGGCAATGCGGAGCGGATGCGCCGTAGCTTTGTGCGCATCACTGGAACGCCGCCAGCGGCGGTAAAGCGTCGAGGGGTGCAAAAGTGCAAAGGTTCCTAAC
>JAJYPA010000455.1 GCA_021795795.1 Pseudomonadota bacterium | reverse complement strand
CGGTTGACCTTTCAGGACATCTTCACGATCAAGAATCGCCACCAGGGGGCCACCCTGCTCAAGGCATGGATGGAAAACGCCAAGGACAGCGGATTACCGCCAATGGTCAAGGTCGCCTACACCATCATGAATCACTGGGACGGTGTGGTCCGCTGGTTCGAGAGCCAGATCACCAACGGGATCCTGGAAGGCTTCAACAGCCTCATCCAATCCGCCAAGGCCAAGGCTCGGAGTTACCGCAGGCACAAAAACTTTATCAACATGGCCTACCTGATCCTGGGTAAGCTAGATCTCAGGCTACCCACTTAAAATGTCGAGGAACCAATTTTTTGCTCTGATATTTTCACTATATATGCGCATCAATGTGATGATTGCACGTTTATGAAGCAGTTTCTGCACCAATTTGGAACAATAGGTATAATTTGATTTTCCGAAAATCATTTGCTACTATATTTGTGTCTTTTGCCATAGATGGCGACAATACTGGTTAATTACTGTGAGATTAAGTCGGAATCTTATGGATGTTATGAAGGAAAATTAAAATGGCACTATTTGTCAAGTCAAATAACAATTATTATGCAAGGCTTGGTTACGTGTAATTCACCAAAAAGAGGAGAAACTCAAATGTGTGGCATTGCGGGAAGAATCTTGGCTTTACCTGGTTTGGTCGGGGCTGATCTCGTCGAATTAATTGATGCTCAGGCTCATCGCGGCTCAGACAGTACAGGCTTTGCTATTTATGGAGTCCCACGACAAAGCGGCTTTGTTGTACGTGCTATGGGTTTTGACAGGACTAAGCTTGGTCAAGACTTAGATGATTTCCATTACATACTTCGTGAGCATGGCGCTGATTTTATCGAAAGTCCAGTTTGGGATAGCAGCACTGATAAACATTACTCCGTGCGCATGATCATTAGTGATCCAATCAGTATCCCGCGTTGGATCCAAGAGGCAGATATGATTTGCTCGCGCCTAGAGGTGCAGTCAGTAGGGCGCGCTCTAGAAATCATCAAAGATGAAGGTGATGCTCTTGCAGTAGCCGAAAAACACCAAATCTGCAGCATGACCGGTACGCATGGGCTGGGACATGCCCGCCTCGCTACCGAAAGTGCTGTTAAACCCAATGGCAGTCATCCTTTCTGGGCGCGACCATTTCCAGATACAGCCATCGTTCATAATGGCCAGATTACTGATTATTATAATTGGCGTCAACGTCTTGAGCGTCTTGGTTATCGATTCTTGACACAGAACGATTCTGAATTAATTGCCGTATGGATATCACATGAAATGAGCGTAGGTCTATCACTCCAACAAGCTTTAGACAACTCGATTCGTCAAATTGATGGCGTATTCACCTATATGATTGCAGATATCAATGGAATTGGTTTCGCTAAAGATAGATTCGCCATTAAGCCATTAGTAACCATTCAGGAAGCAGGATCCTTTTGTGCTGCCACTGAGGAACAGGCATTACGACGTATCTATCCAGAAGGTTCAAGGATCATCAATTACGATGGCCCAGCTATGACAGCGATATGGGGAAGAGAAGCATGGGCAGCATAAATAGTAGCTATGAGATTGAAGTTAAAAATCGATCAATTAGGGACGTAAATGCTGAAATCCAGCAGATGGCGAAAACCAATCATAATTTGCGCATTACTTCAACGCTAGCAAGACATAACCTCGGCATTGGTCTACCTCCAGGAGTGACAATCAATTTCGAAGGTTCGGTTGGATATTATTGTGGCGGACTGAATACCGGCGCCACGGTGAATATAAAAGGTGATGCGGGCTGGGGTGTTGGTGAGGGAATGAGCGCTGGGCATATCACGGTCGATGGTTATGCAGGGATGTCTGCCGGAGCAGCTATGCGTGATGGGCTCATACACATTAAAGGTGATGCTGGCCCTCGTATTGGTGTAGCCATGAAGGGCGGGAATATCGTGGTTGAAGGTAAGATTGGATCGCAAGCTGGCTTTATGGCTCATGCAGGAAAAATCATTGTGCTTGGCGGAGCTGGAGTCTCATGCGCTGACGCGCTCTGGCAAGGTGAGTTATGGGTTGCGGGCAATATAGAAGGGATGGGAGTTGATGCACAGGTAGTAGAGCCGACAGTAGAACAACTCAAAGAAATTGATGAAATTCTTGCCCCATTAGGGCTCGCTGACTCTTCGCGCAACTGGCGGCGGATAATCTCCGGTCGCAGACTTTGGTATTTTGAAAGTAGGGAGGCAAATGCATGGCTGATGATTTGAACAAAAACCACAAATACCCTTTTCAAGAAGCACCGGAAGATATGGTTAAATTCAGCGATGGTGCAATTGAGGGTCGTCCTGCTGGTGTGCCCACTTCATATGATGTCGGTGGCTCCCTGAGATGGACGCCAGAGGCCATTTCCGAAGTCCATGCACTAGCGCAATTAGGTCGCTATCAGGTACGTGGCTTTAACACTTTCAACAAGCGTTTCCCAACTTTTGACGATCTCACATTCGTGCCGGCAACCATGACCCGTCTACCCCTTGAAGGTTATCGTGAGAATTGTGAAACCACTACCATTTTGGGTGGTGGACGTGGAATCGTTGAAAAACCAATCGAACTTAAAATTCCAATTTATATTGCCTCAATGTCATTTGGGGCGCTTTCGTCCAACGCCAAAGAAGCATTGGGTCATGGAGCGAGCAAGGTAGGCACCATGACCTGCACAGGCGAAGGTGGCATGCTTGAGGAAGAGCGTGCAGCATCTTCGCTTTTAGTTTATCAAATGTCACCGGCGCGCTACGGGCTTGACCTTGATCATCTGCGCCGTGCTGATGGGCTTGAAATTGTAGTTGGTCAGGGAGCGAAGCCCGGTACTGGCGGCTTACTTCTGGGTATGAAGGTGTCGGAGCGCGTCTCGAAAATGCGTACACTACCTGAAGGAGTAGATCAGCGGTCTACTGTAAGGCATCCTGACTGGCTAGGTGCCGACGATTTGGCCATCAAGATCGAAGAGTTGCGCATTGCCACCAACTACCAGGTCCCAATATTTCTAAAAATGGGAGCAACTCGCCCCCGATACGACGTAGCTATTGCCGCTAAGGCAGGCGTAGACGTAGTGGTTGTAGATGGTGCTGAAGGTGGAACGGGCGCCTCCCCAGAAATGCTAATAAACCATACCGGTATTCCGACTATTTCAGCCATACGTGCAGCCCGAGAGGCTCTCGACGAATGCGGTATGACTGGCAAGGTATCACTTGTAGTTGCGGGTGGAATACGTTCGGGGGTCGATGTAGCCAAGTGCTTAGCATTAGGTGCCGACGCAGTAATGATTGGTAATGCGGCTATGATCGCACTGGGATGTAATTCGCCACGCTATTTGTCGGACTACGAAAAACTTGGTACTAGCCCCGGTGCCTGCCATCACTGCCATACTGGTCTTTGTCCGGTTGGAGTGGCCACCCAGACGCCTGAACTGGTAGCGCGTATGGATGTTGCCGCTGGCGCTGAGCGTGTCGCTCGCTATCTTACGGCCATTACCATGGAGGTGACGGCGCTAGCAAAGGCCTGCGGTAAATCAAGCGTTCACAATCTGGACATGGAGGATCTCCGTGCTCTTTCGTTTGAGGCGTCTGCCTTTACAGGGGTAAAGATGGCGGGTATTGACCGCGCCTTTGGCTGGTAGTGGCTTGATGCGCACCTGCTTTCATTATTATTTGAGGTGAATAATGAGCGAGAAACCAATATTTCCATTACCTGAAGGCACCCATACTATCGCCATGGGTTTGGGTGACATGAATGGTATTATGCGCGGTAAACGTTTTTCGGCTAGCCACTGGCCATCCGTTTGTAAAAGCGGCAACGCCATGTCAATAGCTGTTTTTGCCTTTGACATGACTTGTGACATCTGGGAAACCCCTTATGTTAATTTTAGCAATGGCTATCCCGATATGCACATTTTTCCACTCACCCAGCCAGTTACTGTACCTTGGGAACCAGGGGTAGCTTTCTGCCTCGGTTGTGCCGAAGGGGTGGATCATCAACCCGTACCACTGGATCCGCGAGAAGTATTGCTTAAGCAGGTAGCCCGCGCCAAAGCTATGGGACTGGAGATTATTTGTGGTACTGAGCTTGAATTCTACCTGTTGGACCCTAAAACAAGCTTGCCAATCGAGAGCGGCATCCAAGTTTATTCGTTGGCTCGGGCGGCTGAGAACGAATATGTTCTTGGACCAATTCGTCAGTTCATTAATGAGATGGGCATCCCCATCGAACAATCCAACCCCGAATATGCTGCGGGACAAGCAGAAGTAAATATCCGCTATACCGATGCAGTTACCGCTGCTGATCGAGTAATAATGTTCCGGAATCTCGTCAAGGAGCTAGCTATCACCAAAAACCTCAGAGCTACTTTCATGGCGAAACCTTTCATTGAACAATCCGGCAATGGATTTCATGTGCACTATTCGGTTTGGAAGGACGGAGTAAACCTGTTTGCCAATCATGGCAAGTTGAGCCCAATGGGCAAGAACTTTCTGGCTGGGGTACAGACCCGCATGATCGAAATGACCTTGGCTGGTTCTACTACACCAAATGCGATGCGTAGACGCCAACCATACACTTTCTGCCCAACAGCGGCTAACTGGGGCTATGATAATCGCACTGTTGGTTTGCGAGTGATTGAGGGAGAAGAGTCATCGGTCAGAATTGAAAAACGCGATGCGGCCGCCGATTGCAATCCATATTATCTACTTGCCTGCGACATAGCAGCCGGATTAGATGGTATAGAGCAAAAACTAGAACCAACATCACCTTGTATTGGTGATGGGTATGAACCAGGAAGAGAAGGGGCTGGACAACTTCCCACTCTTCTTGCAGATGCTGTGACCTTAGCAGAGCATTCTGAATTCATGAGAAAAGTATTTGGAGATCATCGTTTAAATATATGGTTACAACAGGCTCGTAGAGAAATAGAGTTCATCAATAATCAAGTCACACAAGTGGAACTTGACCGTTATATAAGAAATTTCTGAAATGTATATTCAGTATGCATGTTCAAGTAGAAGACAGAAGAAAATTATCAATAATTTTTTATTACATGGCGGCTATCGTCAACTTATAAATTAAGCTCATGAATATATATAGAAAAATACATACAGATACCATTTTGCCTAAAGAGGTAGATGTAGTTGTTATTGGAGGCGGGATAATAGGTGCCAGTACAGCACTTGAACTGGTAGAAAAAGGGCTACATGTAGCCCTTTGCGAGAAGGGAGAAATAGGAGCAGAACAATCTAGTCGTAACTGGGGTTGGGTGCGCCGACAAGGTCGTACTAGTGAAGAAATTCCTTTGGCCATACTTTCACGGGAACTTTGGAAAGGACTTGAGCAACGTATAGGTATTGATGTGGGTTATGTAGAAAGCGGTATACTCTATGTGGCAAGTAATGACAAGGAAATGGCCGATTATGAAAATTGGTTCAATAAGACTCGATGCTTCGGATTGGAGAGTAGATTAATTGGAGCCAGTGAGGTTGCTGCACTTCTACCTCAGTCAGGGAGAAAGTTTACCGGTGGGCTTTATACCGCTCAAGATGGCAGAGCTGAACCATCAGAAGCTACAGCTGCTATAGCTCAAGCAGGACGCTCAAAAGGGGCATTATTATTTCAAAACTGTGCAGTGCGAAGTATTGAAACCAAAGCAGGTCGGCTGAGTGGAGTGGTGACAGAACGTGGTGTAATAAAATGCAATGCAGCACTAATTGCTGGTGGAATATGGACGCGTTTATTTACAGGAAATCTAGGTATAAATTTTAAACAGCTAGCAGTGCGCAGTACAGTTGCACGTATCGAACACGAAGGCCCTGCACCACAATTAGCAGTAGGTGGCGATGATTTTGCTTTTAGAAAAAGGAAAGACGGAGGCTATTCTATTGCCGTACGCAATGGTAATATTGTCGAATTAGAGTGGGACCATTTACGTCTTGCAGCAGATTTTTTTCCTGCATTTAAAAAATCAAGATCAGATTTATCTGTACACTTGGGACGGAAGTTGGTGAGTAGTCTCACAACTATGCGACGTTGGAGAGATGATGATATTACGCCATTCGAGCTGAAGCGGATTAACAACTCAACCCCCTATGGTAATCTTGCTGAGCAGGCTCTGGAAAACCTTATTAAAGCTGTTCCAAGTTTTACTGGAGCGCATGTCACAATGGCTTGGTCAGGTATTATTGATGCAACTCCCGATTCGCTTCCAGTCATTTCGGATTTGCCAGTAAAAGGGCTTTATATGGCTAGTGGATTTTCAGGGCATGGCTTCGGTATTAGTCTTGCGGCCGGGCGATTAGCGGCTGAGCTTATTATTGGTAAATCACCCTGTGTTGACCCTTCACCGTTTCTATTCAAAAATTAAGGTAGCTTGTATGGATGCCTCCGTTTATGCAAGCCAACTTTCTATCGTTGGCAATGTGAGGTCAGGTACTGCCTTCTATCCGGCCATTCGTGCAGGCTTTGCCTACAGGCAATACTGTTTAGATAGTTTGTTTTTATCAGAATAGTTGCCATGTTTTGCTTTTTGGGAGCCATGGAAACGGAACCAAGGCGTAGCTATTGAGGCACCGTCAGACGAAAGGGACGGAAACAGATAGGCCGCGCCTACCGCCACCGCGCCACATCTCGACTCTTCCAATGCTGAGTTGTCCCTCTTCGAGATAGAGCGTCAGTGCTTTCCAACGGTTGAGGGCATAGGCCATCGCTTTGGCAATACCACTTTTCGGCGCCACCTGCATCTGGGTTTCCGTGAGCCAGGCATGGAAGGCTTCCAGCAGGGGACCGGCA
>JAJYPA010000454.1:3320-6819 GCA_021795795.1 Pseudomonadota bacterium | reverse complement strand
CGATCATGGCTTTCAGATCGGCGCTCACAGCATAGGCAGCGTCCCTGGCGATGTCGTCAGGGGCATTGGCAGCCCTGAAGGCGCGATATAAGGCGAGTGGGCTTTTCATGACATAAATCATATTTGATCACTCCATATAGAGGTTAATTTGAGGGTCATTTCAACCCCTTGGCCGTAACCATTTTCTTTCCTGGCGACGTCCATTTCGCGTGGACTCCATCAATGGGCCAGCGCCTGATGGACGGCGGCAAAGAAGACGATGCCGCCCGCCACCACGGCGAACGCTGTTGCGAAAATGTAGAGAATTGGGTGGAATTCACCTTCCGGATCTTCTTTCTGCAGTTTCCAGCCGGCGAAGAAGAGTGCCAGCGTGACCCACATCCCCGCGCCCATGGCCGGGAGGAGCCAACCCATTCGTGGGAAGCCTCTGATGACCATAATGGCAACCAGCAGGCCGGTGCATATCCAGGAGAAAGTTGTCGCCAGAATCCAGCCCGGACAGGATTCACGTTTCACATGGTTCATAGAGCCCTCATCAGTGATTCAAATATGCCTTTGGGTCAGGCGCCTCCGCCATGGCCTCAACAACAAATTATCATGGCGCTTCGCAACTTCAGGGATTTTCAGAATTTAAGGGCTGCCGAGAATGACGCACTGAGGAGGTCTGTCGTCACTGACCGCGTCCTGGCCCCCACCCCACGCCCGTAGCCTCTCTGGTTCGTTTGACGCCACCATGCCTCAACACTTTCGTTTCCACCGCTGCATGTGGCCATCTTTACCGCTCGTCCAAGTATCCCTTTGAGCGCTTGATATTGAATCGTAATCAGTAGATGTGCTTCCCCGCCACAAGGCTGTGATTGGAACGCAATAAGTACAAGTTTTTTAAACGATCCAGTAAATCGCTGTGACAACCTCGTCCAGAGTGTGCGGGTTCACAGCGAAGCGTTACGTGAGGGTCATCGTTTGGTTTCCACCATTTCCATATTGGAAATGAAGCCCCCTATGGGCTGTGGAGGAGACCATGTGGTGTGTTGCAAAAACTGATTGCGCGGGTCAAGACAAATCGTGTCGTGGGGAGACGCGGGGTACGCGCGACACACATTTCCCCCTGAAGATGGGGCAAGCACACAGGGTGCCACCAGTCGCTGGGGTGGCGCATGCCAATTAAACTGACCCGCCTCACGTCTGAGAATCCGACGCGGCTTTCCAAACGGTTTTCCCTTGCCTCCGATGGCTCTTTGATTAAGGAGAGTGGAGGTAACATGCTTCGAGGCATCGCAGAGCAATTTTCAGTAGAAGGTGCTCGCGGTCTTGCCGACCTGATTGCCCATAATCTTGGTTCTGCGCAAGCCTTGGCCTTCGGTGTCACGATGGATTCACGAGCCTTAGTGCTGTCGTCTGGCCGCGCTCAGAAGTGGCCAGGCGCGATTGCAAGAACGCGGGAATTTTTTGCGTGGCCGGATGGACATGGCGTCATGCTCCTCGACTACGACCCCGCTCTTGGCCAACCGCCTATGTCATTGCAGGATTTGCTGAGCGTCATCGCATTGCCGGATAAGACGCCTTTTGTGGCGATTCCATCGGTAGGTGGCTGTATCTGGCGGGGCGATGAGGAACTGATTGGCATCCGGGGCTGGCATGTTTTTGTGATGGTCGCGCATGCGGCCGACATTCCGCGAGCTGGCGCGGCTTTGTTTCAACGGTTGTGGCTGAAAGGATACGGCCGTATTGAGATCAGCCAGTCTGGCTCGATGAATCTTCGGACGCCGATTGATCGTGTTGTGTGGCAGCCAGAACGCCTCAGTTTTGATGGCGGCGCGGCTTGTAGCGATGGTCTGGAACAGCGGCGCATCGAGCATATGCGGTTGTTCAATGCTGATATGCCGCCGCTGGATACCAGGGCGTCGATGCACGACTTGGATATTGTGGAACAAGGCGAATATGCAGCGCTGCTGGCAACTGCCAAGGATGCAGTGCGGGACACTGCCAAAGCGGTGCAGGCGGCCCACAAAGAGGCTCTTGAACGTAAAAAGGTCGAGCAGAAAGCGTGTTACGTTGCCAGTCCCCGTTCCAAAACAGAAAAAACAGCAGAAGAGGTGCGCATTGATACTGCATCTCCTCTCCTTCATCTGGTCATTAACCGGATGCCGAAAAAGCCCTATTGTTCCAATGATTTTGAGAAAGAGGGAGTGAAGATCAGGGAAAAAAAGACAGCACTCCAGCATCGGGAGATACAACTCAACCTGCCGTGGTTGCGGCAATGCACCGTGTACGATTTAGATCACGAGAGGACGCTGTCACGTGACATCCCCGTCCCAAACATTACGGTCACCAATCCTGTGAATGGTCACCGCCACGCTGCAATCGTTTGGCAGTCGCCCATCCTCGTCGGTCCCGAGAGCAGCCGCAAAGCGCGGCAACTCTACCAAGACACAGCCGCGGCCGTCCGACGAATTTGGGAGGCAGACCCCAATTATCAGGGCACCCTCTGCCACAATTTTTTACATCCGGATTGGCAGGTCGAGATCCACCACCAGGCACCTTATGAACTCAGCGATTTTCGTGATGCCCTCAAAATTGTCCGTCGCATGCCCGCCAACCATCCGCGCGCCAACCCCGGCCAATGGGCACAGGGTTACGCCGAACTGGGGCGCAATTGCAAGACCTGGGAGTGCTGCAGGTGGCCAGCCTATGCCTTGGGTAAAGGGGCCACCCTGGAGGTTGTTCTCGCCTTGGTGGAGGACTACAACGCGACCAACAACCAGCCCTCATTGAGTTTGCGTGAGTGTCTCAGTATCGCCAAATCCATCAGCGGCTACGTGCAATCCGGAAAGAGGCGCGGCCTTGGCTTGCTGCCGGTTGAAGCCTGGCAGGTATGGGTGGACCACACACATCGGTCAGAAATACAAGCCCGCAGAGGCGCAAAAGGTGGCAAGGCCAGCGGAGCGGCTCGCAGAGCATCCAGGGAGGAGAAGGTGTCCGCAGCACGCCTGCTCAGAGGGCAGGGAATGAGTATCCGCATGATTGCCGTGCAGCAAGAAGTTGATGTTCCTTGGCAAACGGTGGCGAGGTGGTGTGCTAAAAAATAGAGGCACAGGTGTCTCACGAAGCCTATTTCAGGATAACAGCCAGTTGCCGAGAAGGACTGGCTTGTTGGATTCCTAACTATATTACAGAAATCAGCTGCACGTCGAGCTCATCGTTCAACAACCGCCCCACGGCCTGCAAATCGTCGGAATTGGTCGAGTTGATGGTTTCGGCGCGCCGTTTCAGCCGAGTGCCGCTTCAATCTGGTTGCGCATCAAAGCCAACAAGGGCGAAATGATCAGCATCGACCCCGCCCCCTGCTCCCGCTCAGGTTGCCGACACGAAATAGACCACGCTCTTGCCCCATCCTGTGCGCTGCACACAAAGTACCCGCCCGCGCTGGTTCACAAGTTGGTCGATGGTTTCTCAAATCCTTGTGCACTTTCACGCTCACGCCCGACCATTCCTGATG
>JAJYPA010000454.1:0-3310 GCA_021795795.1 Pseudomonadota bacterium | reverse complement strand
GGTGAGGATGGCCGAATTCCTCGCCCTTTTTGATGTCGTGGTCGCTCCAGTAATCGGTCAGCTTGTTGCGCGTCTCCTGTCCAGTCATGCGCTGCTGTATCAATTTTTCGCTACGCCCGTGCTGCTGCCAGGTTTCGCGGGCGCGAGCCAGCGAAAGGCCGGGGTCAGCCATCTCCTGCATGCGTTCATAACCCACCCTGGCCAGCCACAGTTTGATTGGCTCGGCCTTTGGGCTGGGGACGGACTGCACCAGCCGCAGCAGGGTTTCGGCTGTAGCCACGTCGGTGAGGTAGTTTTTACCATCGGCAGCGGGCAATTTCAGTCGGTGACAGTTTGTCACCGACTCGCTGCCGTCCTTGCCCAGTCGCTCCTTCAGCTTGTTCCAGTATTTGCGAGCCGTCTGATAATCCGCCTGTTGAGTCAGCACCTGAATGATGTCGACGACCGAGAACCACCAAGTTTCGGTCGCCTCGTCATAGACGCGACGGATTTCGTAATTTTCAAAAATCGCAGGCTGGTTTTGCATAATGGTCCTCCCGTAGCGTGACATGGCGGCGCATCATCTCTGCAAATACGGCCTCAGTGGAGGTCTTGCCGGAGACGCTGGCGTTCGGTCCCTTGACGACGAAATCGTTATGGGGCACGAAGCCATCATCGTTGACCAAACGCCTCCGCGGGGGAGATCAGTAGCAAGTCGATCTCATCGTTCAACCGCTGGCGCACGGCGTGCCAATCGTCGAAATTGGTCGAGCTGATGGTTTCAGCGCGCAGTTTCAGGCGATTCGCCGCTTCAATCTGGTTGCACATCAAAGCCAACAAGGGAGAGATGATCAGCGTCGGCCCGGCACCCTTCCTGTTCCCGCACCAGCTTGGCCGACACGAAATAGCCCATGCTTTTGCCCCAGCCGGTGCACTGCACGCAAAGCACCCGCCCAAGCTGGCTCGCTAGTTGGTAGATGGCTTCCCACTGACTGTCGCGGAAGTTGACGGTGGGGTTGGCTAGGGCGCTGTTCTTTGAGGTCATGGAGTCGTGTCATCAGTTGGGAGAGCCGAAGCACGGCCAATCGATCGTTGCATCAAGCGGCACCGCATTGCTTCGTCGAACGCCTCACGGAAAAAAGCTGTCAGCGGTCTCGTCTCATAACACTCATGCTCACGAATCACGTCCTCGTGATCCCCATCACCGAGATGTAGGTGATAGTGGAGCCACGCATAGAGTTTGGGAGTGGTTTCAACATTCAACCCAAGCCGTTTGGAAGCAAAGTTCCGCGCCTTCTTCTCGTCTGTCATGAAGGCAACGCTGCGGATTCGATAGGCTGTTGCCATGCAAGATATTTCCCCGCTGCCAAGCCCTGTTGGCACCTGCCGAGCCAGCGCGGCCAAGTCTTCAAGATCGCATTCCTGTAGAGGAAAACCGCCATCGAGTCGGGCTTTTTCCAGGCGACCAATCAGTTCTGCCTTCTCCGGCGTCATGGATGAACGCGGTTTATGTAAGCACTCATAAAGCACCATCGGCGTGATACAGAAATGAACCTTGGCGCTGATGCTTGCCTGATACAGCTTGCGCGACGACAGCACATTCCAGACCGAGCAAGTGTCGGTAACTGCCATCTTGCAAAACTTCGTCGGATCAAGCGCCATGTTTTATCGACCGACCGAACAAGACGGATATCTCTCGTGTACCCGCATGGTCGGTTAGTAGTGCCTCGCCAAGGCGGCCGGCTGAAATCATCCCTTGGTGATGCGCTTCGAAACACAACCCAACGTAATAGTTAGATAGTCCCTGCTCCAGTAATGCCATGCGTCGTGCTCGCTGCATGTCCGTCAGGTTGAGTGGCGCTTCTGGGTCTATCTTCTCTGCCAGTGGCACCCTGACCGACCGAATCGTCTTTGCAGTCGCTTCATCGATTAGTCCGGCCTCGCGCAAGGCGATAGATAACGCCATCGTGCTGACCCGCAGCTGTTGCGCCCAATGTGTAGCCTGTTCTGATGTCCAGTGCGGCACGCGTGGCAACAGGTTTGGCGGCATGAGGTAAGAAGAGGCAAAGAGATTGGCGCGGATTTCTTTCAAATCCCCTTTATCGAAGTGGGAAGACCCTCTCTGATAGGTGACCACCACCGCTTCGAATGAATCAAAGATCGCATGGGCGGCCTCGTGACTGATCGAGAAACGCTGCCGATAGACATCTTCGTCATAGTTAACCAGCAGGCAATGGCCGGCGATCGGATGCTCGATGTACAAACCTGATATTTCAGAGTTCACCAATCGGCGGCGGAAAACGTGGCAACCAATCCGGCGGAAGTCATCGAATACGTCGCGAGGGATCGCATTGGGCGCATACCCCAACACAGTGCGCAGGGCCTTGGCGGCCAGTTCCCCATGCAACTTGTAGAAGGTGCCCTCTGGCGTGAAGGAGAACTTCGTTTTCGGGATGCCTAGCTCGGTCTCCAGGGATGATTCGATTTCGCAAAGATAAAGAAACTCCTGGATTGCCCGGCGATCATCGGGCGTGAAGGCATTACCGTGACGGCGATAGAGAAGGTCAGTCTGTTCGAACGGCGCGGGACGGCTATCGTCCAGAAAATCGCGGAAATCGTGGCGATAGAAATTGGCGAGGATCAGCACTTCGTCACCGGAAGGTTTCGATTGCCCTGATTCGATCAGCTTGATGCGGTCAGGGGCGATACCGGTTGCCTGGCTTACAACTTCGACCCCAAACGACTGGAGTTTCCTCGCTTGCCGAAGCTTTGTGGCTATCGCATGGAAATCAAGAACCATGACATTTGACTTTCATAGATCCCGTCCCAGAAGGCGTGCCTCTGCGGGAGCGCCGCCCAACTTATCCCGTAACCACGGCTTATCCGACAAATCATCCGGCGGACGTGTAGTGGTTGTCACGATATATTGAAACAGCGGCTGATCTTTCCCCTGTTCCAGATTGCGCACCAAATGGAACAGCCGATGGTAGACGCTCAGCCCCAGATCAGCCTCGCGCGGACTGTCATGGATCAGGAAGGCAGGCAAGCGGATGCCGCCTTCGATGCTCATGCACATCACAGCCAGATCGAAGGCGATGACTTTCAGAGAGTCGATGGCTACTGTAGAGCGCTCGCCCCCCAATTCGACTGATAGCTTTAGTCCGTTGCCGTCGAGAGTGACCTTACCGCCTGCATTGGGGCCGACCATCTCGCGGATGATGGCGTCGAAGAAGCGAGACAAGCGACTGAATACGTCGGCCTGCGCATCGCGGAAGGCTGTGGTCAGTGAGCGCTTCTTTTCGATTTCACCAACCAGCAGATCAGCGCTGGT
>JAJYPA010000453.1 GCA_021795795.1 Pseudomonadota bacterium | reverse complement strand
CCGGAATGGATGGACCTCGTATGGTTACGGGAGACGGTCCTCGCCGGTGAAGAAACAGGCATAGACATCGACATGTTCCCGGATACCTTCCCATGGAACATGGCCGACGTCATGCACGATGAGTGGCTACCAGAATGAGCAGCGTGATCGTAAGGTCTCAAAAGAGCCCCGGCCAGGCAGGCGGAGAACCAAGCAAAATCAGGCCATCCGCCCAGGCCCATCTGGCAGCCACGAGACAGAATGATACATTCTGTCTGATCTAACTTGTCCGAGTACACAGGGGCCTATTAGCTCCATCCATCTTAAAGCCTTGTGAGGTAATTTAGTGAATGCCTGGTGGTTAAACGATTTCTACTGGACTGCCGATATGGACATGGTTATAGATGATCATGAGAATTTTATCGAGCGACAGACTTCAGAATCTGTGATTCAGTTTTATGGAATGAATATTTCTGTAGTTAGTGGTGTATATCATCCCCTTGAGTGCTCTTCCACTCATCTTCTGGCACAGGCACTAATGCCGAACATTGGATCAGGAAGTAAAGCTCTTGATGTAGGGTGTGGCTCTGGCGCTATTTCGTGCTTGTTAGCTGATAATTTTAGCGCTGTATTTGCGACAGATGTTGATGATGCTGCATTGCTTTGCACAAAGGAAAACGCGACAATCAACCGCAAAGATAATATTACGGTTTTGAAGTCAGACCTGTTTGAAGGTATTCAAAATGAGAGGAAGTTTGATTTAATGGTATTCAACGCGCCTTTGTTGCACACGAAAGTGACTTCAAAGTCACCAAAACCGCGAGATTATCATGATCATATGGCAATAGATATTGGCGGGGCCACACTATTAAGTGTTTGCCAATGAAATAAAAAATCATTTTACTAACAATAGCAAGGTGTTTATCATGGTTAGCAATATAGGCGAGAAAGATATTATCACGAAGGTGTTTGGCATTCTCTCTGAGTATGGCGAAGTAAAAGTTGTAAATGCATATTATAACGAGATAGGAAGACAATGGAGATTTGTGTTATTGACTATAGTGGGCGTTTTTAAGTAGGAACTGTGACGTTCTTCCAGTCCCCCTGTCTGTGGCTGCCGGTCTTGATGGCGGGAAGGACATCCATTCGCACACTACTAAGGTGGCTATTAAATGTCCGACCGGACAGTTGGCCGGGAGCACAGTTCTACGCCATTTTAATTCTTATCTGTTTATGGCCACATTAATGACGCTTTGGAAAAGGAAATTCTATAATGATCGGGGTTATATTTAGTATCGTCATCTCAGTGTTTTTTTTGGTAGCGATATTTTATAGTTTCAAAAAAATATTGAAAATCTTCACATCGAAGGTTGAGAAAAAGAACGAGGATAAAAGAAGAGTTCTAGAAATCGCCGCCAATGAGTTTGGGTTAAACTATGACGTTCGGGTTATAGGGGATAGTGTAGCGTTGGATTCGATAAAGAAGGTTGGTGTAGTTCCAGTTGCTATGCCAGGATCTACTAAACCCTACTTCTTACTGTCCGCAGATAACGTTAGAGGCGTTTCACGATATCAGGAGAGTGGAGCCAATAATCGTATTTGGTATAAGGTAAAAATAACTCTAGATGATATAAAAACTCCAATTATTATCATAAGTTTTTACAAGAATGGGAGATCAGAGTCCGATCTGTTTTACGAGCGAATGTGCGTTGTTTTTAATTTGACTAAATAAACCACTTTACAGGGGCGAAAATTTAGTAACATCTCAAAAGGAGTCCTGAATGAAAAAGACAATTACAATATTGTGTGTTATTAGCATTTGTGCTCCACTCACCGCAACTGCGTTTACGATGAAATCTGGAGCCTGGAGCATTTCGCCGGCAACACATGGCAACGATGCAACCTGCTTTGAGCCTGTTATTGGACGGAGCTCCACGGTATCCGCCAGAGATTTGGAGTCAGACGTTCGATTGAGCGCTGCGGGAAGCGTGTCAAATGCTCCAGGACAGACTATTTCTTTATGCAAATTATCAAAAACGATTCATGGACAGAAAGCAGCATTCCACGTCAAATGCAATCATGCAGGGATTACAACCAGCAATAAAGTCACTTTTACGCTTAACCAAAATGGCACTGAAGGGTTGGTCAATGTAATCTATAAACAATCCGCTCATGCTCCTATAGCAAAAGCATATCATATTAAAAAAATTGACGACCACCAAAAAGATGTGGCGTGCTTTCGTGGTCTGTTTGCAGAATATGCCTTGCCGCACATGAGGGAGTTTGACTATTTTCTTACGACAAAATAGAGAGTCATAATTGCTGAAACTTGGATGAATACAAGGGCTCACTAACAGATAAGGAATAAAAATCCCCGCAGCAAGCTGCGGGGTATTCCCCCGCTACCATAGCGTCAGTTAGTCGTCGTTACGCTTTTGTTTGTGAAGCATCTTTTCCCTGTCCGAGAAAAGGAGATGTGGGGTTTTTATTTTCATATTGTTTACTTCCTTTTAGCTGAGGCACTTGGTAGGTGCCTTTTCTTGTATTTGATTAACCCTAAACCATCTTTTTTCTTTTGTCAAGTCCTAATATCAACTTTTTACTCTGTGATTTTCTTATGAGATCGCTTATATAATAGGGAAAATGGATTATTTCTCTAAAATTTATGTAAAATTATTTTTATTTATTTATTTATAGAAAGGTGAAAGATTGCTGACAAGTTTACGTCTGACCTATAATCTTGCTCATTAGCTGACTGTCTGGATTCTTTTTAAGGGATGGATTACTTCTTGAGTCTATTTGGGGCTAACGCCCCAGCGTAGAACGGGCTACGCCCTTGTTATGGTGGGCTGGTCTGACTGTATGCTGGCTGGTGTGGTCAGCGGATGGCTTTTCGTTTAAATAATGGCATAATGATAACATCCTTAATCGTCCATATTAGCATTAGGATATAAAGTGGTATGTAAATTATCTTTGGGATTTTGTGGCTTTTACCATTTTCTTGAGAGGATATATTAAAGGCATAACTTTTTAACATCTTGTAAGCTGAGTTTATGTCTCGTGTGAGCTGATTGGCATCAGGACTGCTGTTATGGTCGGGGTGATACTCCATCAGCATTTTACGCCTTGCTTGCATCAACTGCTTCGGTGTATAGGCTGAGCTTAACCCTAATAGCTGTTCGGCTTCCGTTTTCGTCTGTATCATCGTCAAATCCTCCTTACTAAAATTATACGTCATTCTGTATACTCTTTACAGCCGGCCGGCTCAAGAATGAAGTGGAGTGCGCCGGGAGACCGGCAAGGAGTAAAGGGTGCAAGTCCCTCACAGTAAAGGTGTAGCAAACCATGCTGTCCCCGAGTCATGCGCGGCGTACCGTGAGGTACGAAGCGAAGCGTTGACAGGGGTGCGGATAGGCCAACCATTGAGCCGCGAAAGCATTCGTGTTCAGGGTGCCGACGTCTTTGCATTGACGGAAGGCAATACGGGGCAGAGCGATATTGCGAGCTCTACCCTGACCCTGCGAGGTCTGAGACCCTGGCATGTTCGTACGCTTCTTGTCTGGGAACCGGGAGATCTCTGGCCTGACCGCCGCTGGAAGCATCGGGCGGTGGCCCGCATCGGGAAGGTGAGGAGCCGAAGCCGATGATGCACGGGCCAGAGAAGTCAGACTCCCCCATAGTAGCGTCGAAGCCGACGAACAAAACCGCGCGAGCGGCGGCGGAGCCGGTGGAGCAAAGGGGGGAGGCCAAGGGGAACGCGGAAAGGCTGCGCACGCGCCGGACTCAGTGCCGGATAAGTGTGTCCCAGCAGCTTGACCGCGTGCGGCAAGCCGCAAAGCGGGGAGAAGGACGGTTCACCGCGCTGCTGCATCATGTGAGCGAAGGGTTGCTCCTGCTGTCGTTCTTCTGGTTGAAACGGAAGGCGGCGGTTGGGGTGGATGGCGTCTCATGGGCAGAGTACGAAGAACAACTGGAGGCCAACCTTGCAGACCTGCACAAGCGCATCCACAGTAACGCCTATCGGGCGCAACCATCCAGACGGCAGTATATTCCCAAGCTGGATGGACAGCAGCGCCCGCTAGGCATCGCTGCGCTGGAAGACAAAATCGTCCAGCGTGCCATGGTGGCGGTACTGAATGCGATCTACGAGCACGACTTTCTGGGGTTTTCGTATGGATTCCGGCCTGGGCGCGGTCAGCACGACGCGCTGGATGCACTGGCGGTCGGCATCACGCGCACCAAGGTGAACTGGATATTGGACGCCGACATTCGGAAGTTCTTTGACTCGGTCAGCCATGAATGGCTGATCCGATTCCTGGAGCACCGCATTGGCGACCCGCGTGTCATCAACCTGATTCGTAAATGGCTAAAAGCCGGGGTCATGGAAGACGGGGTGCTTCACCCCACAGAGGAAGGTACTCCGCAGGGGGCGGTGGTTTCGCCCCTGATGGCTAACGTCTTTCTCCATTACGTCTTCGACCTCTGGGTCAACCACTGGCGCAAACATCACGCCCGCGGAAACCTCATCGTCGTGCGCTACGCCGATGATGTCGTGGTCGGCTTTGAAAGGGCCGACGATGCCCAGCGATTCTTGGTGGCACTGCGGGAGCGACTGGAGAAGTTCTTGCTGACGCTCCACCCGGACAAGACGCGCCTGATCGAGTTTGGCCGCTTTGCGGCGGTCGACCGAAAGAAACGTGGGCGGGGAAACCCGGAAACCTTCGATTTCCTGGGGTTCACGCATATCTGCGGACGTAGCCGAGAGGGCAATTTTCAGCTCAAACGGAAGACACGACGGGATCGTATGCGTGCCAAGTTGCAGGAGGTCAAGGCGGAGCTGCGGAGGAGGATGCACCAGACGATTCCACAGCAGGGGCAATGGCTACGGCAGGTGGTACACGGATTTTTCGCCTACCACGCCGTCCCAACCAACTCAGGGAGCATCGGTGCATTTCGCTATCATGTAGTCAATCTCTGGCGTCGTAATCTACGGCGACGGAGCCAGCGGGACCGGACCCGCTGGGAGCGGATCACGCAGATAGCCAACGATTGGTTGCCAAAGCCTCTCATCCAACATCCCTGGCCAGGTGCTCGGTTTGCCGCCAAACACCCAAGGTGGGAGCCCGGTGCGCGAATCGCGCCCGCCGGGATCTGTGCGGGGGGTGCTCAGTAATGGGTATCCCTACCGCGATACACCGAAGGTCAAAGTGGACCGGAGGTGGTAGATGGGAAAGAAGTACAGTCAGTTGAGCACGTCTGAGAGGAACCAGTTGCAGAGGAGCCTGAACCAGGGCATGAGTCTGAGGGCAATAGCAAAGGCCACAGGCCGGAGCGTCTCTACGCTCAGTCGGGAATGCCGCAGGGGTGGATCCAGGCACGATTATGACGCGGTGGAAGGCGGCGCCTGGGCGCGGTCACACCGTCGCCGTGGTTCGCGCAAGCTGCTGGTTGGCAGTTCCTTGGCAGCGCTTGTGAAACGGCAGATTATCGATCACGCTTGGTCACCAGAGCAGATTGCCGGGAGGTTGCGTATGGGGCACCCGGAAGACTCCAGCCAGCGGGTTTCTCACGAGACCATTTACCAGTACATCTACGCGCACCCGACAGGGGAGCTCAAGAAGCTGCTGGTGGGGTCCTTGCGCCAGGGCCATCCGAAGCGCCGTCCTCGCAGCCGGGGAAAGGACCGGCGTGGCGGCCTTCGGAACATGCGGTCCATCCGTGAGCGACCGCAAGAGGCGCAGGCTCGGGAGATCCCCGGCCACTGGGAGGGAGACCTCATCAAGGGCGCTTTCAATGGGAGCGCCATCGGCACCCTGGTGGACCGCAGCACCCGCTTTGTCATTCTGGCGCGTAGATGACTCTTCTGCAGAAGCCGTACTGGAGGGCTTCACCAGACGCCTGCGCACGCTGCCCAAGGCGTTGCGAAAGACACTGACCTACGACCAGCGCAAGGAGATGGCCCGGCACGAAGAACTGGAGAAGCGTGTCCATCTGCGGGTATATTTTGCCGACCCGCATAGCCCCTGGCAGCGGCCTACCAATGAGAATACCAACGGTCTGCTGCGCCAGTACTTCCCGAAGGGTACGGACTTGTCGCCATACTCTCAACAGTACTTGACCAAGGTCGCAGAGGAGCTGAATAATCGACCCAGAAAATCTCTGGGTTTCCGAACTCCAGCTGAAGTCAAGGCAGAGAAAATCAGAGAGTTAGAGAGTGGTGTTACACTTCAAAATTGAAACCGCCCTTTCTGCCAGGATCGCGCAGCGTCTGGCTGACCCGGCCGCCGTCCGGGACTGCCCTCGATCGGGGAAGCGCATCACCATCCGGGAAGAAGTTGTCCAGCCGGGCGATGTGGCGGTGCGCCGCGTCCTGCGGCTGACCGAGCGTAGCAGTCTGGCCAATGGCCAATCCTGCTGTTGCCCGAAACCACTTTGGAAGGCTGGGATACCACCTTGCCGGCGGAGATCTCTTCGCAGGCGGTCATTGCCCTCTATGCCGATCACGCCACCCACGAACAGTTCCATGCCGAAATCAAGACCGATCTGGATCTGGAACGCCTGCCGTCGGGGAAGTTTGCCACCAACGATTTGATCCTGACCTTGGGGGGTATGGCCTATAACCTCTTGCGAATGATCGGTCAGGCCACCCTGCTGGGACCCGATGCTCCAACGCGCCATCCGGCCAAGCGCCGTCGCGTCAAGACGGTGATCCAGGAAATCATCACCCAGGCGGCCCGAGTCGTCCATCATGCCCGCCAGTGGATCCTCTCCTTCCCAGAGCACAGCTCTCCCGGCTTCCATGCCTTTCAGCACCTCTATGCCGTCTGGTCGGCCCCCTGACGGCGTTCCCCAG
>JAJYPA010000452.1 GCA_021795795.1 Pseudomonadota bacterium | reverse complement strand
TGTTGATTTTGTTAGCTTTGATATATTCCCATCCCTGCGGTATCCAGAATCGCTGATTTGAATACCCGCCTGCCTTGATGAACGCCTTGAAGGCTTTGTTGGTGACAGGGTGGCGGTCAATCAAAAATGCACTAAGAATGACTTTCGACACAGGCATTTCGTTTGGCGATTCGGAACTTCCCCTGCAGAACTCTACATCTGTGATAGAGATCATATTGGTGTCATCATTTCTAATAGTACCCATGTGTGCTCACCGAAACAATGGCAGGTTGCCAGTTAATGAACGTACGGCAGAATCTGGACCGTATAGACATAACCCCAGATAACGAAGATCATCATCCAATGCTATCTGCAAACGCGCTGCATACTCCTCATAGGACTTGGTTTCCTGTGCGGCATTGGAAACATCTGCGACAAATATATCTCCAGAATCTTTCGACAGGACTTTGGATCTAATCGTCGAAATGGCATCTGATGTAGCTTTAAGAATGGGGAGAACCACTGTTGTGATTCCCCGGTGGCACGTACCAGCCCCATCTATCAAGTCGGGTCCAATCAGATTTGGAAAGTTCCGCCCTAGAGTCATGGACAGAATCGCCGCCGTATTTGCTACTAAACCAACTGGAATGTCTTGTGCGATTACAAAAACACAACGATTCATAGAAATTCCCTAAGTAGACCAAAGAAAGATCTTATGGTTCGTGCTGACGAAGACGGACCAAAGCATTGGAATGCGGACTGTTTGCGTTATAAAAGCCAACTTATGCTTGCGCCTGGCTGGTTCTGTTGTGATGCATGCGTAAACTTCGCCTGCATCCACCATTTTTGCTGCAGCGCTGGTTGAACTGGCCTCGATAACAACCAGGTTGCTCAATTGCTGCACGGGAAACCAGTCGTTTATCAGATGCCTTGGAGCCGGGTGTGTTGCCAGTTTGAAAGTCTTTTCAGGGCGCTTTGCATCCCTGCGAATAGCAACACCATAGGGCGGTGTCATGAAAGGAAATGCGGTCGCTAAGACACGTTTCTTTGAGATATAAAAGCGATTGATTCCCGCATATGCATTGGCAACAACAAGACAATCTGCCCTGTGCTCGGCAACGTCTTCCGCCGCGTCCTCATAGCTGTTCCGAAGTAACAGCCGTGGATCGCCGCCTACGCTGGAACCAATATGTCTTGCTGCTGCAGCACTGCTAGTACCATCTGGTCCTAGAGTTGATATGCGAACTCGACCAAGCTCATATAATGAGGTGAAGAATCCCAGCGGCTGGGGGTTCCTCTCCATCCAGATAGAATATCGTGCCTGCGGGTCACTATACATTTCAGGAAACATGCTCCAAGCCTCGCTGTTAGCGGACACAAAACTCTGACTCTAGGATTTAAGCGCATACATTCAATCCACGCATGAAAAGGTAACAGGCGGAATGCTAGATTTCTTGAATGTCATTGCGCAGGCATAGTCTTGCGGCATGGAAACAGACGCATTGATAGCAGTCCGAACTCTGCAGGGGATGAAGAGGCGCTGAACGGCATGTCATGAACTATTGAAAGGATGAGGTCGACGGACGTGGATGATGCGATGCTGCTGGCTGACCGGAATGGCCGAACTCCGAGCGCCGACGCTGCCCACCTTGAATGGCCGCTTTGGGTTGCGGATTCAACCGGCAGCCTCGGCCAACAGATGTTGGCCGATATTAGTCGCGCTTTGCTAATAGGGGTGGCAGCCCCATGATCGTGTCAGCCCCGCCATCTGACACGTGCCAGCGGTATTTACTCTTCCGTCCAATGCTTGGCGCGCCTGCCCACGCGCATATCGCAGCGCAGACAGCGACTTGGTCAGAGGTGAGCCTCCCAAGGATTGATGAGGGCCACGCCGGTCGGCTCGAAGTCGGCTACATTCCGGGTCACCACGGTCATGCCATGCACAAGTGCGGTGGCTGCGATATACGCATCTCGCTCGGGACAAGGATCGGGCACATGGAGTTGGGCGCAACGAAGTGCTACAACCTCATCGATCGGCAGCGTGCGTTCGGAGAATTCAGGAAGAACATGGTGGTCCATCCAAGTGCGCAGCCGCGCCCCTTGAACGGCGTCACGCTGCTCCACACGGAGAATACCAAGCTCAAATTCCATGATGGTCACGGCCGAGATGTAGAAACTCGTCGCGTCCGTGCCTGACAGCCATGCGGTGACATTGGCATCGGCCTTGCCGTCGCCGCCCTTGCGCAGCTCGGAAATGACATTGGTATCGAGCAGGAACATCATTCAAAGGCCGCTGGCCGGGGAAGCTCGCGTGAACGAGGGAACTCAATTTCGATCTCGGCAATGCCTGGCATGGATAGCGCCTCAACGAGGTTCCTACGTTTGCCAGTAAGCCGCTGGTATTCCTCGATGCTCAACAGCACGTGTGCTGGTTTGCCGCGGTCTGTGATGAACACTGGGCCGTTCTTGGCCGCTTTCTTGGCACGAGTAACGTCCTGATTAAATTCCCGGCTGGATAGGGTCGTGATGGTCATGGCGACACCTCCTGGAAAGTAATGTAGGTACGTTACTACATTTACGCAATATTTCAAACTCATCTGCTTGGGATGTCACGGGAAGATGATCGGCCGGAGACGCCGCTGGCAGGTAGATCCGGATAACCCAGACATCCTTCGGCTTGAGGGAGTGGTTTCTGCCCGACGAGTAGCACGTACGTGAGGTACGTGTGCTATGAGCGCCATCCCTCGACCGACACGCGACGGGAGTCAGATAGCGTGTTGCGTGCTTTAGCGAGTAGGGTCTACCGACGGACGCCGCCGTCTGTCGTCCGGGCTACGCGACGAAGATGCCAGCCGCGCCACGCGGGAGCTGAGCATCTACGCTCGAACTGACGCTAACCCATCAGTTTCCCTTTGTTGGCATCGAGAAACGTGGCGGTGACTTTCGATTCGCCCGCTTCTTTGGCGGCCTTCTCGATTTTGGCTTTGGCCATGTTGCGCACGAAAGAGGGCATCTTCTCCAGGCGTTGCAGTGCGTCTTCGTCCCAGGGCAGCGTCGGTTCGCTCATTCGTCGGCTCCTTCATTCAGTGGGGGGTGTTTGCGTGTACAGGCATTGACGCAATAATTAAGCCAGTCTGCGCACCTGGTCATGACGCGCCTAACGGCTACCGTGGCGTGTCGCTCAGGTGACGCTTGTGAATATTTTATGGGCTTGGTAACGGGATGGCAAGCCAATAGCGAAATACCCGGAACCACGCTGTTTCCGTGCCGTGTCCGCGCTCGCCGGGCAAGCTGACGGTGACGGGCTGCGGCGGGAAACCCTCGCGCGTGGGCATCAGGTCACGGCTTTGGCCAGAACCGAGAGTAAATCCATGACCATTGGGTGGGGGTGGAATCACTGACCCCGTCGCGCTAAGTGGTGGCAGAAGAATGTTTAGCCGGTGGTCGGAATGATGTTGTCACCGGCCATGATCGTATTAAGTGGAGGAAGCGTCTGATTGCACCGTAATGGTGCGGAAAAACAAGGATTGCCCTACAGGTGTGCGTGATTGGCGGAGATGAGAACGGGCTAATGTTTTAACCGCATGTTTTATCAGGAAAATACGAAATGGCATCATACTTGCTTTAAGCTGAGTGAAGCTAGGGTTCCAGCCATCGATGACAATGGTGTTCGGTCCGAGAGCTTCACCCCTAGCAAGGGGCCACGGAGGGATAAAAACCCGGGAGATACAATGACTATTGTATCTCCTTTATTTTTTGGAGGCTAAACCATGTCCTTACGCAAGAAAACTTTTTTGGGTGGTATCGCGGCGGTTATCGCGATTAACTCAGCCGCGGCCTTTGCGACACCCACTATAACTCTTGGGCTAAGTGATTGGCCAGGTTGGGTCGCGTGGTATGTAGCAGAGCACAACGGATATTTTAAAAAATATGATGCCCACTTCAAACTCGTGTGGTTCACCAGTTACATGACCTCGGTAGAGGCATTGTCTGCCGGTAAAATAGATGCAAACTGCCAGGCTTTAATAGATACACTTGCACCGGTGCAAAAAGGAGTGCCCATTAAAGTGGTTCTCACTACCGACAATTCACACGGAAACGATGCACTTATGGTTAACAACGGCATACATAACTTCGAACAGTTGAAAGGAAAAACCATAGCGGTAAGAATGGACTCAATAGAACAATACTTGGACGAATATGGACTGACAAAAAATAATATCCCTTTGGATCAAGTAAAGTTCGTAAACCTGTCTACCGCCGACGCCGCCGCAGCCTTGATGACTGGACGGGTGCCTGCGGCTGGCGTTTGGAATCCCTGGATACAAAGAATAGAGGCTCGAGGTGCCGGGCACACCTTATTCTCAAGTGCAAGTGCTCCGGGCTTAATTCCAGACGTGGTTGCTGCGCGAACAGGAATAGTAAATAAATATCCTCAGCAATTCGTCAACCTGGCACATGTGTGGTTCGAAACGGTACAGTTCATTGACAAACATCCTATGGAAGCCGCGAAGATAATGGCACCACACGTAGAGTTATCGCCGAAGGTTTACTATGCCGCGCTATCCGGCACCCGGCTATTCGGAGAACATCTGAACAAGTATTCCATGAACAAAAAATATGATCATAAGATGGTATCACTATACAAGAGTACTTATGATACGAGCGTTTTTTTAAAGAAAGTCGGGGCGATAAGTCATGCGCCTGATCCTCAGCATTTCATAGATCCTGAGTTCGTAAATTCGGCAGGGTGAATTTCTTCATTCCGATCGCTGTAACGGAGTTGATGGATCGATAAAAGAGGTTGGATGCCATGATCCTTAAGTTGAGACATCCAATAGCAAGGCATACCTATATAGCGCTTTCCATTTTAGGTTTTGTAATGCCATTGCTGCTATGGCACCTAATCTCGAGCTCGGGAGCGGTTAGTCATCTGTTTCTGCCATCACCGACGCGAGTTTTTCGTTCTTTTGAAGTTTGGGGACATACCACTCTGTTACGGGATATATACGTCAGTGTAAAGCAGGTCGTTCTTGGCTTTTCGTATGCTGCACTGCTTGCCGTGCCAATCGGTTTATACATTGGTACTTTTAAGGTGGTTGAGGCGGCGTTTCAGCCCATCAATGATTTTTTTCGATATATGCCGGCATCCGCGTTTATTCCTTTGGTACTTTTGTGGATTGGAATTGGTGATTCTGCCAAGGTATCAATAATATTTATTGGCGTATTTTTTCAGATAATCGTTATGGTTGCTGACGCCGTAAGAAATGTTCCTCAAGATTATGTAGAAGCTATGTACACGATGGGAGCGGAGCAATCAGAGGTAATAACTCTTGTAATATTGCGTGGGGCAGCACCAGACATTTTAAATGTTTTAAGGGTTAATATGGGCTGGGCATGGACCTATCTCGTAGTTGCCGAAATGGTTGCCGCGAATCGTGGGCTTGGGTTCGCTATCATGCAGGCGCAGCGCTTTATGGATACTCCAAGAATTTTTGTTGGCGTATTCATTATCGGTGTGCTTGGGGTAATTTTTGATTTAATATTTCGTATCTTGTATCGTTTATTATTTAGGTGGAAGATGTTATGAATAATAAGGTGCATCTGCTGGATGTTGCTCATGTCTCAAAGAATTTTGACTCTCGTAAAAAGGGAGATCAGAAAAAGAAGGTGTTGGAAGACATTAGTTTTTCCATGCATCATGGAGAAAGACTGGTAATTGTCGGGGCTTCCGGGTGCGGAAAATCCACGTTGTTGAGAATGATCGCCGGTTTGGATGAGGCTTCTGTCGGTGATTTGTTCATTGAAGGAGCGAAGATATGTGGCCCAGGGAAGGATCGTGGATTCGTTTTCCAAAAATCTATACTGTTTCCATGGTTGAGCATCAGAAATAATATCAGTATATCACGACGCCTTCGCATCAATATGTTTTCTTCGGATGAAGAGATCAGCCGCGTGGTATATCGCACTAATGCGTTAATCGCTTTAATGGGGTTGGAAAGAGCGGAGGATCTTTTTCCTAAACAGATTAGCGGTGGCATGCAACAACGGGTTAGCATAGCTCGTGCGCTAGTTTCAAACCCAAAAATATTACTTATGGACGAGCCATTTTCAGCTTTGGATACACAGACGAAAGAAAATCTGTACAAAATTGTAAATAGGGTTTTTTCTATAGAAAAAACAAGTGTGATTTTAGTGACTCACGATGTCAAGGAGGCGGTGATTCTGGGTGATCGAATTATAGTTTTGGCTCCCAATCCCGGGAGGATAGACAGCGCGTTCACGACGGAAACCCTGCCTAGGGATGAACAAGGGTTGGTCGTTGAGTCGGATATGAAAGTGGTAGACTTGGTGGAATCTATCAGAAATCGGATAAGAAGTACCACAACTCAATTGTCTGATGATGATTTGTTAGAGAGAGTGGCCTCGTAGTGATACACATTGTTTGTGGTTTTATATAGGGGTATATTTGAAAAGGGGTATGCAATGAAACAAAAGGGTAATGTATGGCAGGGATCGCTTGGTAGCCGGTTTGCACGTCGTCACCATCCGTCTTTTGATAAAACCAAGTTGGATGGGTGGCGGGCGATGCACAAAGAACGTGATATTCCCGGAGTAAAATGGGATGAAGAGAGAAAAGCGGCAATCAGGCACGGTTTACAGGGCGCCGACAGTATCGAAGATCAGTCTATTTCGACGTTCTCCAGAGGAGAACTCCCTCATTTCGCGGGAATCAATACGTTTCTGAAGGCGCCTTATATCGAGGATGTCAAGGATGTAGGAAACTATGACGTGGCTGTTCTCGGCGTGCCCTTTGACGGGGGTACGACATATAGACCGGGTACGAGATTTGGTC
>JAJYPA010000451.1 GCA_021795795.1 Pseudomonadota bacterium | reverse complement strand
AGACCGCTTGTCGCCTGTGCATCCAATAACGCCCGCCACTCTGCGGCACTGCGCCGCTGGTACTTCCTCTGTGTCTGTGATGCCATCACCCATGATCTCCTCAGTCCATATCCTGGGAGACCATTCTGCACACCTGAAAAATCCGCGATACAACGCCGCTCAGTTACCGCTTACGTTGCAGAGCCTCTTCCAGGCAGGCTACACAGAACTCCGCCTCCATGGTATTACTCTAATCCGCCAGCTCAATACCTTGCGGCTGTACCAGTCCATGATGGCCACCAGATACATAAAACCGTGCAGTAGCCGAACTTGCCCCCATGAACGGGGAAGACGTTCGAGATTTATTGAAGATCATTGATGACCGGGTGAACCAACGAGCCACGCTAATTACCAGCCAACTCCCGGTGAATCATTGGCACGAATATCTGGGCGAGCCCACCGTGGCCGATGCGGTACTGGACCGGCTGCTGCAAAGTGCCCACCGATTGGATTTGAAGGGAGACTCCCTGCGTTGTCGTCGCGACACTCACGAAATACCAAAAGTTGACCCATCGTGACCACCTGAGCATGAAATGGCGGTGACCAGAATGTACGCTTTTCGGGGGTGTCCACGATCGCCGGAATACACATTAAGAGCCAGCCAGTGGCGGATTTGAATGTCCGCTGGTAGGGGCAAACGACACTGAACTTCGTAATCTCCCTCCACGACCCATTGATCATCAATGAATTGCATGCCGTCATCCCATTCCGGCCAGGATTCCCCTGAGGCGCAGGCAGTCAGCGCGGCGATACGTGCGGCTTGATACTCCCGCCTCCAAGTCAACATGGGGGGACGATCCCGTAATTATCAAGCTTTTCCCCGACCTGTCATTATGTGCGCGGTGCAGCGCGCCCCAGTGGCCAAGGTGCTTGTCTGCGCGGCGACGCGGTACACCTTCCCCCGTCTCTTCAGGGTTGATCAAGTTATTCACCTGCTTATGGACAAGCATTGCGTGATCCGTAAAAGCAGCTCGGATAGCGCTATATTTCGCGGTTTCGGCAATGACCCTTGCACCTTCATTCCATTTCAGAAAGTCGACAGTAACGGACACCGGTGGCTTAAGTCTGAGCTTGACCAGACCCACCACCACAGCAGACAGAAAACGTTTAACTTCTCCGATATAAAAATGTCTCCCCAGACTGGTGCGTACCAACAACGCTATGCACCATCAGGGTGCATAGCTATAAGTACTGCAAAGTAATTATGAGCGCTTAAATATGTCAAATCATGGGGTTATGCATGTGAATCTGGTGGCATGATTTTCGCATGAATTTGGTCGGTTGAATGGCATCGGAGGTGAAAGCATGAATAAGGTTCAAAATGGCGAAATGACCGCAAGCTATATTATGGAATACGGCGACAATAACCTAACTAACAAGGATCTCGTTCCTGTCGACAAGGCGAAGCGAGACTGGTCATGGGTGAATATGTCCACTGTGTGGATGGGTATGGTTCATAATATTGTGGCATACGAAGCGGCAGCAGGACTGATTGCAATGGGAATGAATGCTTCACAGGCTATATTGTGTGTGGGCACAGCGTACTTTGCGCTTTTTATAGCCATGTGGTTTAATGCGAAAGCAGGAACAAAGTATGGCATCCCTTTTTGTGTCATAATAAGATCTTCATTTGGTCCTTTCGGTGCGCAGATACCGGTTATTGTTAGAGCTTTTGTTGCAATTTTCTGGTTTTCTATTCAACTTTACGCAGGGAGCCAAGCGCTAAATGCAATTTTTGGCGTACTATGGTCGCCGTGGACATCAATGACTTATGGAATCCTCGGTATGCCCTTAAATGGATGGATTTCATTAGGATTATTCTGGGTGTTAACCGCAGCGGTAATGAACCATGGTGTGCACAGAATCAGAAACTTCGAACTGATAGCCGGGCCTTTAGTAATACTAGTTGGAGCTGCGGCAGTCGTTTGGGCAATATCAGCATCCGGTGGTCTTGGGCCGATTGTTTCACAACCTTCCCGTTTGCCCGGCGGTTGGGTAGGATTTTTTGAGTTTGCAGTAGGTGCCTCTGGCATCCTAGGGATATGGACTACCTTTGCAGTAAACATTCCAGATCTGACGCGATTCGCGCGTTCTCAAAAAGATCAGGCAATAGGTCAGCTTATCGGCCTTCCATTTACCGCAATAATCTTCACCGCAATGAGCGTATTAGTTACTTCAGCTTCGGTAACTCTTTTCGGACATGCAATTTGGGATCCAACAACACTACTCCTAGCCATAAATAATCCTATCGCTACGGTTATTGGTGGGGCTACAATAGTTCTTGCCACGTTGTCGGTAAATGTTGCCGCAAACATCTTACCTGCAGCCTATGACTTGGTTAACATTTTTCCAAGAAAAATGAACTTCATTAAAGCCAGCATGATTGTAATGGTGCTTGGTGTACTTTATGCTCCGTGGCTTTGGTTTCAGAATGCATCAACTATTTTTCGTGCACTCGGTATGATTGGAGGCTTGCTAGGCCCGGTTACAGGTATTATGCTTGTGGATTACTATTATAACCATAAGCAGACTTACGATGTGCTAAGCCTATATAAGCAATCACCGTACTTAGGAAAGTCAGGGACAAACTTCGCAGGTGTCGGTGCAATGATATTAGGAAGTATATTTTCTTTGATAGGGTTTTTTGTAGAGCCTCTCAAGGTAATCTCAGATTTCTCGTGGTTTGTGGGTATACTATCTGGTGGGTTGGCTTATGTGGTATTAGATAGTATCTGCATATCCCTTAACAGGAGAAGAAACGATTCCGTTACCGTCCAAAGCACTACCGCTGTATAAGTCAGAGATTGAGTTGCGCACGAAAAATGATTGGAAGGTGAGTATATTGATGTTTTATATAACCATCTTCCATAATTGTTTACGCTGGTGTCTTACCCTTTAGTTCTAATATTGTTGCCCATAAGGATCTACGCATATGTACTTAGCACTTCCAGAAAATAAGCGATATGTGTATTCTTCCGTTCGCAATAGAAAGGTATATGATTGGCCCGGAGGGCGACAAATAGCGGTGTACATTGCTATTAATGTAGAGAATTTCGCGTTTGGAGAAGGGGATGGTGTTATAATTAACCACAAAAATCACGAGCCGGATGTCTCTAATTATTCATGGAGGGATTATGGAAATAGGGTGGGGATATGGAGGTTATACGATCTGTGTAAAACGATTGATATTCCAGTTTCACTAATAATCAATGCTTCTATATATGAATATTCTAGGGAGATAGTGGATGCCTTTAGGCAACGCGGAGATGAGATTATTGCGCATGGTTACACGAATTCTGAATCTCAGTCTTTATTCAGTGAAAGCGAGGAGAAAGAGTTCATAAAAAGAATTACATTAATTCACGAAAGAGAGGATGGCATTAGACCTCAAGGATGGTTGAGTCCATGGTTAGCCGAGACAAAGCACACTTCAGATATTCTTAAGCTCATAGGGTATAGCTATACACTTAATTGGAATCATGATGAACAACCAACCATGTTACAGACAACACATGGTAAGCTTGTTGCGATTCCGTATCCACAAGAACTAAATGATATACCGGCAATAATGATAAAAAATACCTCGTCACGAGATTTTGCGGATATGATTATAGATAATTATGAGGAATTAATTAGTCATAGCGATAATAGGCCTGTGGTGATGGGCATAGCTGTTCACCCATATATTATAGGCCAGCCTCATCGCATGCATCACCTTCGACGAGCACTAAACCATGTCTATGGAGATAAGAAATGTTGGAAAACAACTCCGGGACGGATAGCCCAGTATGTTACTGAAAACAATTTGGTGTTTTGAAACGCTCAGCAAGAAATATCATAGTTTTTTGTAACTGTTTAGAGTCCCCGATAGGGATCCGTAAACCCCCGCCTTTAGGCGGCGGATAAGTCCGGTGGTATAACCACATGCATGGAAGCTTATAAAAGTGATAGCCACGCGGTTATGGATGGGACTGTATGTATCACCTAGTCTGGACGACGAAGCGCCGTTATCAGGTGTTGGTGGGAGATGATATCAAGAACCAAACGCCACCGGATCCGGACGATGATTTTCATGTTGTGTAGCGACAGCCGCCGGCCGCAGCGCCGACCGATCCGGCTTCCAGCCGTAACCTGAAGCCACCGGCTTTTAGCCGGTGGAGTATTCACGACCCCGTGCTTTACGCTTAATTTTTATTTAAAATACTGCAAGTTATCGAATCACGAGGACGATATGGACCAGCCTGACCTGAGTACTATGGATCATGCCGCCAAGGATGATCTGATCCGATTTCGTCTCGCGGAGACCGCAGAATTGAAATCTCATATTACTGCACTCGAAGTCCGCCTGACCAAAGACAGTCATAATTCCAGCAAGCCACCTTCCTCAGATGGCCTGCGTAAGCCCGCACCTCAATCCCTACCCCGCAACCTGCTGTTCGAAGATGCCGAGCCGGAGACGTTGGCGTAATTCGAGTACTTTATGCACCTGCTGCAACAAGCGGGTGCTCATATTGAGCACTGTCCAATTCCCGCTCTCGACGAGGTCCACCGGCTTGGTGAACAGCATGGCACCATCACCGCTGCGGAGGCGTATCGCTGGCACCAGGCTATTGTGGAGGACCGGATGCTCAGATCATTGATAAGTGTGTGTTGGTCCGTCTTCAGCGTGGCCGCACCATGAGCGCGTTTGATTTGCTGGTGTTGCAGGATGATCGAGTGCGGCTGATTGTTAATTGCAGGGAGATGTTGGCAGACGCCTGGTTGCTGATGCCGACCGTCGTGCATGTGGCGCCGCTGGTGGTGCCACTCGAAGCCGATGATGAACTGTTCCATCGCGTCAACCTGCGCACTGTTAGGAATACCGCGTTGGGGAATTTTCTCGACCTGTGCGGAATCAGTGTGCCGATGGGACGCGGTCGTGCCGACATGCCCTTGGGAGGACTTATCTCAGGTGCGTCGGGTCGTGATGACGCGCTATTCCGTGTGGCTGCGATGCTTGAACGTGTGCAGGGCAAGAGCGTGGATGGCCCCCCATTTTTCATCCGACTCCGATGTGGGGTCAACTTTTCAGCAAACCTAAGGAGATATCAACATGGCTAAAGAAATTTTGTGCGGTTTTGGCGTCGATGTCGACGCAGTTGCCGGCTGGCTGGGTTCATACGGAGGGGAGGATTCTCCCGACGACATTTCGCGCGGCTTGTTCGCAGGGGAAGTCGGCGCTCCGCGATTGCTCACGCTCTTTGAGCGGATGGGCATCAAAACCACATGGTTTATGCCCGGGCATTCGATTGAAACCTTTCCCAAAGAGATGAAGGCAGTGGCCGATGCTGGTCACGAGATCGGCATTCATGGATATTCGCATGAGAACCCCATCGCGATGACCCCTGTACAAGAGGAGGCGGTCCTAGACAAGTGCATTGCGCTCGTCGAGAAACTCTCCGGTCGCCGCCCCACGGGTTACGTGGCACCTTGGTGGGAGTTTTCCAACGTCAGCAACGAGTTGCTATCGAAGAAGGGTCTGAAGTATGACCATTCGCTGATGCACAACGACTTCCATCCCTACTACGTTCGGGTGGGCGACAGTTGGACTAACATCGACTTCAGCAAGAAGCCTGTCGACTGGATGGTCCCGTTGAAGCGGGGCACCGAGACCGATCTGATCGAGATCCCGGCCAATTGGTACCTCGACGATTTGCCTCCAATGATGTTCATCAAGAAATCACCCAACAGCCACGGTTTCGTTAACCCGCGTGACATCGAGCAGATGTGGCGCGATCAATTCGACTGGGTGTACCGGGAGTGCGACTACGCGGTGTTTCCCATGACTATCCACCCCGATGTGTCTGGACGTCCGCAAGTGCTACTCATGCTTGAGCGCTTGTATGCCTATATTAAGTCGCACCCTGGTGTGCGCTTCGTCACCATGGATCAGATGGCAACCGACTTTGCTACGCGCTCGCCGCGTAGCAAAGGTTAAATTCAGGGCGCACTGATAATGTGTGGAGTTCTGTGGTACCTTGGGGGCGAAGAGCATTGGAGTAGTGGTGCCGGACGCATCCAGGGGAGTGACGGGCTCACCCGTCGCGCTGAACGCGCCCAGCGAATTCGCATCCTCAACCTAGTGCTGGGCCCATTGAAGGCGGATCAGTGACTGGCATGGACGTTCGTTCCTGGTCGTCGGGTCGACCGGGAAGCAGCTGGCAAGGCTAGCCAGATAGGCACGCCAGCCGCCCAGACGGGTGATGTCACGGGCGCCCTTTTCAGCCAGCCCCTCGCAGATAAAGCCTTTCACCGCACGACCATCACGGAGGATCACCGTACCGATGCCCAGCGGAGCATAAACCTCGCGCATCAACCCACCCAGCGCCATCTCGCTCATAGACCACAGTTCGACCTCGATACCCTCGTCGCAAACGTCTATGTCGGTGCGGATCAACCCGGGTTTTGGCGGGACGGCATCGGCGAGTGCCAAGAGCCGATAGTGTGATGCGGTACGGGTGGTCTCCAGAAAGCTGGCCCCACGGCTGGTGAGTTGGTCATTGAGGGGTTGACCACGCAGGTGGGCGCCGACCACTGCCACCACAATGCCTGTGGGCTGAGGATCATGCATATGGGATGTCGGCGCCATGTGGTCGCATATCCCCATCTTCCAGGGCTTGATGGACTGCCAATGGGTCGCAAAGGCCAGTAACGCCTCGTCCCGAAAGGCGGGCGCGATGACGGTGACACCAAAGGGCAAGCCATCGGCGCGCAGACCGGCAGGTAGAGCGAGTGCGCAGAGATCGGCGAGATTGACGAAATTGGTATAACGCCCCAACTGCG
>JAJYPA010000450.1:6400-6871 GCA_021795795.1 Pseudomonadota bacterium | reverse complement strand
AACCCCGTGCTGAATGTGAGAATGCCAGCGCCGTCCAAGCCGAGAGACCGCCGCCTGATCGGCGATGAAGAAGCCAGACTCCTGGAAGCCTGCAATGATGCCCGCAACCACTGGTTATTGCCGGTAGCACGATTCGCCATGGAAACTGCCATGCGGGCGGGTGAAATGCTGGAAACTTTTGGGACCGCGGACCCGGAAACCGGTATTCGCCCGCAAATGACCACGGGCTTGCTCTGGGGGAATGTGGATCTCGGCAAGCGCACTGCCCTGTTGCCCCATACAAAAAACGAGGAAGAGCGCACGGTCCCGTTATCCAGCACTGCCGTAGAAGTGCTGAAAGGATTGCCCCGCTCCATAGATGGTCGCGTATTTGGTACAACTTACGAAGCCATTCACCTGGCCTTTGTACGTGCCTGCAAGCGGGCGGGCATTGAGGACCTGCGTTTCCATGATCTGCGCCATGAGGCCACC
>JAJYPA010000450.1:0-6390 GCA_021795795.1 Pseudomonadota bacterium | reverse complement strand
AAAGGGACTGAATCCGATGCAGGTAGCGGCCATCACCGGGCACAAGACCTTGCAGATGCTCAAGCGCTATACCCATCTGCGGGCGGAGGATCTGGCGAAGTTGCTGGGGTGAATGCGGATCCAGGAAAACTTTGGCAACAACGCCCAGCCCGCCGCAATGGCGGATAACGGCTGGCGGTACGCCTCAGCCTTGGCTTTTACGGCGGCATAGTCCTCCGGCAACATGCGGAGACGGAGACAAAGGACGGTGGTGTATTGGGTGGGCATGCTTCCCCCGATTCCGGTAGTGAGTCCTATCGGGTATGGGGCGCGGAGGGACCTGATGGCGGTTTATGGGCAGGCGCGGGAAAACATATCTACCGATCTGCCGTATACGCCAGGCCGTCCATAAGTCGGGTTGTCATCCACATACCTGTCCACCATACTTGTACCGGTTCAGGAAAGGGAAACGCCATCAATAGCCTATCGGTCCATCAAAGGCCGCGTGAGCAGTATGGAGAGGTAACGAAGATGTTGGCCAAGAACATGCTGCGTCAACTCGATGTGCAGGACATCATGGTATTTCTGTGGCTGCACAAGATTAACAGCGCCAAGAAAACCGCAGAAGCCCTGAACATCAGTCAGCCTTCAGTAAGCTATCGCCTGAAAAGGCTTCGAGACTGCTTTGATGATCCACTGTTTGTTAATTCTTACGGCACACTGACACCGACGCCAAAAGCAGAGGCAATACTGCCTCACTTGCGCAACATCGTCGACGCCGTCAACCTTTGTTCCAAAGAACTGAAAGGTGCATCGCCGTCCCCCGAAATAAAAGTGTTTCGGCTATATGCTCCGGAATATTTCGAACTGGCGCTGTTTCCAGTGTTGCTTGATGCCTTACTGCATGCCCCCATCAAGGCATCCCTGCACGTCGAACGTTTCGGCAAAGACTTACCAGTCGACCAACTTCTGACTGGCGACATTCACATGGCCATAGGCTTTGGACCTGGGTATCACCGCCTTCACCCAGGGCTTACCTGGGAGTCGCTCTTAGCCGATACCTTCGTTTGCGTGATTCAGACCAGAGAATCGGAGACCAAAAGCCAATTGACACTGGACGAATTCTGCGGAATGCGACATGTTTTCCCGACTCCATGGATGTCCGAAAAGAATATGGTGGATGACTGGCTCGATAAAATTGGTAGAACAAGAATGATCGTCGCACGTGCAAACACTTACCAAGCATGTGTCAACATCGTCACACGGCTCCCAGTCGTACTTGCGTTGCCGAGTCGGCTAATACCATATCTGGCCATACCTGACAGTGTCTGTATCGTCGATGCTCCCTTGGGGTTTCCTACCTTTACCCTAGATGCTTTCTGGTGCAGCGACAATCGCCAGAACGATGGGCCATGCGACCTCAAGACTCTACTCAGGCAATCAGTCAATAATCTGCTTGGTGTCACTGACCGGCAATAAGGTGCCACTGGTGTGCGGCGTAATGGCGCCATTCCAAATCTGGGACGGTCTGGAGGGCACGAAAAACTATCGCCATCCAGGATGAGTCGATAGAACCCGTGCCATAGCCGATCCAGTGTAGCTACCCGAGCACACGGTTGGCCGGGAAAAGGCCGCTTAGAAAATTGGAGACGCGACAACAGGCAAGCAGACGCCATGAGGTAGACCTAACCCCCCCCAGTATCCGCTACGTTTAAGGACCCCAAAGTTTGACAATTCTGCCTCCCTGTTGAGTTCTACAACGATGACTGTCGGCGTCCGGCCATTGACAACAACATCAACGCTATACATTCGATGACCAGCAGGCTTCCATATATCGCCGCGATCTGTATTCCAGAGTCAACCCGCACGGGGCTTGCCAGTCCCGAGGAGATCGATCCGATAACAAGCATTAGGAAACCTTGCAAGCTGGCAGCAACGCTAGCCCGGTGGACGAAAATACTCATGGATCGGGCCATGGCATTGGGAAAGATAAAACCTTGTGCAAAGTCGACCAAAATGACGCCCGCCATGATTAAGTAAAACTTGATCTCGATGCCGCTGGCGATCATGCAAACGACTCCAAGGATGAACAGGAGGACGCCGAACCGCATGATCTGCATGTTTTTGAATCGAATTGCTACCATCCTGTTGATCAGGGTTCCCAGCAGATAGCTAATCCCGCATATGAGAGCAGTAGTGCCGAAGAAAGATGCGCTGTAGCCGAGCTTTTCTTGGATAAGATAGGGACCAAGGATGTTCCACATCAGGAAAGCTGAAAAGCTTCCTCCCAAGAGAATAACGGCCATGAAGAACTCTCTGTTTGAAAGAATTTCTCTGTATCCCAAGATGGCATACCTGAATGATTGCCGTTTGCTGACATCAAGAGATTCCCTCATGCCAAGAAGGACAAATAGCAGCACAACAAGCCCGTATATCGCGTAAATAATAAAGTTCCAACGCCAGCCCACAGAATCTTCGACCACTCCTCCGATATACGGTGCAATGACGGGGCCTAGTCCGAAAGCTAGACTGAGGTAAATAATTGCCACGCGGAGGCGATCACCCTTGAGTCTGTCCACCAAAATAGCTCTTGCAACAACCTGACATGAGCCTATAGCGAAGCCTTGGATCGCCCTGGCAACCATCAAGGTTTGGATGGTGTGTGCTTGGGTAGCAAGCATACTACCCACGATGAAAGCGAGCAGACCGGTCACAACCGCTGGCTTGCGTCCCTTGGAATCGGAGAATAACCCAAAGAATAGTTGCCCAAGCGCATAGGAGACTAAGAAAATCGTAATGGTATTTAGCATGACAGCTTGAGAGGTCTGAAGCGCTCGGCCTATTGAAGGGATACTCGGCGCATACAGGTCGATGGCAATGCCCCCCAAACTGTTTATCAAGGACGCCAAAAATATGGTAAATTTTTCCGCGTGTTTTGATGGTACCATTAGAAATCCAAAACAAAGGCAGCAAGATGACCAGATTGTGAGAAGGCTGGTGCATGCGGGGGTGGCATCGGATGCTTTGTACATGGCTGCAGAACTCGCGCTGAACGAGTATCCACTATTACGACCCTTGGATCATGGTCGTAATAATTTCCCCAGGCGATGGTTTTATCCAAAACACGGTTTCGATCTGCTGGCCCGAGATCATCGAAGGTGAAATCGAGTGCCTTGATGATTTCCCGCATTTTTGCGGTAGCCGTTAGCAACACATAACGATAGAAGTGCGATGCTATGGTGCATAATACATAGAAGAATAGCGTTTTCCCGGAGCCAGGCGCACCATAGGATGCAACTTGGCCTATTTCCACTATTTCATCGCGTTTGACTCCATAAAGTGCGTCGACCTCGTTTTCGAGGTAATACTCCGAAAACAGTTTCCCTCGGTCACCACAGCACAATCCCAAGCAAGCATGTCCGGGAACCTTGCCGTCCCTCTCAGTCAGGCACAAAAAGTACTGCGGCGAGGGGTTTGGGTGAGCGCCGTAATGTAGGCGAAATACTTCGTACACTTGGTGTTGTAGTGCCGTATATTCCTGCTCGCCAGGATGAAAGCCACGAACCATATACATGTCCATTTCCTCGCTTCACGGGTACAATGACTCGATAAAATCCATCTCAATTTTCTTCCGCATCGGCCGTCCAGTTACTGTGTAATAATGGGATCTGAAGGAATCTACATCTTCGACGACACGTATTCTATTTATGCGTGCAAAGTCGGCTAACTTATAGTCAAGTTTAGCCATTTCTTTCTGGACAGTTTCCAATGAAGCGCGGGACAATACGAGCGTCGAGAGTTCATCACGTCCGTCCCCCATGACAATGATGTCATCAATGCTCGCGCTTTCCCTATAGACAGATTCTACCCACTCTGGGGAAATATTTCGAGCGGTAGAAAGAATGATGACGTGCTTCTTTCTGCCAGTTATATAAAGGAATCCATCACGAATTTCGGCGATATCGCCTGTGTGCAAATAGCCATCAGTCAGTTCGCAAGAAGTGTCGTCGGCATTGTAATAACCAGCGCAAAGCGTAGGTGTCCTGACTAGCAATTCCCCATCAACTAGCTTTGGCTCTATTCCATCAAGCAGTTTA
This sequence comes from Pseudomonadota bacterium, assembly GCA_021795795.1. The sequence goes on along the minus strand of JAJYPA010000450.1, from coordinate 2,314 downwards.
CCGACGGAGCCGATTCTCCGATTTCCTTGGTAATTCAATGAAATAATCGAGCTATTCTCACTAAGTCCATATGCCTCGAAGATATAGATGTCGCGAGCGTCGAGGTCATCTAAAATCTTTCTAGCTATTTTTGCTCCTCCAGTTATGATGTGCGGTTTGTTTTTTCCAAAGAGGCTCTCCGGACTGCAAGTAGTCAATAGATCATTTGCCTCTTCAAGAATCTTTGGCGGCAGATACAAAAAGTTTGGATGAGCCTTTGCGACGAATTGAAGATAATCTTTAGCGTTGCCACTGCGTGAACCATATTCTGCCACGCCCTCGGGCATAAGTGTTATAGACCCTCCAGACAAAAGAGGAAGGTAGACACCAAGCACTTGCTCTATGAGCAGGCTCATCGGGACGATGGACATATAGTGCAAGGGATTGCTTGGAACGCGCTCTAGCACGTTTCTGACAAGCACCCCTAGAGCATCGGCACGGATCTTTACCCCTTTGGGCTTCGATGTGGTGCCTGATGTATGAATAATGGCGCAGATCCCTGGTTCTATACGCTCCTGAATGTTCGGAAATGGAATATCCCAGCTTTTAGGTAAATGTGCATCAATGCAAGTTACGTCCGGCAAAATCGAGTGAATACGCTCCGCAGACATCCCATTTGACACAAAAATGGCAGTGGCCTTGCCCAGAAGATTAGAAATCTGCTCATCGGAGAATTCGAGTGGAACGGGAAGCAATACAGCCTTGAGTTGGCCAATGGCCATCATCGTGGAAATCCAGTAGCAACTGGAACGCATGGCGATACCAAAGATCAGACCTCGGCAATCACCATACAGTTCCGCGAGGCGTCTAGCGATCATGTTTGCCTCGTCGCGAAGCTGGTACAGCGTATAATCCGTACCGTCTTGTTCACGAATGAAGATGCGATCGCCAGCCGTGTCAATATGCGCATTTATTAACTGGTCTATACGGCTCATACTACATCTTCTTTACGGTAACTTTGTGCACCGAAGATTCGTCGTGAGGCATCGGTGAGTCTGCGTCGGCCATGCATAACCCGGCTGTTGTCTATTACGACGATGTCTCCCTTGTTCCAAAAGAGGTCGTAGGTGTGAGTGGCGGTGACGTCCTTTATTTCATCCCAGGTATGAAAATCGATCTCTTCGCCATCGCCCCAAGTGATGACAGGGGGTTCATAATTGACGCTAGGACCCAGCAGCGAATTACAGAATGCCTTTTTTTCAGAGAAGCGACTAGTGGTGATCGCATCGACAATCAATTCTGACTTGATGAGATTTGAGTCAAGCCTTATGTAATGTTGACCATTAACCATGGCATTAACCTGTTCAAGATGATCGTCGGTCACGTCATCATGTGGAACTTGAAGTTCAATACTCAGGAAGCGCCTGACATTTGGCCAGGGGATTCTGCGTGAGTATTTGATCTTTCGCTGTTCGAAGGATTTACGAGTAAATGAAGAAAGCTCGTGCAATACACGGTGGCCATCGCACACTGTGGTTTGTGAGCCCTCTCTTGCTGGGACCAAGCAATAAAACCATTGCATATCTGGAGTAAATGGCAGGTTGCCATTTTCCTGGTGTAAACCCATCTCAAATCTTCCTGCGTTGATTTCCGCAGTATTGGAAGTTGATGCCTTTCGAGCTGGATCAAAAGTAATTCTGACTGAGTGCGCACTTATGAGTTCATTGAAATCTTCAAGGCTGTCACTGAATCCTCGAAAGACGACCATGCCGCTTCTTGCCAAATCATCATACAGCACGAGTGTATTAGCATCGATAACCACCTTGTTTTCTTGAGACGCGGCCTCGATCATTTCAAAACCGAACCGCGGCAATGGTATTCGCTTATGACCTGGGTAGGTCTGGCTCAAATTATTCAGCATGATTAATGCCCTCCATCTGCTATTAATGGTCGATACATCGACTAACCCAGTGTACCAACTGCCAAGAAGTTTAGGTACTTTAAAATTCAAATGGCGAGTTTCATATTTTTTAACCAAAAATAGGATGTGACTATTCACCATGGGTACAGTTACCCCAAGGCGGGCTGCGGGGTTTCCTTCGGAAAGGATTGGACTAATGCGTGCAGCAGGTCGACGCCCTGCTAATGCGGCCACTCACGTTTCACATAGCTGCGACAAGCGATGCGCGAAGCAGGATGGGGGTCTCGGGGCTTGCCCTGAGCAGGGTGGGCTGTAGGAATCGGGTCGCGTAGCGTGCCCGAGTCCTACCTGCCCCTACCCTGCCCTTCATTGCATTCAGGGAGTAGGCTGCGATTGCCAAGCACTGCACAAAGC
>JAJYPA010000449.1 GCA_021795795.1 Pseudomonadota bacterium | reverse complement strand
GCCTGAAATGGCCTTTGCTTGCTATATATACAAAGCACAGTTAGCATATATTAGATATATTTCGTCATAGAGCCGTTGCGTGAAGGATTTTTTCGATAACGCCGAGATCCTGAATGTCCTCCATGGATTCAATCCCTGGTGGAGCGGGCGCCCCTATGCCGTCCCGTCGTTCCGGCGGCTTGCCTACGGCGCCTGCCGCGCCTATCTGGACAACCCGGACCTGCGCCGCGCGATCCTGCTGTCCGGCCCGCGCCGCGTCGGCAAAACCACGCTGCTGCAACAGCTCGCAGAACGCTTCATGCACGAGGGGGCCGACCCCAAGGGCATTCTTTATCTCAGTCTCGACCACCCGCTGCTCAAGCTGCTCAGCCTGCGCGCCATCCTCGCCCTCTACCACGCCCACATCCACCCGGAAGGAAAGCCCGCGCTGCTCCTGCTCGACGAAGTCCAGTACGCCAGCGGCTGGGAAACCGAAGTCAAACTCCTGGTCGATCACCAGCCGGCCTACCGTATCGTCGCCACCGGCTCGGCCAGCGTGGTGCACAAGGAAAAACTCGCCGAAAGCGGCGTCGGCCGCTGGATCACCATCCCCGTGCCGACGCTCTCGTTCTACGAATTCGTGCACATCCGCAACGAGACCGTGCCAGACCTTGCCGCCACGCAACGGCTCACCGATCTGTTCATCGCCACGGACGCCGATCGCCTGCGCATCGCCGCGCAACTGCGTCCCTTGCTGCCGCTGTTCAATCGCTATCTGCTCACCGGCGGCTTCCCGGAGACGGCGCGCCAGGACGACATCGCCCTTTGCCAGCGCCTGTTGCGCGAGGACGTGGTCGAGCGCGTGCTCAAACGCGACATGACCGCCCTGTTCGGCGTGCGCAACGTCAACGACCTGGAGCGCCTGTTCATCTACCTGTGCCTGCACACCGGCGGCATCCTCGCGCACAACACCGTCGCGCGCGACCTGGAAACCTCGGCCGCCACCGTCGGCAATCACCTCGACCTGCTGCGCGCCGCCAACCTCGTGTACTGCCTGCCGCCTGTCGCCATCAGCGGCAAGAAAGTCCTGCGCGCCCGCAACAAGTACTACCTGGTCGACGCCGCGCTGCGCAACGCCGTCCTCCTGCGCGGCGAAGAAGTGCTGGCCAATGCCGGCGACATGGGCATGATCGTCGAAACCACCGTGCTGAGGCACCTTTACGCCTACCACTATCGCGACACGCCCCAGATCGCCTACTGGCGCGATGCCGCCACCGACAAGGAAGTGGACATCATCGTCAGAAGCCCTGCCTACCACTTCGCCTTCGAGATCAAATACCGCGAGCGCGCCGAAGTGCAGGCCAAGAGCGGCCTGGCCCTCTACTGCAATGCCGAAAATCTCAAACAGGCCTACCTCGTCACCAAGCAGGACACCGACTTCGGCGTGACCGAACTGCCAGGCATGACAACGCGCTTCCTCAAGGTGCCGGCACACATCCTGTGCTACCTGCTCGGACAGGCGGAGCGGTTGCTGTGGAAATGATGCGCGACCTCATCGCTTGTTCATTGCCCCCTCTACCGCACGCGGGAGAGGGCTGGGGTGAGGGCGGCAAAGTGCATCAACTGTTCGGCGACAAGCTGAACGCGATGATCAAAGAATTGAACGAGAGCTTGGCGGCATGACGAACAATTTGCAGAATGGTTGGGAAATCGCGAGGCTTGAGGATGTCGTGGACATCCTTGATAGCAAGCGCGTCCCGATCAATTCAAAAGAGCGTGAAACCCGCCAAGGCCCGATTCCTTACTACGGCGCAACTGGGCAAGTAGGTTGGATCGATGACTTCATTTTTGATGAAGAGCTGGTCCTGCTTGGTGAAGACGGCGCACCATTCCTTGATCCCGCGAAGCAAAAATCCTACGTAATTCATGGGAAGTCGTGGGTGAACAATCACGCGCACGTGCTACGTGCGAAGAACGGTATTCCGAATTCCTATATCAAGTACTACCTAGATATCGTTGACTATCACAGCTTCGTTACGGGGACTACTCGCCTTAAGCTGAATCAGACAGCAATGCGCCAAATTCCGGTTCCGGTTGCGCCACCGGACCAACAAAAACGCATCGTCGCGGAAATCGAAAAACAATTCTCCCGCCTCGACGAAGCCGTCGCCAACCTCAAGCGTGTCAAGGCCAACCTCAAGCGCTACAAAGCCGCCGTCCTCAAAGCCGCCGTCGAAGGCCGTCTCGTCGAAACCGAAGCCGCACTCGCCCGCAAAAAAACTCCCTCTCCCCTCGCGGGAGAGGGCGGGGGCGAGGGGGCAAGCTACGAAACCGGCGCCCAACTTCTGCAACGCATCCTCGAATCGCGCCGCGGCCAGTGGAAAGGCAAGGGCAAATACAAAGAACCCGCCGTGCCAGATACGGCCGACCTACCGGTGTTGACGGAGGGGTGGGTATGGACATCGCTTGATAGCCTAATTGTTGATGGCCCGCAGAATGGTCTTTATCTGCCAAAGTCACTGTATGGTTCTGGACACCCGATTTTGCGAATCGACGACTATCAGCAGGACTGGATACGGCCAGTGATGGAATTGCAACGCGTACGCGCTAAACCGGAAGATGTTGCGACGTACTCGCTTCGAAGCAGTGACCTAGTGATTAATCGGGTTAACAGTCCTTCACATCTCGGTAAGGTCGCGATCTGGCCGCCAGGTGCGGAGATGCCTATATTCGAGTCGAACATGATGAGGGCTGCTCTTTCGTCTACTGTGGTTCCAGTCTATGTCGCGACTTACCTCCGTTCCGTGGATGGGCGCGCACGGTTGACTAAGCAAGCGAAGTGGGCCGTCAATCAAGCAAGCATCAACCAGCAAGACGTATGTGGAACGCCAGTACCGCTACCGCCACTTTCGGAACAAAGCCGAATTGTCGAAGAAGTCGACCGCCGACTATCGCTCGTTCGAGAAGTCGAGGCTCAAGTCGACGTTAACCTTACACGGGCGGAACGTCTCCGTCAGACGATTTTGCACGCCGCATTCAGTGGAAGTCTTAACGAGACCGGGTCGGAGTCCGATCTTGGAACACAAAAACAGAAATTGAGTGCTTTGTCAGCTACGGGCATCAGCGTATGACAGTAAAAAGCGACTTTCGAAAATTGGCGCCAAATCCGAAATCCGGTCTCTACTCGCCGGAACATGTTACGTCCGGAGTTCCGATCCCTAAAGCAAGACGAGTAGAGCTGTTTTCATCGGATGAATGGGAGGAGTTTACGGAAGAATGGGCGTCATCTATTTCTACAAGTTACAAACACGTCGTCCGTTTTGCAGGCGCGGGCGACAAAGGGCTAGACGTTGTCGGCTTTATTTCTGGCGAGACATTTAGTGGTGGATGGGATAACTACCAATGCAAACACTATGACCATCCGCTATCTCCATCAGACATATGGGTCGAGATCGGCAAGATCATTTACTACTCGTTCAATGATGAGTTTCCGCCGCCACGGAAGCACTATTTCGTCGCACCAAAAGGTGTCGGAACAACTCTGGGTAAGTTGTTGGCAAGCCCAGACAAGTTGAAGCAAGAGGCACAGGCTTATTGGCCAAAGTACTGTGAAAACGGCATTTCGAAGACTGTTGTCGCACGCCTTGACGGAGATCTGCTTTCACATTTTGAGAAGTTCGACTTTTCCATTTTCTCCTCGAAGTCCGTCGTCGAGTTGATTAGCGGACACTCAACGACACCATTTCACGCCGTACGGTTTGGAGGTGGGCTGCCTATTCGACCTGAACCGAGTAAACCGCCGACGGAAATAGCGTCATCTGAAAGTCGTTATATTCAGCAGTTGCTAGAAGCATACGGGGACCACGATGGAGAAACTATTTCAGATGTCTCTGCCTTAGACAAAAGGTTGGAGCTTAAACGCGATTTCCTCAGGCAACGGGAAAGGTTTTATCATGCCGAGTCATTGCGTAACTTCGCACGTGACACCGTGCCAGAGGGCACGTATGAAGCACTCCAAGGCGAGATCTTTCATGGGGTTGTTGATGTTTGCGATGCACATCATACAGATGGGTTTTCCCGAATGCGGGCAGTCGTAACCCAATCCGCAAACGTCTCAGTAACATCGAGTGCTCTATCTTGCGTAACCAAGGTTCAAGACAAACAAGGCATATGTCATCAACTAGCAAATGAGGATCGGGTGACATGGGTACAGAAAAAGTGACGACCGAGATGCCTCGCAACACTAGTCCTTTCAATAGCTCGTTAGAAACGGGCGTGAGGACTCTTGTCCTCCTAGAGGCTTCATTCCCTGAGGCGTTGTCCTTAGAGCGATTAGTGGAGTTCGACTATCTGGTTGTTCATACCAGCGATGCAGGCGGTCCAGAAAGTCTGCATGTGTCATTGCCTCTGAGGACAGGAGAACTTCTCGTTCGTCGTGGGCTTATTGAATCTGGTCTCGCATTGATGATGAGTCGAGGATTAGTGAAACGGATAGTAGGAGTATCTGGAATCAGCTATCAAGCATCAGATGCTGCGGGCCCATTTCTGGGTGCGTTAAGTTCGAGTTATATCGGCAAGCTTAAGGAACGTGCAGGTTGGTTAATTGGGCATCTCGGTCGTGCTACAGACCAAGAAATACATGGCATGACAAGGAAACTGCTCAGTACATGGACAGTACAGTTCCAACCAGTTGAGCTGCCATTTGGAGAAAACTTATGAGCTGGAGCGCACTACAACTCAGATACATGGCGCTCGTGGGCCCGCGCAAAGCTACAGCAGCCTTGGAGTTCGCGCCAGGGATCAATGTTGTGTGCGGTGCCTCCGACACAGGAAAGTCATTTATTGTCGAAGCGATCGATTTTCTTCTCGGTGGAAGTGGCCCATTGAGGGATATTCCAGAACGCGTTGGTTACGATCGAGGACGCCTTGCAGTTTCCACGCATGACAAGGGAGACGTTACCTTTGATCGAAGCGTGCAGGGTGGCGAGTTCCGCATGTATGCGGGGCTATTTGTGGGTCGAGAGCCGGATGTAGAAGCAAAGAGTCTTGGCGCAAAACATGTGCACGACCGTGAAGAAAATCTTTCTGGCTGGCTTCTCACAAGAATTGGTCTTCTTGGTAAGCGAATTCGCAAAAATGTTAAAGGAGAAACGCAAAGCCTTAGTTTTCGAGATCTCGCTCGTCTCGTGATCGTGCAAGAAGAAGAAATAATTCGTCGCGGCTCACCCTTCCTAACGGGGCAGTACGTTAGCAAAACGAGTGAGTATTCAGCGCTGAAACTACTATTAACAGGTGTTGATGATAGCTCACTGGTTTCTGAACCATCGGAAACTCAGCGAAGAGGAAATAAGGCTGCGAAAGTTGAACTAATTGAGCAATGGTTGGCCGACCTGAATACGGAGATCAATGACATAGGTGCGATACGGGCCAATGTTGTGGATCAGCTAAACCGACTCGACACGTCCATAGAGAAAGAGCGCGTCCAGTTGGAGAAAGTGCAAGCACGTGTTGATGGTGCACTAACGAATCGTCGAGAGGTGTTTGGGGAGCGCGACCGGATCCGGTCGCGTATCGAAGAGATTCAGGAGCTGCTTGAGCGTTTTGACTTGCTTAATCGGCACTATAAGGTTGACCTTGAAAGACTGATTGCGATTCAGGAGTCCGGTTCGCTGTTTGTTCACCAAGAAAAGACCGCATGCCCACTGTGCGGCGCGGAACCAGAACATCAGCACATTGGGGGAAAGTGCGAGGGCGACGTGGAGCCAATCGTACAAGCGGCAAGCGCTGAAATCGACAAAATTAAGCTGTTATCTCGAGAACTTGAGCAAACGGTCAGCGAACTTCAAAACGAGTTAGCGGTGCTTACTGGCCGAGTCAAAGATCTTGATACGCGGTATGACGAGATAGACAGGCAAATACGGGAGACGATCTCGCCAGATTTGGGGGCGGCGCGCGCGACATTCGGGGAGATTGTCGAGAAACGGGCTCAGGCAAGAAAAGTCTTACAGCTGTTTGAGAGAATTGATCGTTTAGAATCCCAGAAGGCGGAGCTAGACACTGAGTCCGAAAGTGTTGAACCGGCTGAGAAGACTACAACGGACCTTTCAAAAGCGGTTCTTGCTGAACTTTCAGAGACCATTGAGCGTATTCTTCGGGCATGGCACTTTCCCGGTGCTGATCGCGTATATTTTGACGAAAGCGCTCTCGATTTAGTTATTGACGGAAAACCAAGAGGAAGTCGAGGGAAGGGGCTTCGAGCAATTACACACGCGGCTGTGTCCATTGGGCTAATGGAATTTTGCCGAGATAAAGCGCTTCCACACCCTGGGTTTGTCGTGCTTGACTCTCCGCTCTTGGCGTATTGGGCGCCGGAAGGTAAGGAGGATGACCTTACGGGGACAGACCTGAAGGATAGATTTTATGGTTACTTGGTGGACAACCATCGAGATAGCCAAGTGATTATTATTGAGAACGAGCACCCACCCGAAAGACTATCCAAGGATATTGCGTTGACGATCTTTACAAAGAATCCGGCACAGGGGCGGTATGGTTTGTTCGGGCATGAGTAGTTTGGAACGTAGAGGTGCGTCGTGAGCCCTGCCGATATCGTTAGCAAGCTTTGGAACTACTGCAACGTCCTGCGCGACGACGGCATCTCGTATGGCGACTACGTCGAGCAGCTCACCTATCTGCTGTTCCTCAAGATGGCCGACGAGCGCACTCGGGCGCCGTATAACCAAACGAGCCCGGTGCCGGAGCCCTACGGTTGGCCGAGCCTCATCAAGAAAGACGGCGACGATCTGTTCGATCACTACCGCCACACCCTTGAGGCGCTGGGCAACCAGAAGGGCTTGCTCGGGCTGATCTTCAACAAGTCGCAGAACAAGTTCCAG
>JAJYPA010000448.1 GCA_021795795.1 Pseudomonadota bacterium | reverse complement strand
GCCTTCTCGGCAAAAATTCCTATAATACGGGTCCTTCGGGTTGTTAGCTCAGTTGGTAGAGCAGCTGACTCTTAATCAGCGGGTCGTGGGTTCGATCCCCTCACAACCCACCAAATTTTCAATATGTTAGGTAGTAACAGGCACAGCTCTTAGCGGGGACTGTGCCTTTTTTGTACCATTCACCCCGATATTCCCGGCATACTGTGCAAGATGCTCTGCGCCCAAATGGGCGTACCGCTGCACCATGTCCAGACTCGCCCATCCCCCCATCTGCTGTAACGCCAGCAGCGGTGTACCGGCCTGCACATGCCAGCTTGCCCAGGTGTGCCGCAGTCCGTGCCAGGTGAAGTCCTCGATCCCTGCCCGTTTCATCGCTTTGTGAAACGCCTTGGTGTTGACCTGGGTGACCGCCCTCCCCTTGTAGGTAAACACGCGGGTCTGATGGTTGCCCAACTGCCGACGCAAAATTCCTAAAGCCTGGTCGGACAAACTCACCGCTATGGGCTTCCTTGCCTTGGCCTGATCGGGATGTATCCAGCAGCACCGACGCTGCATGTCCACCTGCGACCACTCCAGGCCGCTGACATTAGACTGCCGCAGCCCGGTAAGCAAGCTAAACTCAACCATATCTGCCAGGTGCATAGGCAATTCGGTCAGCAACCGGGCCGCTTCTTCTTGGGTAAGCCAGCGCAGACGACCATGCTGCTCTTTGTATGGCTCGAAATCCGGCATGTCTGACAGCCATCCCCACCGCTTGGCCCGTTTCAGGATCGCCCGAACCAGTGCAAGGTATCGGTTAGCCGTGGCTGTGCTGGTTTCCCGGCGTTTCGTGTCCAATATGTCGCGCAGCCGCTCGCCGGTGATATCCGGGAGCGACACCCCACGCAGGTAGGTCTGAAACCACTCCATACGCTGCATGTCATCGTGCAGCGTAGCCTTGTGAGATTTTTCGTCTATCCAGCGCAAGCACGCTTCGTCCCACGTTTTCGCGGGGGCTTCGTTCAGACGTGCCTGTCTCCAACCTTGTGCTTTGAGCTGGTCATGCAACTCTTGCGCTGCCGCTTTGTCCGTTGTGCCAGCAGACCGTCTAATACGTCTGCCGCTGGCGTCAACGAAGTCGAGCCAGTAAGTTTTACCACGTTTGTAGAGCATGATGTTGTCTCCTTTTTGGCTGCCTGCCGGGGTTGAGTTTCCAACTGGATGAGATACGCCGCAAGGGCTTCTTCCCGAAACACCCATTCCTTGCCCGGTTTCGCTCCAGGTATCTCTCTCGCTTTGGCCCGGCGTTGCAAAGTATCCGGGTGCAGGTGCAGGATCGTGGCGGCTTCGTGCAAATCGTAGGTTTTCATGCCGCCTCCTGTTGCAAACTTTCGATCTCCACCCAAAGTAACGGTAGGATGCGCTGCACTTCAAAGGCGCGGAGGATATTTTCGGGTTCATCCCGGCGCATGAGCCAGGCCACGGTCGCCGCTTTCAGGTCGTTCATACTCTTGCAGACGTGCCGCGCTTCATTGAGGAAGTGGGTCATTTCCTGGAGGGAGATCACGGTTTCGTCCACCCGTTCGCAGGCGTGGGCCAGGTCTACGGTCAGTTCGCAGGCCCGCTCCGAGGTCTGGGTGCGGGTCAGGAGCAGTTCTACGGCCAGTGCATGACTCATGCGCTCCATGCGCAACCGCCGACAACGGCGCATGAAAGGCTCCGTGTGCTCGCGCATTCCATTGCTGGTCACCAGCACCAGCAATCGGTCGAGATTGGTATACAGGTGTTCTCCGGGTTTTCCGGGTACCCGGCCCGTCTGCAACCAATCCAGAAAAAGCGCCTCGAAGCTCTCTGGCGCTTTATCCATTTCGTCCAGACAGGCCACGGTCCAACCCCCATGCCGGGTGCAAACTTCTTCCTGGCTGGCCTCTGCCACCTTGGTCAAAAAGCCCTTTTCTTCGTCGCCCGCACCACTCTGGTAGTCAAAGAACTTTTTGCCGTCCGTCCACGAGTGCAACTGGACATAGTAATAGCGGTCGCGGGCGTCCAGCGCGTCGGCAATGGCTTCGGCTAGAGCCGTCTTGCCGGTGCCCGCCTCGCCGGTCACGAGCAAGGCCCGCGCCCCGCTGCCCTTCTGGGCCATGAGGGATTTCAATGCCTGAATGGTTTCGGGATTGGGCCGGTATCCGGTTCGGGTCAAATCCATGAGCAATCTCCTGTAGTGATCTTACAGGGGTGATGCCGATTTTTCAGAATGACCATGCTAAAATAGGTGTCATGGACAACACCGATCTGCTTCCCTTTGTACGGTATCTGTGGTGGATGACGCCAGAGGAAGCCCTGCGCGATCCCTACCGTTTGATCGCTCAGGTCATGGATCTGGGCGACTATAAGGATGTGGAACGGATGCGGGAAGCCCTGGGCGACGAACCGCTGAAAGAGACCTTGCACCGGGCGCAAGCGGGCTGGTTTCGCCCGCGATCCTGGCACTCTTGGCACTATCGCCTGGGACTGGCCGAAGTCGATCAGGTGCCGCCCTTGCCTGCCAGAACATCCTCATGACGCCTTTTGACATCCTCACGCCTCCACAACAACGCCTTCGGACCAAATTACAGCCGCTACCCGACTTCGACTTTGTGCTGAATGGAGGAACACCCATTGCACTGCATCTCTGGCACAGCCCTTCCCGCAAAGAAGAAAAGGCGATTGCAGCAACGGGCGGGGTGAGGCACTATGCCTGAATGGAAATGGATTGCCCTGATATTGATGGCGGCGATACTTCTAGGTTTTGCTGGCCTATTAAAACTGGCATTAAAGAGTGCCAGGGGTGCTTTTCTGGCTATTTTATCCATCGCTTTGTTTGTTTTAATTTGGCTGGATTTTTTTATTATTCACGGCATTGATTATGGAATGATTTGGAATCGCTTTGGATATGTGTACGAAGCGAAAAACCCGCATTCTTTTTGGTTTGCGATAGCTTTTGATTTTGTGAGCGACACCATTGGTGAGGTTTTTATCCTTGTAGTGTTAATCATGGCATGGAGGAAAGGGCTTTTTAGCAAGCGCAAGAATGACTAACACGTATCCCTTAGGCTGGTCGCGCTGCCAGCGTGGAGTATAGGGCCAGTTCTCCAGATCGACAACCACCCCTTTTCGGTAGGCGTTCTTTACCTGGTTAGCGTTGGCGGTATAGGAAAGGCGTGTAGCGGCGGAAGGCAGATAGGGGCTGTGCCCTGTCACCCAAGTGTTTGCGTTATTCAGTGGTCCGGCCAACAATGCTACTCCGCCTGCCGCCAGAGCCAGCTTGGTCAGGCCACTCCCAGCAAACATCCAGATCATTGTTGTCGCCCCAAAGTGACCGTCGCCGGTGAAGAAATCACGCCTATTTTTGAAAGCGTTTTTTGACCCGATAAATCCAGGTGAACACCACAATCGACTGAATGACCGCGAAAGCAACCAAAATCGCCTCAAACATGCCCATAGTGATCCGATGGAGAATGAACAGTGTCAGAATAGCCACCAAAAAAGCCATATCCGCCCACCCAATGATGGATAAGGGCTTTTTCAGGAGGTCAACCATTTCCTTGTTGTCAGACTTTTCCATAATAATCACAAGCCTTTGCGATACTTGAACCGCACGTCCTGGCACTGAGGACAGACAAAGATTTCTACCTCCAGTTTCTTCTCAAAGGCTTCCTCGCCGTCACTGGCAAGCTGACCGCCAATCATGGCCGCGCCCGCGCCCATCAGCCCGGTTAACCCGCCCATGCGAATACCATGGGCACCGTGGTGTTCCATATCCGCGCCACAGATGCAGGTGACGTTGGGTGGCGTTTCGTGTTCGTGGAATCCAAACATGGTAATCTCCTTTCTACCGTGAACATATCAGACAACCGTCGATCAGGCTCTATGGGGCGTACAGGGTTGCACCCGGCAGGGTATGTCCCTATATCCTCGCTGTCCACAGTACGCCTCATGTGGCTGCGGCGGCTCCGTCAGCACCACCCGAACATCCAACCGATCCCGTTCTGCGGTACGGATCATGCTCTGGGTGCCGCGTGATTGCCCATCCCAAATAGCAATGAGGTGAGTAGCGTACCACGCCATCCATTGATTGCGGATTAATCCGGCTGCCCGACCGTAGCGACCCCAGAGCGCCGGAGCCTCAACCAAGGGCAGATGATGCGTTTTGGCCCACTGTGCTCCGCTCCGATCCACCCCCCTTGCCATCCCGCTGACGATTTCCCCGCGAAAGTCTGGAGACACCTGTTCATCCAGATGGTGACCCGTTTCTTCCTCGCTGATTCCCCGCGATCCGGCGACAATCAGCGGAACGTGATTGGTGCGCCAGATGCCCGGAAGATGGCAGTTGGCCGGAACCTGGGCGAACAGCGGAGATACTTGTGCATCGGTAAACCCGGCCAGACCGCATCCTACCCGCGTCACCATGAAGGAAAGCCATGGCCGTGCCTGGGCAAACTCCAGAAAGCGGGCCACGCTCTCTTGAAGCAAGGCGAAATTCGGGGCCGGATCATGGGGGCCGTGCTTGGTCGGAAGCGCATAGCTCTGTCCGGCAAAGCCCTTTGCAGGGTGCATACCCTCACCCTGCCCCGCCTGTGCACCTCGATGCTTGGCCGCGAACAGGGCGGCTCCTGCGCCGTGGATGCCCTGACGATTGGAGCCGAATACGAAGACAGATTCCTCTGCAAAAAAAGATAGATTCATCTTATTTCTGATTCAACCGTAACATGAGGATATTCAGGTATTTTCTGTAATGTGCTATCGTGAATACTCAAAATTGAGTCAATAACATTTAATCCATCCTGACTGATAGCCTTATCACAAAGTCTTTTCACAGCATCAAGTATATAAGAGCGACAGACGGGATGCGCAACAATAGTAATGACAGCCAAAATAACCACCATCTTGATAACGCCTGGTAGTTTCTTGAAAATCTCTAAAGAACTATGAATTGCAGAAAAGAATACCTCCATTGATATGGAGCCAAAATATATAATGTTACCCTCGAAATATATGGCAACTGCCATTTCTCTTGCATAATCCCTGGCTGACTCGCTAAATTTTGAATGATTAGCAATAAGCCTATCTTTTACAGGAACAAAATCTTTCTTGTTCTCTGTAAAGATTAAGGCATTCAATTTTTTTGCCAACATAATCGTAGGTGCGTCGTCGATATCGCGTATGTTATTTTTGAGGATGAACTTCTCAACTTCCCTGTCGCTCACCTTTCGCTTTTTTAGCATCTTTCTATAAACTTGCCACTCATCTCTTAATAATTTTTCTGCAATCCCAAAATCGTCGCAGCGCTTTTCTATTTTTTCTTCTACTTCATTTTCAATGTGTCTCGTGATGTAAGCAACAAAAATGTTCGCCTGAATGCACTCCATTATATTAGTTCTGTACTCGGGCTTGAGGACTTTATTTTTAGCCAAAGATGCCAAGTCTTTCAATATAATATTTGTATCTAAAATAATATCAAATTTTGCCACAGAATAATGCGATGACAAAACCCTCATTAGCCTAACTAAATCCTGTGATTTTGCGCTATTATCAAATATATCAATGTTCACCTTGAATCCTCAATAAACCTTAAAAATCCATAACGTATAAATGAATTGCCAATTCATAACAAAATCTCATGGCCGTCGCCCACCACCATAAGCAAAAGCCACGCCCTCCTGCTCGGCAATCGTCGGTTTGCGCTCAATGGCTTGTGGATGATTCCACTGAACCAGCAGCGCCAGATTCTTCTGAGAAGCCACGTCGCCCCGCGCCGCTGCCGGTTCCCACCAGGCTCGTGCCGCGTCAAAAAACTGCTTCTGGGCGCAGAGATAACCCAAATTGCCCATTTCGTGCGGAGCCAGCAAGGATACCGGGCCGTCGAAGGATAAGGGTTGAGCCCCGGCAAGGGGCTTGCTCCCTGCAAGGAGCACGGGATTCTGCCATGGCCGGAAACTGAGCTTGTTCTGGAGCATCCGGTCCAGTTCCGCTTTCTCTGCGACATAGCTCAGCCCGGTTCGATTGTTGAACAGGATCACCGGCTTCTCGAACCTTACCGGCTGGCTGGCGGGCAGGGGATAGGCCGTGACCCACTGGCCGCTCTCAGGCACCCTTTCGCGCTCCACCAGAGCCGCGTAGAGCTTTTGCCCATACAGGGGCGTAGGCCGGATCAGTCCAGGTGCGCCCTTGCGATAGCCAGAGGATTCCCCAAACCCGTGGCCGGGAACGGTAAAAAAGATGTGACGGTTTGCCATGGTTTCCGCCCAGGAGTGTACTTCGGAAACGATCTCGGAATAGCCAAACGCCTTATCGGGATTCGCCCGGTAACGCAGGGAAACAGCGCGGGGCAACAGTAAATCACCATCCCGTACCCGGCCCACGGCCTCTTGCGGTGTCCTGGGCGCTTCTCCAAAACCGTGCCGCGCCCAGAAGTCCGTAAAATCCTTGCTCGGAACCACCCAGACCTGCTCTACGGCGGTCATCCCCACGAAGTAGCGCATTTTGAGAAAGTCCCGGTCCTTGTGGTTGGAATGGAAAACCGTCGCATCCACCCTGGTCACATCATGGGTGAGCGGTGCGGGCAATTCGACCGGGATTCCGGGGTTAGCCGGACCTGCCACCAGCGTACCGGGAACATTGGCCCCCTGCCCTTTGGGATCGTACCGGAAAAAGCCGGGTTCGTCGGGGCGCATGGGGAAGCGGTCGAGATTGCCGCCATAATCGAGTACCAGGCAATCCGTTTTGTCGTCCGCCGTGCGCAGGCCGCGTCCGACCATCTGAATCCAGCGGGCGGCACTTTCGGTAGGCCGAAGAACCGCCACGGCGTCGATCTTGGGCAGATCAAAGCCCTCGATAAACAGGTCCACATTGACCAGATAGC
>JAJYPA010000447.1 GCA_021795795.1 Pseudomonadota bacterium | reverse complement strand
GAAAAAACGCCGACGGATCCCCGCCGCTCATAGGTGAAGTCCAGACTCTCCATGTAGCACATAAGCCCTCCATAAATAATCTTCGAATCCGCTGCTATTGGTCCAAGGCTCCAGGGCTCTGACGAGTGAGCCGGCAGACTTGACCTTTTGATTGTACAGCGGCTGGAAAAGGCATCCTGAAAATTGAAATGTCGGTAATTTTCTTGGTTGGCTATCCTTGATGGGGCTCGCAGCCGCGATGAAATGCGTAAAAGGTGCTACCGGACCGTTTCTGGACCGGCTGTACGGCTCCTTTCGTGTAGATCTCCAGAACATTTACCCGCAAGGGAGCCCTGTGTCGGATGCGCATGGAAGAACGTTTGGCGGAGCTGATCACCGATAATATCCTCCCGCGCCTGGTCCCCGAACTGGAGATGCTATCCTGGCGCCGTACCCACGTGCTGGCGGTGCACGTGTATCCGAGCGCCCGTCGGCCTCTCTCGAAACAGATGTTGATCAGATCGCATAAGGTCACAAGTGACAGCATGGTGAGAGAGGTCATCGATTCGCGCAAAAATGACCTGCTCGACGGAAACTTAAAGATATGCAGACAATGCACAACGCCCTATAGAAATGGCCTATGCCCGCAGATCCGCACTCGCATGGTGCGCCAAGGGAACTTTTAAGTTTCTGATCGGTATGTTGAAGCCACACAGAATCACATCCCAATCCACCGCAGTCATTGGACACCCATTGGGCGCCCTAAGCGGCCACAGGAATCACTGAGATCGCCGGGAGTAAGGTTAGAACACTCCCGCGGTGGCAACCCGCGCGACCATCCCTCCCTTGCATGTCGACGCAGCGCGACGAGATCACCATAGACTGCAGAAGGTTGGCTTTTACGAATCAGAAAGTTATGGTTGAAAAACGCGTAGAACAAAATGAAATAGTTCTCTATATATATAGAGAACGGGCAGCCAGGCGTTCTAATTAGAACTTTTTAAAAAGTTCTCTATATACTATATATAGAGATCATCAAACCGACGCGATCTACGTAGAACAAAAAATCAGGAATGGGCACCATAACGGCATGTCGGCAACAAAAAAATGGGGGAAGGCAAGAAGCGCTAAACCCCAATTTTGCAGGATAAATCAAATGCAATCACGCGGAAGATTCTCTCAAGTCCTAGCGAAGGACAGTATGAAACCTTGATTCCACGGATAGGTCCGCGCCATCATCGCCAGAGGCGAAGCACGCTGGGCGTGATTGAAATGACCCTGCCTGACAGGCCGCGCAGCAGCAAGCAGCGCTACCGCCTTACCGAACAGGGGCGGGTGCTGATGGTCGAACAGAAAAACAAGGAACTCAATCTATGAGCGTTTTACCGCACGACCAACAAACCAATGCTACAGGCTCCGGCAAATACTCAGGCAATACGCTAAAAGTCAGGGACGACCACCGCCCTGTTTGCTTCGAAGCCACCGCCGAAAATGATGGCAAGTTCAAGCTCTGCACAGGTGCAGAAGCATCCTGGGCAACCAAGGATCAAACGTTCGGCCTCAAGGAGCTGCGCAGCCGCGTCGAGCCTTGGCTGACTGCCTTGTTCCAGTCGGAACACCTCTCACTTCTGGCGGGATCGGGGCTCACCCATGCGGTGCATTATCTGGCGGCAGGCAAGGCAGCGGCAGGTATGAGCGCAGTGATGCTGCCCAGCTATCAGGCCGAAATCAAGAAAGCAGCGGAAGATGCTGCCGAAAAGGCAGGACGAAAAAAAGGCAATCTGGAAGACCAACTCCGCGCAGCCAACGAATTGCTGCGTGGTCTGGAGATTTTGGACAAATCGGAAGATGCCAACGCGCTACGCACTGAACTGGACACCACATTGGAGGCATTCGCCAAGTCCATCCTCCAAAGTGAAGCCGGTATCGCTGAAGCCGCTGAAGCCAGTCGCGAACAGGCGTTCAACGCATTAGTCACATTCCTGATGAGCTTCGCCAGTCGCACGGGTGTGCGGGACCGGCTGAACATCTTCACCACCAACCACGACCGCCTGATCGAGGCCGGTGCCGAACTGGCGGGGCTGCATCTGCTGGATCGTTTTCTCGGCAACCTGATGCCGATCTTCCGCTCGTCGCGGCTGGACCTGGACATGCACTACAACCCGCCGGGCATTCGCGGAGAGCCGCGCTATCTGGAAGGGGTGGCCCGCTTTACCAAGCTGCATGGGTCGGTGGACTGGGTGCAGGCAGATAAGGACATTCGCCGTATCGGGCTACCCTTTGGCGTGGACGAAGTCGGACCTTATTTGCAAGCGCCCGGATTAAACGGTGCCAGTGCCCACAAGCTGATGATCTACCCCAACGCCGCCAAGGACAGGGAGACCTCGGACTACCCCTATGTGGAGCTATTCCGCGACCTCGCCGCCGCCGTGTGTCGCCCCAACAGCACGCTGATCACCTACGGCTACAGCTTTGGCGACGAGCACATCAACCGCGTGATCCGAGACATGCTCACCATTCCATCCACCCATCTGGTGGTGATTGCCTACGACGATCCGCTCGGTCGCATCCTGCAAACCTACGATGAGCTGGGGCGTCCCTCGCAGATCAGCCTGATGCTCGGCCCGGCCCTGGCGGATTTACAAACCTTGACCGAAACCTTCCTGCCCAAGGCCGCCATCGATAAAACCACCTTCCGCATGAGCGAGCTGCTCAAGCAGCGCTACGGCACCGAACCGCATCCGGCCCCGGCAGCGGAGAAAGCGGGCGGCGAGCTTGACGGGGCAGACCTCAGATGAGCTTCTCACCCATCGCTTACTCCGACTCCTTGCGCATCGGCAGCATCGACTTTGTCTCGCCCGACGAAATCAAGGTGCTGCTGGATATCGAAGCGCCCGATAACGTCGCCCTGAACACAGGCACGCCACGGCCGTTCCCGCGTATTAACGGCTATGTGCTGGTGCCCAGCGACGAAGGCTATCTGGTGGCGCAGGTGGAATGGATCACCATCGAGCGTTCACAGTACCCCAAGCGCAAGGGTATGCAGGACTTCGGCCTGGTGGACCTGCCCTATCCGCTGCGCAAAATGAGCCTCAACCCCTTGGGTGGTCTGTCCTACGAAGGTCAGCACGATGGCAATGAACGCTACACCTTCCGGCGCGGCGTGGAAGCCTACCCCACGGTTGGTGATCCGGTGCTACTGCCAACACAATGCCAGCTTCGCGCCATCGTCGAATCCGGTGACAACCGCCGTGTGAAGATCGGCATAAGCCCCCTAGCAGCGAATGCCGAAGTCAAGATCGACCCAGATCGCCTGTTCGGTCGGCATCTGGCCGTTCTAGGCAATACCGGCAGCGGCAAATCCTGCTCAGTCGCCGGTTTGATCCGTTGGTCGCTGGAAGAAGCCAGAAAAGCTCGTGACGGTACCGACCCCAATGCCCGCTTTATCGTGCTCGACCCTAATGGCGAGTATTCCAAGGCGTTTGATGGCTTGGGCAAGGTGCGGGTGTTTGCGGTTGAGCCGAACCACGCCAGCGGTATTGAACAGCTCCAGGTGCCGCTGTGGTTCTGGAACAGCGCCGAGTGGAGTGCGTTTACTCAGGCCAGCGCCAGGGCACAGCGCCCCACCCTGATTCAGGCACTGCGTGCGGTGCGCGATGGCGCAGTGGAAGCCGCTACCACGCCAAGCCACGACATGCGCCGTTTTCTGCGCACGCTCGTTAGCGTGATTCAGATCGAACGCGCTGCCGGACGTCCTTGGGCCAATTTTCCGCACCCAAAAAACTTCTTCGAAAAAATCAAGAAGTGGCAGGAAGGGCTAGAAAACGATGCTTCATTCAGTGCAGATGAAAGCGCCGCGCTTACCGAAGTTAGAGACAAAATCTCAGTATTTACCAATGCACGCACCGGACAGTACCCAACCTATGAATTCACCCGGCCAGAGATTGATGAGTTTTTAGGCTTGGCTAAAGCGGCACACGCAGCATTTGGCGGTAGCGATACCGACATCATGCCCATCGATGCGGACGTTCCGCGCGTGTTTACCGGTGATCAACTGCTGCGCAGTGTGGAAGCCAATGCAGAACTGCTGAATGTCTCGGAGTATGTCGAGACCATGCTGATGCGCATCCGAACGATTCTCTCGGATAGCCGCATGAAAACCATTACCGGCGATACCAGCGACGTAACGCTGGACGGCTGGTTGACGAACTATATCGGCGACAATCAAGCCTCCAACGGCACGGTGACAGTGATCGACCTGTCACTGGTCCCCGCCGAAGTCGTGCATATCGTCACCGCCGTCATCGCCCGTATGACGCTGGAAGCATTGCAGCGCTACCGCAAGCTCAATCACGGCAAAACGCTGCCCACCGTGCTGGTGATGGAAGAGGCGCACACCTTTATCAAGCACTACAAAGACGACGCGGAGAACCAGAACTCCGCCGCCATTTGCTGCCAGGTGTTCGAGAAAATCGCCCGAGAAGGGCGCAAGTTTGGTTTGGGGCTAGCGCTGTCATCCCAGCGCCCCAGCGAGCTGTCGCCCACGGTGCTGTCCCAATGCAACAGCTATCTGCTGCACCGCATCAGCAACGACCGCGATCAGGAGCTGGTGCACAAACTGGTGCCGGACAACCTGCGCGGCCTGCTGCGCGATCTTCCTTCGCTGCCATCCCGCCACGCCATCCTGCTCGGCTGGGCCTCCGAGTTGCCGGTGCTGGTACAGATGAATGCCTTGCCCGATGGCCAGCGGCCAAAATCCGACGATCCGGATTTCTGGGCGGTGTGGTCGGGCAAAAAACAAGATGACACTGGCCAGAATGCGGCGGTTGATCGCAACGTGGATTGGAAGACGATTGCCGATGACTGGCAACAAATAGCTTCTGTTCAAGGCAGCAACGCCGCAGACGAAGGTGGAGCTGACTAGATGGCCAAAGCAAGCGGCTTTGCCGTACTCCTTCCTAAAGATCGGATGAACGTATTTCTTGAATGCGTTGCGGAAGAGCGGCCGTTTGCCGAGCCAGTGGCCGACTTCCAACACAGCCGAAACGTGCCGTTGGTCTGCTTCATCATTAGCGCACGCAAGGTTACACACATTGGCCTCGGACGACGGGGGATTCGTGCCGGTACTGGGCTGAGCCGGTTGAACCTCGATCGGGTGGAAAAACTCTCGGAGCCCATATCTGTTCAGCGAATCATCAATCGTCTGCCAAAGCGCAATGCGGCATTCGTGCGAAAACGTTTCGAATCAGGTGGTTTGCTGACTGATAAAGGTTTTGCCGCTGTCATCGAGACCATTCGGCAACTAGCGCCCCAGGCCAGCGCGTTGCTGGACCGGTTCAGCCAAGCCCGAACAGAGCGCATTCAACTGCTTTCTCCCAAGGCCAAAGACAACCTGGCACAACAGAAAGAAGCCGTACTCACGGCGCTCTCGATTGCAGGGTTAAGCCGCGACCCCGTTCAAGAATGGTCACCACCGGATGGCACTCCAGTGTCTTTCCTTGATGGCTTGCCCAGTGCTCGGCTGCGTGAAGACCCGATGGTGATTCACGACCTGATGCATCTGCCCGGTTTTGATCTGATCAAAACCTACCCCTACAACGCAGCGGTATTCGAATCAGAGGCAACGTCGGAGCGACTCACCGTCATCCTTGCCAATCGGCTCCCGCTGGAAGAACAAACCGGCACTGATCTCATCTATTTCAACGAGACATTCCAAAGCTTTGTCATGGTTCAGTACAAAGCGATGGAGCGTGAAGACGGGCCAAACGGTGTGCCCCAGGCCATTTTTAGGCTGCCGAATAGCCAGCTTGCTGAAGAGATCAATCGGATGGATGGATTGCTGGCCGCTATACAGGTTTGTCCGGACAACACTGCGCACGATGGCTTTCGCCTGACGGAAAACCCGTTCTTCCTGAAACTGTGCTCTCGGCTGGTTTTCAACCCAGACGACATCGGGCTGGTACCTGGCATGTATCTACCACTCGGCTATTGGAAGTTGCTGGCCCAGAGTCCTGGCATACAAGGTCCGCGCGGTGGGCTTCGCGTCACCTTCGAAAACGCAGGCCGCCATTTTGGTAACTCGTCCTTCACGGCGATTGTTTCGAAAGCCTGGGTGGGCACCACACCAAGCCAGTCAGATGTTTTGAGGGAAGCGATTCGTCAAACCATCGAGACCGGAAAAGCCGTGGCCATCGCGGTAAAGCCCAAAAAATTCGACGCTGCCAATGTAGGCGAGCGGACCGACCTTAGCGAGATCACACCCAATGACTGATTTATTCCAGAACCATGCGGCCAAGTCTGGCCCCGTTGAATGCCTCGGGCAGACGTTCCCGAGTGATGAGGCTCGTCGCGAGCACTACCTGAAGCTGCTTGCCGAGAACAGTGCGGGTATTGGGTAGGACGATATCGCTCAGGATCTCGGGCCAGGGTGTCACAGTGATGCTTCAGTGGGAATACCAGCTACAATACGCTGCAAGGGCGGACCTCCTCATGAGCCAGTCTTCTGGCCTGTCTATCGTGAAAGTCTGATTCACTTCCCACGATAACAAAGGAGATTCCGCCCTTTCTATATCCTCTGCGTCCCACCCTCTACAAGACGCTGTTCTCCAAACCATCCTGAATGACCGCGGGATAAAACGCCTTCCTCTTACTCAAATAACGAAAGACGTAACAATCAGGCTGCCGTAACCACTCAACTGAAAGGACAACTTCATGGACATTGCAACCATCGACCAGCAGTACAATCAGCTTCAGCAGGAGGCACAGGGCGTCTCTCAAGCGCTGCAGGCGCTTGCAGCGAAGCTCAAGACAGCCAGCGACGGCGGCAACCAGGACGCCCGCGAATGGCTTCTGGATCTTCGCGAG
The DNA here is from genome assembly GCA_021795795.1 of Pseudomonadota bacterium. The sequence goes on along the minus strand of JAJYPA010000447.1, from coordinate 64 downwards.
TTGGCGATGAACATACAAACGGAGCAGCAGCAGGTCATGTCTGTTATGCAGGCCGTACATGGTG
>JAJYPA010000446.1 GCA_021795795.1 Pseudomonadota bacterium | reverse complement strand
ACCTCTACTGCAGGTCCCCAGAAAGGCTCCCGCCGGCCATCCGCCTGCCCGGGCATCGTGGCCCACTGTGGCACCCCCATGATGTCCGGCAGTGGCTTGAAGACCATCGCGTCACCCCAGTCACCCCACCCACCGTCCCCGCAGCCGCCAAAGGCAAGCGTGGCCGCCCCCGGATTGCCGCGCAGGGTAAAGGGTGTGTGGCATGAGCATCAAATGTATGGTTTGGGCTTGAGGGCTCGATCTGCCGGCCCCCGTAAAATTGGTCTTGCTGGCCTTAGCTGATCACGCTGATGACCAAGGAAGCGGTACCCGATCACACCACCTTGTGGTTGTTCCGGGAAACCTTGGCGCAGGTCCAGTTAACGGAGCGTCTGTTTACCGCTTTTCACGGTTTTTTACGGGAGGCGGGGTATGCCGCACGGGCGGGGCAGATCATCGACGCCAGCTTCGTAACGGTTCCCCGGCAGCATATGCGCCGGAAGGAGCGGGAGCAGGTGAATCAGGGAGAGACCCCGGCAGACTGGGAAGAGCAACCCGCCAAGCGCCGCCAGAAAGATACCCATGCCCGCTGGACCAAGAAAAATGGCCAAAGCTATTTTGGCTACAAGAACCACATCAATGTGGACAAGCGCCACAAGCTGATTCACCAATACGTCGTGACCGATGCCTCGGTGCATGACAGCCAGTGTCTGGAAGCCTTGCTGGACACGGAGAATACCGGCGGGGAGGTCTTCGCCGACAGCGCTTACCGTTCGGAGGAATCCGAGCAGTTGCTCCAGGCACAGGGATACCGTAACCGGATACATGAACGCGCCTACCGCAACCGACCGTTGACCAAAGCGCAGGAACGGGCCAACACCCGGCGCTCCCGACACCGTGCACGGGTTGAGCATAATGCAGGATCACTAAAAAATGACGCTCAGAAAAAACCACGTCGCTGCTGTATCAAAGAACGAGACGGCAACGTCACATATTCTGATACGATTTCTGGCCGAACTGGAGACAGTCGGGATTCTGACCACCATGCCGTGGTGAGGTCGCGACACCAATTACGAACGCGTGGTAATATAGCTTATTCCGCATTGATTTTGGCAATGGCTGAAAACAGTGTGCAGCTTCGACTTCCGCGTCACCAGTCTTACCTGTCGGCGATACGCTCCGGCCACCGTAAAATCTTACCAGCATCGGCCAATGGCTCTTTCAGACTGTTAGCGGACGTTCAATCGCGCCGCCCTTAGATCATTGTTGATTATCAGTGGGAAAGGTTATTCGATAGATCAATTCCAGGATGGAGAGACCACATCATTTCACGACTTATCTATGCTTCACCGTAAACGTAAGCGGGGAACAGTGTGAAGTTAAGATGGTATTGGCATAAAGTATCGTTTGGAGTAGGGCGGCATATTCCCTTGATGGACATAAAAGAAGGCTATGTTTTAGCCTATTTTGATCGTCACTGTTATCTCCGCGAGGTTCATAGGTTTTCTGAGTGGGGGCGTTTCCAAAATGCACTAGACTGGCAGGGCGGACAGCAGTCTTATCCCGGACACTCTGGTACGGATTTCTGTTTGTCACCAAAGACGCCAATCTTGGCGATGGCAAGAGGCTTGGTGACACGTATTCATAGAGATCTGAGAGGCGGCCTAAGTATTTTCGTCGACCACGGAAATGGACTTGCCATAAGTTATCGCCATTGCTCTGCTGTCACACGATCAATTGGTCAGTGGGTTGATCGAGGAGATATTGTTGCTTATTCTGGTGTGAGTGGTGTCATGAAACTTGCAAAATGGTGGCTCCCCGCGCACGTACATATTACGGTGTGGTTGAATGGGTTACCCGTGGACCCTTATGGAGAGGGGGAGAACATGGATGATGATGGATTTTGGATTGATCGCAACGCGCCACGGAGCCCGCTAGCAGAAGATACGAATTGGGACTATCAGTTTTCGTGGCGGTGGCAATCTACTTCAGTGGTCCTGAAACAAGCAGCAGAGAAGCATCCCATCATGTGGGGTAATTTTGCGGCATATGCTTATCGAATGTTGCCGCAATATCTATCATTTGATTCAGGAGGATGTCCTCTTCCTCGGTTAACCTTGCCGTTTCGTGGACGATAAGCTTTGTAGTTTGAAAGTGCGGTTGCATCTGGCCAGAAAACAATGGTTGGCTTTACTCTTACTTTTGAGCGTTCAAGTATTCTCCGCTTTTTACCTGCAGGGGATGGCAATACTGGCGCCTGCTTTCGCGCTTACTTACCACCTGAATGTCTTGCAAATGAGTACATTGATCTCGGCCAAGGCATTTGGGAGCGTTTTGGGTGGGTTGGCAATCGGCGTGGGCCTAGATCGGTTCGGTGGTCGTCGCATCGCGTGGATCGGGCTATTCTCGACGCTGATTCTGTTTGCTATCGCAGGTGGCATGGTTAACCACTATCCGGATTTGCTGCTCTCCATGCTATTCTTAGGGATGGTGCTGCCAATTTTTTCCGTAGTGGGCCTTTATGCCATTAGCCACGATTTTCCGCCCCAATATGCTGGCGTGCTTTTGGGTTTTCGCCAAGGTGTTATCCCACTTGGCGGGATCATGGCCGGTGCCCTGTTTCCTATGCTCATCGCGGTGGGACTTTTCACTGTAATTGGTGGGCTTGGATTTCTGATATTTCTACTAACAGTGCTGCTAACTCTGGCGCTATGGCAGCTGCCCGATCATCCAGTTCATGCTAGCCAGAAGTGCCTTGCACATCCTTCGTTCTTACGAACACTTTTACCCATTGGTTTGGTGGTTTTTCTCCTAGGTGCGGGGCAGTTTTCAGTGCTGGTCTTCGGCCTTCTCTATCTTGAAAAACTGGGTATCCATGCTATGTGGGTAGGCGGAGCCGTGATGGTTCTCTTTTTGTCTGGAGGCTTTGCGGCCCGCATAATAGTAGGATTTTTGGTCGGGCGGTATTTATCACTGAAGGCGCTCTTTATTTTTATTACGTTAACCGGCTCCTTGTCTATGTTGATATTTTCATCCTTGCCGTTACATCCGGATCTATTGATGGTGTTAATTTTTGCGTTTATTCTCGGAGTTGGAATTGTTGGGTATAATGCACTTCCTTTTCAGTGGGCAGCGGAGTTGGTAACTCGGGAACAGAAAGGGCGAGCCATGGGATTACTGAGTTCGGTATCTGGCTTGGCCGTTGCCCTGTGGCTACCTCTGTTCGGATTCATAGTGGATTTGTGGGGATACAGCGTTATGTGGTTCTTCGTAGCCGCGCTATATGCCGCGGCATGTATGGTGATCCTACTGTATCCCAATCGAAGTTCCTGGCATGCTAAAACTAATCGGACTCGATAATCCACATGGACCCCAAGCACATTGGGTTGGTCAGACGGCCGCTTACGCTGCGTTAGCGCCCATTGATTGTATCAAATGCGTGCATTGTGCGTCGTCACCCACCCACGAAAAAAATCTCCATCTATGCAGCATGAAAGTCGTAGCGTTGGATTTTCTCGAGAAGCCCTTGCATCGCTTGGCGCGTTACTGCGAGGTCGTAGTCGGTCTGAAGCCCCACCCAAAACGTCTCGCTCATTCCGAAGAATCTCGATAGCCGCAGAGCGGTATCGGATGTGACGGCTCGTTTTCCCTGAACAATTTCGCTGATACGACGCTGTGGAACGCCGATAGCCTTGGCCAGGCGATATTGGGTGATCCCCATGGGCTTGAGGAAGTCTTCTAGCAGAATCTCCCCGGGATGAATGGGTGCATCTCGCCCGGTACTGGTATCGGCAACGTCAGAAAGATCCATTTGTCCCAGCTCATCCATGCGAATACTCATCATTTACCCCCAATCATCCGTGATAGTCCACGATTTCTACGTCCCAAGCGTGGCCGTCGTGCCACACGAAACAAATCCGCCATTGGTCATTGATCCGGATGCTCCATTGGCCGTGGCGATCCCCAGAGAGCTTTTCCAGGCGGTTTCCCGGTGGGACAGCCAGATCCTCTACGCGTCCAGCCTGGTGCAACTGTGCGAGCTTGCGTCGAGCTACTCGCAGCAGATCTATGCTGAGGCTGCGCACCCGAAGGCCTAGGAAAGTGGCGGCCGTGCGCTTGTCGGCAAAACTTTGGATCATAGAGACATAATAACGAGATGGGATACTAACGTCAAACAACACCAGTATGGACAGTCTTGCATGGCTTGGCAGGGCACCTTGCCACTGGACCCGCCAACCGACGATCCCCTCACCTGCCCAAAATCTATCAGGTGGCGCACAGCGGACAAGGGTACACGCAAGGAATCTACGATGGAGGAAACGAAGCACATAGCGACGATGCTTGCCGACCGATAAAGGAACGCGGTAGATTCAGGGTAGGTGCTGGCCAAGGCGGTATCAGACTGATAGCGGACATTGACTTGCCTGATCGCATAATGAATAGCATGGCCTACTGAATTGCACTACACTTTTCCCAGCACAGCATGTGCCAGCAGGAGAGATTACCATGGCGACGACACGACAGCCTGGACAATTGGCAGATGCGCGAATGATCAGTCATATCGTTTTGTCTATAATGACATGCACTGGGCTGCGAGAGCATTCAGCAGAATCAGGTCATGCATCGCTGGAGAATATCTTCAGCAGAACATTTAAATTCTTTTTAACTCTTAGTCCGATCACCTTGTTCGGGTTATGTTGCCGAAGAAAGTTATACTACAAAGGGATGCTCAAAAGAAGATATGGATTCAGATATAATCTATCATTATACAAGCGTACATGGGGCAAGCGGTATATTGCAATCAGGAAAAATATGGGCTAGTGACATCTTATATTTGAATGATAGTAACGAACTTACTAAGTCGAAAGATATTTTTAACGGCTTAATAAAGAAAGAGTATGGGGTTGACATTAATTTAATATTGCAACAAACTATTTTTAGTCGTAGCTATTGTGCTTTTTGCCTTTCTAAATCTCATGATATTCTCAGTCAGTGGCGAGCATATGCTAACGACGGAAAAGGTTTGTGCCTTGGTTTCCAAAAAACGTTTATTGCTAATAAGAGAGCTGGGTACAATTCAGAATTTGTCGATTGCATATACGAGGATCACGAAGAATTCATACTAAACCTGATAATGCAAAAAAAAGAAGAGATAAATGAGCTTATAAGCTTCATTGATAGGTACCAAAAGAACTTAAGCGATTTTAATATTTTCAGTGAGGCACGATTACCATCTATACAAAGCGCTATTGATTCTATATATATACAACTCGCAAGACTGAAAAATTTTAACTTTTCAGAGGAGAAAGAGTCGAGGCTGATTATATGTGTGCCAAAAGAAAAAACTAACAAAAGGGTCTTTTATGATGTAATAGTCCCATATGTTGAATATCAATTATGCGACACTGAAGATGATTATAAAAATCCACCTCTTTTAATACCAGAAATATGGCTTGGACCAAAGTGCGACGAAAGAAACAAGTATGTAATGTTTTCATTTGGACTGTTAAACTGTAACAGAATCGGCAAGTTCAATTGTGGATATAGATAATTTCAAAGTACGGTAAAATTACATGAGCCAACAATCGAAGATTTCTCGGACACCGATAAACATGAGCACCTACACCCCGCTTTGGGTCGCATCATTGGCCGTTTTCCCGTCCAGAATTCCATGACCAGAAAAGGTATTTCCGCGTGTCTATCCCAAGCATGCGAATGACTCCTTTCGCTGCAAAGGATCCATTGAGAATATGTTTCCAGGGTCCTCAAGCTATTGCGCTAATCCGATCAGTCTATTCGTGCCCACACCCTGAAGTATCCATGATGTCATTGAAATCTGGCACAGACTCCAGAAGTGGTGGGATAGGCATTCCATCAGAGCCCATCGGGCATTCTGCCCAAATGTGGTCAAGCGACAGCAGCGTATGATCTACATATTGTTCAGAGATGGCGCACCAGTCAGCCGACGTGTCTTGCGGCTTGCTGGCGGTAAACGCCCCCACCCAATCCCATTGTTTGCAGCCTCTCAAATCGCTGATGCCGGTAGCCAGCCTGGCAATCCAACATCCATCAATGAGTCCGATTGCTTTTGGCAAATCAGCCTGTTTGATCATAAGAAGACGCATATACCGACTCCATGAGTAATGACTGTTTTCAGGCGACTTTGAGTGCCGGCTGGTGATGCAATCTCAATAAATCGTGTTCTGAAAGAGCCAAAAAGGCGTAAGCCTCCCCATTGAGATTGGCAAATTCCACCAAGTATTGCCCCGGCGCAATCGTTTCGACAATGGTGCCTACCTGCCCACGGTGCAGCCCATTGTGGGTATCTTCCCTCACCAGCGCCACCACATCCAGAACTTTCATCAATCACCTCCGAGTGCCGACTTGTGCACATAGCAACTGACTAAACGAGGAAAATCCTCCAGTTGCCGCACGATCCAAACAGACCGCACCATGGCCGACTTATCGCCATGACACATCACAAAATCTAACAAGTACATCGTGCCATAATTTTTCCCTCCAGCCACCTCAACGGTCTCATGCTCTACTGCATATATCAGAGCCTCTTTGAGGAGCGGCCAATCACTTTGCCTTAAGCCCAGGGTAGAGTAAAAGACGCGCGCCTTGTGTCGACCTTCTGGATGCTCAGGATTCAGACAGTAACTGACCAGCTTTTGATCGTCTATATATGCGTGTTCCCAGCCGGGGAGTTTCATCAGTACCTCTGCGGTATCGGCTTTCTGTAAGAAGTATGTACCCGTATTGCCTCCTCGACAAACAGCCCCCAGGGTGGTCATGATCTCAATGTCAATGGAACCAAGCTACACTTCAGTCTGCTCCGCCAATTCCAGAGCATCATCGACTTCTATCCCCAAATAACGGACCGTGCTTTCCAGCTTGGTGTGCCCCAGTAGGAGTTGCACCGCGCGGATATTCTTGG
>JAJYPA010000445.1 GCA_021795795.1 Pseudomonadota bacterium | reverse complement strand
GGCGCACCTGGATGCTGTGGCCGTGCGGCGCGTGCAAATAGCCGGCAATGGGCGATTCGCCGGCAGCCTGGCGCACCATCCATTCGACCAAATCGACGCCGCTCACTTCCTCGCTCACCCCATGCTCAACCTGCAACCGGGTGTTGACCTCAAGGAAGTAGAATGCACCAGTATCGGCGTCAAGCACGAATTCCACCGTTCCCGCATTGCGGTAGCGGACGCTTTGCATCAGGCGTACGGCCGTGTCGCACAGCGCATGACGCACCGCGTCGGGTAGATTGGGTGCGGGGGTTTCCTCGATTACCTTCTGGTTACGGCGCTGTACCGAGCAGTCGCGCTCACCCAGATGCACCACCTGGCCCTGCCCATCGCCGAAAATTTGCACTTCGATGTGGCGCGCGGCCTGGACGTATTTTTCCAGATAAATCCCTGCTTCCTTGAAGTTGGCGCGCGCCAGGCGATCAACCCGTGCGTAGGCGTCCTGCAAGCCATCCTCACTCCAGATCAGTTGCATGCCGATGCCACCGCCGCCGGCAGTGCTTTTGAGCATGACCGGAAAACCGATGCGTCGCGCCTCGGCCATGGCATGGCCGACATCCTCCAGTAGTCCCGAGCCCGGCAGCAGCGGCACGCCGTTTTGCTGAGCGAGTTCGCGCGCCGTGTGCTTGCGGCCGAAGGCGCGCATCTGCTCGGGTGTGGGGCCGATGAAGGCCATACCCGCAGCTTCCACGGCGGCGGCGAAATCCGGGTTTTCCGACAGAAAACCGTAGCCGGGATGGATGGCCTGGGCGCCGCTCGCACGCGCTGCGGTAAGGATGGCCTCGCTGCGTAAATAGCTCTGTGCCGCAGGTGCAGGGCCGATACACACGGACTCATCGGCCAGCAGCACATGCGCGCTGACGCGATCTGCCTCGGAGTACACGGCAACCGTGCGGATCCCCATGCGCTTGAGCGTCCGGATGATGCGGCAGGCGATGGCGCCACGATTGGCGATAAGAATTTTTTCAAACATGATAAGAAGTACGGCAGGTCGTCCTGCAGCGTGTTGAGCCGAGGGGGTCGTCCCCCTGGCTATCGGAGTTTAATTCCATATGAGCAGTCGCACTGGTGTCGGATTGTAGGCATTGCACGGATTATTGAGTTGCGGACAATTGGAAATGAGTACGATGACGTCCATTTCTGCCCGCATTTCCACATACTTACCGGATCCTGAGATGCCATCGGCAAAAGTGAGGGCTCCATCCTCCGTAACCGGTACGTTCATGAAGAAATTGACATTGCTGATTAGCTCACGCTTATCCATATGACAGGCACAATGGCCAAGTGCATGCAAGAAACTGTCCCGACAATTATGCATAAACTTCTTGTCGATACCATAGCGCACGCTATTGCTCTCCGCAGAACATGCGCCGCCTATGGTGTCATGCCGACCGCATGTATCGGCGATGATCGTCATCAGCGTATTCCCCTCGCTGGATAGCAGGCGTGAGCCCGCGGTGAGATACAGATTATTTTGGGCGCGAATGGTATCCACTGCGCTGTAGCGTTCGCTAGGATCATGTGCGTTATAAAAAAGTGTATCGACCGCCTGATTGCCTTCCAGGTCCAGGATCCGGAAAACCTGGCCTTCCTTTATCTCATGTAGCCAGGATTCCCCGGCAGGCAGTACCTTATCATAAATGGCAGCTATCAGATCAAGTTCGCTTTCTACAATAACCATGGTTTCCTTTCCTCTCAGCGGAACAGGTTCTCGGTGTTATAAAAACCCCGTTCATTTTCCGGGTGAGACTTCCGGCAGAAATCGTATCGGTCACCACCTGGTGTATGCCGAGCCGTTATCCTTATTGGTTTTGGTGCATAATTCGGATTAGGATCCAACGGGTGCTGACATGCTGCCAATACGACTAGAGTATTCATTTCAAATCTCAACTCAACAAAGTCGCCTGGCTTGGAATGATTCGAAATAAAATGCAAATCCCCGGAGTTGTCAGCAGTAACTTTACTAAAAAAGTTGACATTCGGCACAATATCCCGCTTCCCGCAACCCCACTTACCAAGCTCAATGAGAACGCTATCGCGCGCATTACGATGCATGGCATTATGCGCATCCTGGTACGTTTTGTCGCCATATTTCTGGCGCACCTGGGTGGCATCGGTCATGCCACAAATGGTATCGTGCCAGCCGCAGGTATCGGCAATGATGGAGCAGAGTATTCGACCCATATCCGAGTAGCATACGCGCCCTTGGGTAAGATAAGCCGTATGCTGCGCCTTCAATGTGTCCGCCATGTTGTACCGCTCCAGTTTTTCATCGTGATTATAGAATAAAGCGACAATATTGGCCGCCCCTTCCATATCCATAATTCGAAGAACGGTATGCCTTCTCATGATAAAGGAGGTATGAGCACCGCCAGGAATCTCTTCGGTCCATATATCATGGTCCTGATGCTCCACGATTTCATGCTCGATCATGTTGTCTCCTTTTTAGCTGCAAACGCAAACAATTGGAAAAAATACGTTACCAATATCTACCCATATTACAGCGCTGGTAAATGGTATCGATGGTTAAATTATTTTTTTAGCTTCGAATTACGGGTTCATGTCTGCGAAGTTTATTTGAACTCGGTCATTTTTCTTAAGACATCCTGATTCGTCCGAACCTCAGTTGTTGCCCTTATTCTATTGAGGATTTCATTTCTTATGGATACGAATTCGGGAATAAACTTTATCTCATGCGAGCGTTCCCGCCCAAATGGTATGTCATAAATACTATCAATATGGCCTGGGTTTGACCCAAGAACAACCACTTTATCTCCAAGGTATACCGCTTCCTCAACATCGTGCGTCACAAATACCACCGTGGTCATTTCCGCGTTGAACAGGTGCAGGACGAGGTCATGCATGGTTTCCCGCGTCTGCGCATCAAGGGCGCCAAATGGCTCATCCATTAATAATACCGCCGGACTGGAAACCAGAGCCCGTGCAATATTGGCGCGCTGTTGCATGCCGCCGCTTAATTGATTCGGATAAGCATCACGCACATGATCCATGCCCATGACATTCATTAGTGCGTTACTACGATAAACCGCCTGCGCTACCTGGGAGTCATCCACATTTATATTGACTCGCAATTGCCTGGAGAATGTCACATTCTGCCAGACCGTAAGCCATGGGAACAATGTTGACTGTTGAAACACAACACCACGATTTACGCCCGGCCCCGTGACTAAGGTGCCAGCCACATCAATCGTACCTTCGCTGGGTAATTCCAACCCTGCTATCAATCTCAGCAGAGTCGACTTTCCGCAACCAGATGCACCGACTAACATCACCCGTTCACCTTGCGCGACTTCCAGATCTATATCGTTCAGCACGCGTCGTCGACTTCCATCTCGCTGGGGGTATAACTTACTCACTGACTTAATTGCGACCCCTTCTTTATTCATAACTATCTGCTCCATGGAAACAAGACGCGATGGGCAACGCGAAATGATAAATCAAAAACCAGGCCGAGAACGCCAATGATAAATATTCCAACAAATATTTTTGGTGTATCCATGAAGCGCTGCGCCTGAAGGATGGCAAATCCAAGCCCCCTATCTGCCGCAACCATCTCCGCAATGACCAGGTACGTCCATGCCCAGCCCATGTTGACTCTCAATATATTAAAGATGTCGGGAAGGGCGCCCCGCCATACAACATGGTTTATAACCTCCCCCTTTTTTGCACCCAGAGTGTATGCGGCTTCAATGTAACGTTCTGGTATATTTCTCACAGCGTCAGCAACCATCACCACAATTTGGAACACTACACCGATAAATATAATAGAGATCTTGGACGATTCACCGATGCCTATCCATAACATCACAAGGGGAATGAACGCCGAGGCGGGCATGTAGCGTACAAAATCATTGATAGGCTGGAATACCGCCTCTACCGACTTAAATGTGCCGATGTATATTCCTAGTGGAACACCGATTAAAGCAGCCATAAGAAAACCGCTAACCACACGGTAGGTGCTAATGTAGATATCGGTGCCTAGATTGCCGGCGTACCAGTCGATGGCGGATTTCCAAACGTCGTGTGGTGATGGTAAAAATAAACTGCTCACCATATCGGCGGAGCTTAACCATTGCCAAGCTGCTAATGGTACTATAAAGCCAAGCAACGACAATATCAGATAAGCCTTCCGGGGGATGGCCGATCGTATTTTTAGATACTGTGCTCTGCGCCTCGCGTTCTGGGGCGGGCGCTGGGGCGAGATCTGATCTCGCCCCAGCGGTACGGGTTTTGCGCTGCTGCTCACTTAGCGGCCTCAACAGCAAACGTCTGGTCTATAAAAGAACTTGGTAGCGGTTCGGATTTTATTGCTCCGACACGTTTAAGGAATACCGAAGTGTCTCTTGTGCTGTTGTAGAGGGACACTGGGGATGCGCCGGGCTTCATCGCTTCAAGATTGAGCTTTGCGTCGAAAAGGCGGGTCCCCGCCAAGGAAGTGGCATACTCTGCCGGCTTCAGGTCGACATGCGGAGCCATAATTGCGGCCGCCTGTTTGGGATGTTCTTTTATAAATGCTACTGTCGCATACCAAGCTTTGGCTAAGTTAACAAACTGCTGCGGTTGAGCAGCAATAACACTATCTCTCGCGGCTACAATATCAGGAATAACACCCGGCGCTTCGGCACTCGTGAAGATTGGGTGTCCGGCTTTCCTGGCTTCAATTCTCTGTATCCACGGATTCCATACGCCAGCCGCTGGTACACGCCCGGTAATCAGCGCCGCGGCGGCATTTCCTGTTGACATATTAATAAAGTGGACAGAAGCGGGTGAGATGCCATTTTTCGTTAAAGCTGTCTCATCCAGATATTGTTCTATCGAGTCCATGCGTACGGCGATGGTTTTTCCCTTTAACTGGTCAAACTTGGTTATCGAATTATTGACCATAAGGGCATCGTTTCCGGCAGAATTGTCGGTCACCAGCACTACTTTGATAGGTACGCCTTTTTCAATTGGCGCCAATGTGTCGATCAGCGCTTGACAGTTGGCATCTAGTTTTCCAGCGGATAAGGCTTCCACAGAAGTAGTATAACTTGAAAACCATACCAGCTTTACGTCTGCGTGGTACTTTTTCAAATATCCGTTATGTTCAGCAACATACCATGCTACCCATCCTGGCCAATCACTGACTCCGAGAGTGATTGTCGCGAAGCTGTTTGTCATCATCATGGATTGTCCAGCTCCGGCGAGCGCTAGACCAAAAACGGCTTTTTTCCATGCTTCCATGTTACGTCCTCCGTTGAGTCAATAAAATAAGCCCGAAAGATCACCAGTGATCTCCCGGGCTTTTATCCCTCCGTGAACCCCCATTTCTGGAGGCCGAATTCTCTTGGACCAGACGCCTGCGACTTGCCGGCCGGAACCCTAGAACCCGTTACCAAATCGATTTGTATGATTCGCACGTTCTCTATAAGCGACTCCCTATCATGTGCTGTATATTAGGCAATATGTGTGCCATCTTGTAGCTGTTAAAAATTGCTGTTTTAAGTCTACGGCTATACATTTTCTTATAAAGACTGCACTGATTTAGTGCAAATCCGGAAAATATGCGCTTCATGTTGGTGCAAATCTATTACTTTTCTCTATATTGTTCATGCCATGTCTACGCAGCCGCCGGTCCCATGATGTCAGGCATCTCAGTAGTGGACCTGGATGTCACTGGCGTTTACGCATCTTCTCCGTAAATCTCCTCTGACCGCGCCCCGCATTGATCGGGCCTTAGCGTAAGGGTGGGAAGAGGAACAGGATTACCGGCCCCGCTGGCACCATGCACTGGTCGACACGCGGCGGGATAGTCAAACAAAAGCCCACCTTAGCAGTTACCATCTCGGGCTAGTCTGCGCCGCATGGGAAGGGTATGGTGGGGTGAAGCGGGCGCAGCATCCGCACGATCCGGCGCTGCCAGCGCGGCAGCTAAGGTTGTTTTGACCGGCTTTCGCCCTCAATCCCGGCCGTGGCGCGGCATGTAGGGGGTTGCATGGCTGAGGTGAAAACGGAAATTTTGCGCATAGAGCGCCGCCAGGGGAGGATTACCACGCAAAATCAGCAGGTTCTCCGCGTTGGACTGCTCCGCCGCCTTGCTGAAATTGAAGCTGCCCGTAATTACCGTCCCCCCATCGATGATCATCACCTTGTTATGGGCAATGGCATGCTGGTCGTCGATGTAGACCGGCACCCCTTGATTGGCAAAGAAATCGGCCTCGGAGTACTGTTGGGTACGCTGGCTCTTGTCCAGCAGGACCGTCACCTGCACCCCGCGTTTCGCCGCGGCCAAGACCGCCTTGGCAATGGGCGCACTGGTAAAACTATAGGCCTGCACCCAAAGCCGCTGCCGCGCCTCTCCCAGCGCCGCAACGATGGCCGCCGTTGCACCGCCTGACGGCGAAAAGGCCACTTGGATGCTGCCCATGGCAGGTAGCGTGGTCGGGGAAGCCGCTGCAGTGGCCGTCGCCGCCGACCAGCGCTCCGCCACCGCCGTCCTGGCCGCCGTCCACCAATCCCCAGCCTGGGCCGACCCCGACATACCCAGGATGACAAGCGCCAGAGCAACGGCGCAGCGTCCATGGTGATGACAGCGCGTCACCCGGCACCAGTTCGAGTTATGCACCGGGAAATCGCCCGCTGTCCGGCGCGAGACTCCTTTGCTCCGCATCCCTGGCCTCCCGAATCGCTATGGGGCTCTTCGCAAACGGCAAACACCGTACACCGGCGCGGGAAGCGCGAATGGAGAAGCCGAAACATTCCCGGCACGCCACTCCTGCTATGGACGAGGCGGAATAATCTCTTTGACCGGAAGATTGGCGTTGGCCGGGTTGGTTTTGGCTGCCGCTACCGCCTCATCGCGGGTCGCATGCTTAGAGAAGCCATAGATCACACCAGC
>JAJYPA010000051.1 GCA_021795795.1 Pseudomonadota bacterium | reverse complement strand
TGGCAAGTGATGTCGTGCTTTGCACCGACAGCGGTAGGGCGTTGGGTGCAGCGGCTCGCGAAATGGGTATCACCCACCGCCCGATAAATCTGGCCGCAGGAATCAAAGTGGTCGGCAAGGTTTACCATGTGCAGAACGTGAACGCCTATGGCAGCAGGCTCAAGGAGTGGATGATCCGGTTTCATGGAGTCGCCACTCATAACTTGGCCAATTATCTTGGCTGGCGAAGGATGATTGACCCGGCTCATGGTTCTCTTTCTCCTCGCGCTATTTTGTTTGCAGCGCTGGGCATGGGTAGAGTTCAACAGTTAACTATGACATAGCCTTGTTTTATGAGCATCGAACACGGATTCAGGAAGTTCCCACTCTTCTATTTTGGATAGGTCGGATTCGTCTCTAAGTTTTGTTCGTCGCGCAGGATCGGTAACGACGCTATCGTAAAAATACTCAAGATCAAATCTGGCGACCTTGGTTCGTAGATTTACAACTGTTTCATCCCAAATAAAGTTCAACGCGGCATCAAAAAGACCAGCTCCACAGGCTGCAATGAATTTTGATAAATAGAGTGAGTTTTGTCTCCGCCCGTCGTCAATAGCGGATATTACATCTGGCAAGTTGTTTATTACGCGCTGCCGTTCAAGAACTGCCACCAGAACTTTGTCAGTAGGGAGGCCAAGTTCATTCAAATAACTTGTCAGTGCAGTAGTGAAATGATCTACACCGGTGCTGACCTCGTTTTTTGTTCTGACTATGATTTCGTTGGCCAACGGTGGCTCCTAGGTAGTGAGATATAACGTTAAATATACAGAACTATTCAGATATATGCAAAATTGTGTTCTGTATAAACTGTCCTGATATATTTCAACCCTATGATTGCAATAATTCATGGGTATATTATATGTCAATTGATAATGCAAACTCAGCACACCACACCCCCATGCTACTGGAAGTCGTGCGAGATCGCATCCGAGCGAAACACTACAGCCGGCGCACGGAGCAATCCTACACGGGTTGGATTAGGCGTTTTGTAAATTTCTATCACAAAAAACACCCGCGAGATATGGGCGCGCCAGAAGTGGAGGCGTTTTTGACCGATCTTGCGGTTAATGGCAAGGTTTCTGCCGCCACGCAAACACAGGCTTTGTCTGCATTGCTGTTTCTGTACAAGGAGGTTTTGAGCATAGATGTGCCGTGGATGAATGGCATGGTGCGCGCAAAACCATCGGTCAGGGTGCCGACGGTGCTGTCGGTAAATGAAGTGCATCGCCTTCTGGCCACGCTGGATGGCGTCTATGCGCTCATGGCAAGTCTAATTTATGGTACCGGGATGCGGCTCATGGAATGCGTTCGGTTGCGAGTAAAAGATGTTGATTTTGAGCGGCACGAGGTTGTAGTTCGTGAAGGCAAGGGTGGTAAGGATCGCGTCACTATGTTGCCGTTAACTTTGGTCGTGCCACTTCAAGAGCATCTGCAAAAAGTGCACCTGTTATTTGAAATGGATAGGAAAATTGACGTTCCCGGCGTCGCAATGCCTGATGCGCTCAGCAAGAAATATCCAGAGGTTGGCAAAACTTGGGGCTGGTTTTGGGTATTCCCTGCACTGACTCTATCAAATGATCCTGAAACAGGTATTCACCGCCGCCATCATATTTATGAGCAAAACCTCCAGCGGGCTATCCGTCTTGGCGTGCAAAAGGCGGGCATTGCAAAACCGGCTACTACGCACACATTGCGACATTCTTTTGCGACCCACCTATTGGAAAGTGGTTACGATATTCGCACGGTGCAAGAATTGCTCGGGCACTCAGATGTTTCCACCACGATGATATACACGCACGTGCTGAATAAGGGTGGGCGCGGAGTGGTTAGCCCGCTGGACAGATAAAAACTTGAGCTTGATTTTGCGTGAAGTCCCGCGATGGATATTCCGGCCCATCGTGACCGGCGATTCTGGTGCATCGTGACCGATTTTGGGTATTTCCGGAATAGGTGGTTACGATACCGATACCGGAACGACTGGTCACGGGGGAGCACCTTATTCCCTTTGGTACCCAATGCTGCAATCCAACCGCATTGATTCGTCCGCGCGTAACCAATTGATTTGTAATTTCATAAATCGCGGCCTTTGCGGACTTCGAGGCATTCTCCGAGGGTGATGCCGGAGAGAATAATGGATGGGAGAGAGTGGATAGTGGCCAGAAATCGGTTGACAGGCTGACTGGTGAAGTCCGCAAGTTTCCGCAATAACCCCAAACAACGCGCGGGAGTTGGCGCGATCAGACAAGAAAAAACCCCAACCGAGAACGGTTGAGGTTTCATGATTGGTGGAGGGTAGGACACCCAAATAAGAAAATTAACAATTTGATAATTAATCGTTATTTGTTTTATAACTTTTTAAGTTACCCGTATAGTTACCCTGGTGTTTTTTGCATGGAAATCGGAGATTAAAGTCAATTTTGGTATATGGTCATTCCGTTGCTTGAATAGATTTCGCTCTATGTTCTTCCCCTCATCTTGCGAACTACTTCACTACTTCCATCAATTTTTCGAAGTTGTCCACCACGTCGTACTTAATATTCTCCGGGGCGAAGCGTCGGTTCATCTCATCGAAGAATTTGCGGGCACATTTAATCTTGGTCTTCTCGATTTCACGCAGATCCATCGACGACATCGAACCCTTGGTTTCCGCCACGAAGTAGATATGCTTCACCGAGCCTTCCTTGAAGGAAATGGCCCAGTCGGGGTTGTAGTCGCCGACGGGGGTCGGAATCAGGAATCCGCGCGGCAACTTGGCGTACACAATGACTTCTGTACTGGCCTCCAATGCTTCCGCAAAATTGCGCTCCGGTTTCGACCCGGAATCCGGCAACACGAAGTCGTAGATGTGGTGCTTGGGCGTTTTGATCGCGTTGCTGAAGTCCTGCTTGGTCTGCCCGGCAGTGAAGATGTCCAGGTCAAATTTATCTTCGACCGGGTCGTAGGCCAAGTGCTCGATGATCATCGTTGCCTTCTGCTCGTTGATCAGCCGCACGGCTTCCGCGATGAAGCTCTCTGGATTGGTGCGGAACTGTGCAAACACCGCGACGCTGATCCCCTTGAGGATATCTGCCGTCGTGCGTCGCGTCAGTTGCGTACTTTCAGTGATCTTGCCGATGATGTCGTACTTGACCGCCGAATGAATCGAATGCACATTTTTTTTGGTCTCGGTGGCCTTGAGCACGAAGGCCTCACCATCCTTTAGGTCGTCATAGGTTACCTGCTCAGCCTGCTCGCCGGTCTGAATCGTGTATTGTAATGGCGTAACGCGTAGCCCGTGATCCTTGTCATTCAGCACATCAACAGCCTTCTTCACAAGCTCATCGGAATCAAAGCTGACGCTGTAAGCTGCTTTGCGATTGATGCGCCTCCACAACTCCTTGAACTCCTGCTTGTCGAAATTGCTGTTGAGTGGATTTTTCTTTGGTCGACGGTCATCGCTGATGTCGAACATCTGGCTGTCGCTAAAGACGCTATCAATCAACTGGAATACCTGATCGGTAAGAGGCTTTAGTTCATCCGGCAACGGCGCTATCGTGCCGTCCTTCTTCGCCTGATGGTATTTCTCTGTGATACTACGCTTTTTGTCGACATAGCCATTCTGGACCAGGTAGAACTCGATATCGGTGGCTTGGTCATCCGACACGGTAACAGTAGTGCCCTCCGGCGTCTTCAGCACTTTTCCCGAGAAGTAATCCTTATCGGCGATCTTCGGTCGTGCTGACAATGACTCCCTGATGTCCTTCTGCAACGCTGAGATGAAGTTCTTATAGCTCTCGCTGGCCACGACGGTCAGCACATTGACATCATGGACGATGGCTGGATGATCCACCCGATCGCCGGCCTGATTGACAGATAAACGCAAACCACGACCAACCTCTTGACGACGCGTGACCTCGTTGTTGTAGTCGGGATGCTTCAAGAAGCAAATCACGAAGACATTGGGGTTATCCCAGCCTTCGCGCAAGGCCGAATGCGAGAAGATAAAGCGTACCGGTTCTTCGAATTTGAGTAGTTGTTCTTTCCTTCGAAGAATCAAATCATAAGCATCCACATCGTCGGATAGACCTTTGTTCTCGCCAGTTTTCGCAATGTTTGGATCGACATCGCGCTTTGTTTTCTTGTCGATGGAAAAGTATCCACTGTGCGTCTTTTCCGCCGTAATGCCCTTCAGGTATTTGATGTACGGCGTTTCATCCAGGTCCAGCACTTCGTTAAGGTACTGGTTGTATTCCTCTTCAAAGATCCGCGCGTAGTTGCCTTTCTCGTCCGCTGCCGAGTAGTCGCGGTACTTGACCACCTCGTCGATGAAGAACAAGGTCAATACCTTGATGCCTTGCTGGAACAGCGCCTGCTCTTTGTCGAAGTGCGCCTTGATCGCCTCCCGAATCTGGATGCGACGCAACGAGGCTTCGTTCACATCCCCGGTGGCTTCGCCAACAAATAGCTCAACGCCATTGGTGAAGCTCAAGGTGTCGGTGTTGGCATTGATGTCCGATACGACATAGCCACGGTATTGATCCAGCCCGTTTGAGAGATCAAACAGGTAGTCGGTTTTCACCAGCTTGCGTACCACCCGCTTGATCTCGCCGCTCTTTAACTTCTGCTCAAACTCAACCCGCGCCTCGGGCGGTTTCTTGGTTGAAATCTCGATGGATTGAAGATACAGGTAGGCATTGGTTCCCGCCAAGCCTTTGACCGATATACCGCGCACGGCAATCTTCTTCACCAACTTCTGGTTGTAAGCGTCCAGCGCGTCCAGTCGATGGATCTTGTTGTGCGTGGTCTTGTGGGTGGCAGAGTAACGCAACACCATCAGCGCCTTGAATTTCTCCAATGACTTCAGGGTTGCCGCACCCTCCATTTTTTGTGGCTCGTCCAAGATTAGAATCGGCCGGTTGGCGCTGATCACATCAATTGGGCGGCGCGACTGAAAATCGTCGAGCTCGTCGTAAATACGCCGGTTGTCAGCGCCTCGTGCGGCAAATGCCTGCACGTTGATCACCATCACGTTGATGCCCGCGTTCGACGAGAAGCTCTCCAGGTGGTGCAACTGCTTGGAGCTGTAGATGAAGAAACGCGCTTTCTTTTGGTACGTCTCCAAAAAGTGCTCAGCCGTGATTTCTAGTGATTTGGCCACGCCTTCACGGATGGCAATGCTGGGCACCACGATGATGAACTTGCTCCAGCCGTACTGCTTGTTCAACTCGAAAATGGTTTTGATGTAGCAGTAGGTCTTACCCGTGCCGGTCTCCATTTCGATGTCGAGATTGACCTCGGTCATCTTGGTTTTGACCAGCGTGTCCGACAGTATCAAGTTTTGTGCCCGCTGTACGGCGTGGATGTTGTCAAGCAGGGCCAGCTCCGATAGTGTGAGGTCAGCGTTGCGAAAAGCGGCTTCCTTCTCTACCGTTGTCTCTGACCCAGCCTCCAATGCCAGCGACGCCTGGGGGCTGGCCGGGACCGCCTTCTGGATGCCGGGGTCGAGGCGGTAGCGAATTCCACCTTGATGCGGAATCTGCCCCTTGAAGCAGTCCACCACCGCCTGTACGGCTGTCGTCTGGTAGGCCTGTGTTTTGAATTTGAATTTCATGCTTTACCCATGAATAAGGTTTGAGGAGCCTCCAGACTCCACAAACTGATTTGTCGAGTGCGAAGGCAGATTTAGACTCGACAACGGTGGTTTTCTTTCTGAAATCTCTCTGCAAGCCCGCTCACAAAGAGATATAACGATTTGATTAATATTCATTAATAATAAAAACTCTCTACAAAGCTCTATTTCTTCTCTGCATGTCTCTGTGCAAGACGCCAACAGGGAACCGAGTCCGATCCGGTATTCACAATCACCCCTCGACGGCGAAGCTTCGTTATCAGATTGCTGATTTTATTGTACTTTTGTTCGTCGGCAAGAGCATCGCTGAGCTTATCCAGCAGCAGTTTGTTGATCTCCGCCCGGTTTGCCTCACCAAACTTTTCCAGATAGTCCGTTAACAACTTGGCGTAAAATTCATCATCCTGCGCACGGGTTCGAATGTAGTCAGCCTTATTTTCTGTTACTTCGGCCACAGCAGCCGATACATGGAAGTTGGGCTTGCGTCCTTCGATCAGTTTCATCCGTTTCAAGCGGGTCGCCGTCTCATCCGGGACAGGTAACTTTTTCTGCACTCGGTCCAGTGCCAGGATATCGGTCAGTGATAGATCGGTCTTCTGAATCAGCATACGGCTGTATGCTGGGTCGACCACGCTGCCATAGACCGTCATTTTCACCGCACCAACTTCGTTCAGGTCATAGTCTGGCAGTGGGAAATAGCGCTTAGCTTGCCCTTGGTAGATCTGATGAATGCCATAACCCATCGTGTCTATCATGTTCAGTTCGGCCATCGCCTGAGCAAGGAACGGGTTGCGGTAGCGACGTGGAGTCTTGTTGCCCTCAATGTATTCATCAGGCTGCCCCTCGAAGAAACTGCCTTCGTTCTCGAATATCAGTTTGTCAGGCAACTCCGTCACCACAACACGGCCGTTGCGGGGGTAGTCCTGATGAGCAATGCAGTTATGTAGTGCTTCCAGCACAATCTTCTGGTCATACTTGGAAACTTCGACAGGGATCAACTCGTCCTGCGGCAGAATACGCAATTGGATATTGCGAATACGCTGGTAGAGCTGCGTCGTACTCAGCAGAAAGGGCGGGGCGAAATGCTCGTAGGCGCGTTCCGCCCCCTCCAGCTTCCAGGTCAGTTGCGCCGGATTCGGCGAAAGATGAAAGGCCGCTTCAGCCTTACCCAGCAACAATAAAGCGGTGCGCGTGACCAACCCATTCTGCGTTACGCGGGCTCGGTTCAGGAAAGTCTCCAGCGGCCAGTTCGCAACTTCTTCTGGCTTGAAGCGATTTGCATACTTCCGGGCAAAGGAATCTTGTGCCCTGGATATGGCATCGGTATCAAGGTCTGCCAATGTTGCAGTAGGTACCACTTGCGCCGTCCAGTCCTGAGCCAGGGTCTGACGACGAATTTCATCCTGCTTGTCCAGTCCCAGCGAAGTCAGGCTTTCACCGGCACGGGCGTAGTAATGGCCTTTCCATGCGATCGGGATGCCGCTGGGTGCTGCGGGAATCTCGAACACCACCACGCGGCCATCGGCATGATGCAGCTCATGGATGTCGCGGAAAGTGATGCGCGGCTCCGCGTTTTCGGCAATCTGCATTTTCAGCGATTGCAGGCGCTCGGCTTGCGGACGATAGTCCGTGCCGACCACGTTACGGCTCTTGTTATTCACACCAAATATCAGCCATCCACACTCCACGCCGCGTAGATTGGCCTCGTTCGACAGCGCGGAGAAATACTTGCCGATGTCGTCGGTGCTGTAATCGTTGCCAGCCTGCTTGAACTCCACTACCTCGTTTTCCCAAGTGGCGATCAGGCGGGCCAGCAACGGTGTCAATTCATCGTGTACCATCTTGCACCTCAGATGCACTTCACTTCGGTTGCGGGCGACAGCAATTTGAAAATCTGTTCCACGTTGATCTTGACGGCGCTGTTCTTGAACCCGGCATCGCGGAACACCACGCGCAAGGGTTGGTGCTTGGCCAGTTCCTTGACGAAAGTTTCGTCAACGTTGCCGTGGGCATCGAAACAAGCGGCCAGTGCGTTGCCGTCGACAAAAAGCACGACCTTGCCTTGAATGGTTTGCTTGGTGATGGGCAGTGCCAGATCAACGCCCCAGTCCAGCATCACCTGGAACAGCAAGTCTTCGGGAGTGCGGTCGGGTTTGATATTGTCAACAAACAGGTCGAGCTTGGCTTTGTCGAGCGCATCGGGTGCGTAGTAGATGTCGGCCATGTTGGAAGTGTCGATCTTGAGGGCTCTGAACCCGATATCCTGGTTCCATGCGTCATTTACTTCCCCTTCAAGGATCTTCTTCCCCGCACGGCGTATACGCTCTTTCCCTATATCCGCTATCGAAGCTAAACCTGCTTTTGAGGCAGAAGAGTCGGCGCTTACTTGCTCCGGCAACTGAATCATGATGAATCTTCGATTTCCTCCATCTTCGGAATTTACCGCCATCACCGCTTCAGCGGTAGATGCTGAGCCAGAGAAGAAGTCCATGACTATTGAGTCGGAATGACTTCCAATACAAACAAGCTTCGCCATGAGTTTGGGAGACTTCGGAAAATCCATGACAGATGAGCCAAAAAGATCCTTGATCGCTTTTCTGCCGTAGTCGTTTGTTATTTCCTTGTCCGTCCAGAGCGACTTCACAAGGGTCTTTGCAACCTCACCGTCATCGCTGTGCAAGTAGTCTTTTCGATAAACGCGCCATTCGTCACCAGTTCGCTCCGCATAAAGAAGCCCCCCCTCTTTTGAGACCTTTTCTTTACCCCACGTCCAGCATGTTTTTACTCCGTTGGGCGCATCAGGCCAGACCTCAGCCTGGTGGGCCTCATCCCTACTGAGGGAAACTCCCCCTGTTGTTTGATTGACGTACAGCGGGTAATAGAGTTTTGGACGCGTTGTTGGATTGAATGCCTGGTTCCGGTTTCGCAACCCAAGCAGTCGATAAGGGCCTTTGTCATCTTTCTTGTTGTATTCTTCAACCATTCGCCCTTCTTTTTCGAGGCCGTGAATCGATGTGCCGTTCAGCCCATCTTTGACGAATACGAGAACTGCCTCATGCGTCTTGGCGACGAAGCGATCAAGATGCCTTCCTCTTGGATTTAGCTGTACAGCGAGTTGGGCCACAAAGTTTTCAGATCCAAATATCTCTGAGCAAATCGAAATAAGGTTGTGGGCTTCGTTGTCGTCAATACTCACAAAGAGAACGCCATCATCAGTAAGCAACCGGTTCGCAAGACGAATCCTCGAGTACATCATGGTTAACCAATCGGAATGGAATCGGCCGTTGGCTGCCGTGTTGGCTATCAGCCTGTTGCCTTCTTCATCCTTTTGATTTGATCGGCGCAAGTAATCGTCTGTCTCTTCCGCAAAGTCATCTTCGTAGATGAAGTCATTCCCTGTGTTGTACGGTGGGTCGATGTAGATCATCTTGACCTTGCCGAGGTAGTTCTCCTGCAGCAGCTTTAATGCATCAAGGTTGTCACCTTCAATGAAGATATTTTTGGTGGCATCGAATTCCACGCTTTCCTCGCGGCAAGGCCGCAGCGTTTTGGCAATCGGCGCATTGGCGGCCAACAATGCCTCGCGTTTTCCCGGCCAATTCAGGTGGTAGCGTTCTTGTGACCCTTCGATAATCGACTCAGCAAGCTCCTGCCGCAACTGGTCGAAATCTACCGCCAGTGTCACGGAGCCGTCCTCGCCCTTGGCTTCGGTGACGCAGTCGGGAAACAGATCGCGAATACGGGCAATATTGTCCTGCGTGATATTGGGTGAATGCATTTTTAGCTTTTCCATGTTCTTTTCCGCTGGTCGCCAGTATTTAGTGGCTCACAATTCAAGTTTGTATTGGTGTGTTCAGTCGCCTTGTTGCCAGTCCTGGCAAAAGTGCATGCGCAGACTTTCGATGGCAGATGGCAAGGTGCCCTGGCAGGTCACACCCAAGTAGGTGGCCGCGCGGGTGGTGCCGACGTACAGGTATTTGTCGAACAGCGCAGGGTGCAGCGTGGCGAGTTGGTCAATGCCGACAAAGAACACCGCCTCAAATTCCAGGCCTTTGATGTGCTGGATGTCAAACACACGCACGTTGCTTTCCTGCCCCACAGCCTGGCCCTCTCGGCAGGCGATGACCTGGATGTTGTGCTCCGCCAGGGCGGTGTTCAGCGAGTCGGCCACTGGTGCAACGTCGTCCTCGGTGTTCACAAAAATCGCAGTGGATGGCAACTGACCGACAAAGCACTCAATCTCGCGAATGCGATCCGCCAGCCAACCGACAATGGTTTCTGCGTTGGTAGCGTGCTCCAGCAAGGCTGGCGCAACGCCCACACTGTCCATATGCGCAGGCAAGCTGGCGTCTTGCTCGGTACCACCGACGGCGCGGATCATGGCGCGAGCCAGATCGTTCAGCTGTTTGCTCTGCCGGTAGGAGACGGTGATCTCCTTGATATCGAAATCGGCGAAGATCCACTTCAAGTCGTCCGCAGAGCGTGCGCCCCAGGTGGTCAGGCGTTGATTGAAGTCGCCACAGGCGAAGAATGAGCGCAGTCGCGGATGCGCCAGCGCCGCCATGCTCGCAAGTTGGATGGGCGAGAAGTCCGTTGCTTCATCCACCAGGATCTGGTTGCGGTAATGCCCCAGGATGGGCTGAAGCGATGACCACGCGGGACTATCGATGTCGCGCTGAACGTTGGACCGACTGATCAGGTCGCCTGCGGCGCGCAGTATGGCGAGCAAGACGATGTCCAACTCAAGCGGGTGGATGCCGCGCGCCTCAAAGACTTCGTGGCGATACCATGTGTTTGCCGGTTGGCGTTCGCGCCTGAATGCACGGTAGCGCTTTGGGATGCCGTCGAGGTAGCGCTTGACCGGATTGACGAAGCGGCGTGCACTGGCCTGCACCAGAAGGCTTGCACCCACCTCGGCGCGATCCGCTTCTGTCAGACCACGATCCCCCAACCACTCGATGATCTTGCCGTTGCGAGAGGCTTTGCTGACTGTGCGCTTGGATGCTGCCGCCCGGGCTTGTGCGCGCACAGCTTGCATATAGGCATTGAGCGCGGCGGCACGGACTGTGTGGGGTGCCGTGGCGTCTTCTTCTTCATCGGTATCGGGGTCGTCCTGGTCGTCAGCATCAGTCGCTTGCGCTTGTTGCAGGCTGTCGATCGCGCGGGCTAACTCATCCAGAAAAGCTCGGTTGCGATTGAGCTGCAGGTTGAGTGCGGCTTTGATCTTAGCGTCGGAGCTTTCCTTCAGGCTGCTGACGAGTGCCTGTACTTTGGTAATCTCCACCGCCAGCGAGCCAAACATCGCCGCCAGTGCGCCATCGGCCGCCCGCGACAAGATGTCTTGCAGGCGTGCGCCGAGACTCAGAACCTCTGGGGTGATGGCATCGTGGAGCTGGGTTGCGGCATCATGCAGCTCCTGCACATAGGCCTTGCGCTGCCATTCGTCGAAATCGTCAAACCATTGAATGGGACGCTCTAGTGCTGCCTCGCTCAGGCTGGTCAATCCGTCTTTCAGGACAAAGGTACCGCCACCGGAAGCTGTTCTGAGGACACCGAATGCGTTGCGGGCCAGCTCGCGTCGATAGTCCTGCCACGTTCTGATGCGCAGATCCGAAGCGGGAACACCTTCACGCGCAAATGCCTCCTTGAGGTATTGCTTGAGCAATTCCGTGGGCGTGAACATCAGCCAGCTGTTGGCGTGCGCAATGCCTTGGGCTGAGGCGACTGTTTCAACCAGACGTTGTTCGCCTTCTTCCAGGAAGGCAGTGTCGAGCTTTTGGCCGAGGCGTCGGATCAGGGTTGTCGTCTTGCCTGTACCGGGCGGGCCCAGGATCAACAGGCGCTTGTCGAGAGGGAGGCGGAAAATCTCGTCCTGGTATTGATCAAGGATGGGCTGATCCCGCAGTCCCATCTTGGTAATGACGCTGCGGCGAACGCCGTCAATGATGTTGGCCTTGACGGTCTCCTCGGCCAGCAATTGGCCAAGAATGTCTTCGGTGACTTCCTCTCCCGCAACCTCGGTCAGCAGCGCACGCAGCGACTCGATGGTGAACGGCCCAAAATGCTCGGTTTCAACCACGGTGTCGCGAGAGTCCCACCCATCGGCAAGCGCATTGGGCCGAAGCTGGGCTCGCTCAAGAACCTCAACGACGGTTCTATTGGGAAGCGTGAACTCTGCGCCAATTGCCAACGAGGCCAATCGTCCAACAGGGGCGCGGTAGCTGGCCAAATTGGGAAAGCCCGATACCGGCGTAGTGCGGCAGATATAATAGGTTTTCTCTTCGCCCTCTTCATCGACCACCACAACGCGAGCGATGGCGGGCTCTGCCACCAGTACTTGGTAGCTTTTGTGGTTTGCTTGGCTGATCTGATCCAGTTCTTGGATGACTGAACCGGACGTCATCGTATTGATGCTTGTCAGCGCATCGGAACCCAGTGTCCACCCATCGTGTAGTTTTCTCTTGGCCGTTTCAGCAATGCTTTCGAGTTGCGCTAACGTTTCGCCAGCGACCTGCTTGATGTGTCTCATTGATTCGTCATTCAGGCTCTGCGTCATGCCCCTCACTCCCAGTCAATTTTTCAAGTTCGTTTTTAAGCTGCCGTAAGAGCGCGTTGATCTCCATCTTGCGGTTGAATTGCTTTTCTTTGGCAAGTTTGCTGGCGGCCTTCTCAACCTCACGTTGCTTAGCCGCAACCAGTTCGACGCGGGCGACCAAGTCAGCGAGACTTTCTTGTGGGCGCGCGGGCGTGGGAATCAGGCGGTGAAGCGCCTGCTCATACAAGCCGCCTAAGTCGAGTGCCAAGGGCATGGTGGCGCGTTCGATGTCGCCCGGCAACCACGCCGTCGCAAAGTAGTCGCTCAACACCCAACGGCTGGCATCTGACTCGTTCGGGCGCTTGTATGCGGCGATTACCTGAGTTCGGCCATCAAAGCTCAGTTCGAAAATGATGGGAAACTGCACCGCGCCATCGATGCAGCGCAAGACGTCCAGATTCAGCTCCGCCGTTTTGATCTGGATCGAGAAAATCTGAAGCTCAGGCACCCCCAGCTTGGCGGGCAGGTTAATGGTTTCTGGGGCAAGCTTGTACTGCCAGACGATCTGCTCCACCTGTTTGACGAACAACTCTTTCAGCCAGGTATTGGCTCCACTGTGCTCGTAGATCTTGTTCTTGGGCAGAACGCGCCCAAAGGCTGCCTGCTTTGGGTATGCGATCAGCGCGGACCTTTGTTGTGTAGTCGCACCTTGACTCATCCAGCCTCCTGAATCACGAGGAAACTGATGAGTTCGAAGTCATCCAAGCCGGAAATGTTGTTGGTCAGCGCTGTGGTTTTGCCTGCAGTGAACAGACTGTCCAGATCCTTTTCTTCCTTCACTTCGATCATCGAATGAATAGATTTACCCAGAAGATCGGAGTACGCCTGCATCCTGCGGCCATCCGCCGTTTCCTGATTGAAGCGCTGGCACACCTCGGTGATGGGTTTATCTTGCCCTTTGCAGCAGGTACGCACCAGATCGAGTAGACGCTTGACCTCGGTGTGGTCGTGGATGACCTTACCCTCGCGATTGATGTAGACAAGGTAGTACGGGTGCAGTCGGTTGTGCTGTGGCAAGTGGGCGGGTGGATTGATGCCCGCGTTACGATTGCGCAACGTGAAGATCACGCCAGGCCGTAGGCCGAGATTAGGGTTGGCGGGCACGACGGCATGCAAGCCGTTGGGCGTGTTGTGGAGTTCGCCATGGCTCTTGACATAGTTCAACAAGTCCATGCGGAAGTCGTTGAGGCCAAGGTCGGTAATGGATACGCCAGTTTTCAGATCCTCCAACTCGATGACCTCTTCTTGCAGGCGCCGCAGTTGTTCCTTGCGGTAGGACACATCATTGGCTTGGGCGGATAGCACGTTGTCGTCGCCGGTGGCAGCGACATCGGCGATCATCATCCTGCTTTCGACGCGCTCCTTGAGGTTGATGTACTCGTCGAGCGAAATGTCGGGCCAGTAGTTCACCAACTGGATACTGGCGTTAATGGAGCCGATGCGGTCAATCCGTCCAAAACGCTGGATGATCCGCACCGGATTCCAGTGGATATCGTAGTTGATAAGGTAGTCGCAGTCCTGCAGGTTCTGCCCCTCGGAGATGCAGTCCGTGCCGATCAGCAGGTCGATCTCTGCTGGTTCGTTGGGCAGGACGATGGCCTTCTCCTTGGCGCGGGGCGAGAACAGGGTAAGTAGTTCCTGGAAGTCGTAGCCCTTGGCCAATGTCGATTTGGGTGCGTCCTTGCCCGTGACCTTGGCCGTGTGCAGGTGATGGCTGGCCAGCAGCTCGGGGGCCAGATTAGCGTACAAGTAGTCCGCCGTGTCGGCAAACGCAGTGAAGATTAGCACCTTCCGATTGCCGGGGTTGATCGGCTTGGCAATTTTCTCCAGCACATGCGCCTTCAAGTGCTGGAGTTTGGCATCGTCCTCTGGGGTGATCTTGTTCATTGAGGACAGTAGCGCCTCGATGACGCCCAGGTCGACCTTCAGTTCGTGTTCCCAGGATGGCAAGTCCATGTCGGCAAGGTTCACCTTGACCTTGCCGCCGATTTCGCTGCCACCTGCAAGGTCTTCTGGCAGGTCGTCCTCTTCGGCATCCAGGGTTTCGAGCACATCGGTCAGGTTGCTCACGTTCGCGGCGCTGCCGGTCTGGTTGAAGCTGGTTATCTTGTCCAGCGTAACCTGATGGTTGTCGCGCAGGGATTGGAGCGTGAGGCGGAACGAGGCCACCGAACTTTCCAGTCGTTTGAGCAGGTTGACCGTCATCAGCGCCTGCAGACTCTTCTCGCGGTCGGCCTGGCGCAGCGTACCTTTTCCGCCAACCTTGGTGTCGTATAACTCCTCGTATTTCTTCAGCCGGCTGGGCAGGATGTAACAGACTGGGGCGTAAACAGCGAGTTTGAGCCTGGACAGTTGCTCGAAGATCTTGTTGAAACCCATCATGTCCGGTCGCTCGGTCAAGGGGCGATGGAATGACAGCGGCTTTTGGCGCTCGGGAAACTGGCCGATGTCCTTGGTGTCGTAAAAGGTCTGGATGTGCTTGCGCGAGCGTGCGATGGTGACGCTGTCTAGCAACTCGAAGAAGTCAAAGTCCAACGAATCCAGGATGGCCCGCGCTGTGCGCTCCTCCGGGGGCAGCTTGGCCCAGGCGTTGAAGACTTTTTGGGCGTTGCGGAAAACCTCTTCGACCGATTTGCTGGTGCGCAACTTTTTGCTGAGGTTCTCCGAGTCGCCTTCGTAGGCCAGCGCCAACTGGTTGCGCAGGTCATTGAAGCGGTTATTCACCGGCGTGGCCGACAGCATCAGCACCTTGGTCTTCACGCCCTCGCGGATGACCTTGTTCATCAGCTTCTGGTAGCGGGTCTCCTTGTCCTTGAAGGCGTCGTTGTTGCGGAAGTTGTGCGATTCATCGATGACGACGAGGTCGTAGTTGCCCCAGTTGATGCGATTCAGCGGCGTGCCGAACGACTCGCCGCTGGTGCGGCTCAAGTCGGTGTGGCAGAGGACATCGTAGTTGAACCGGTCGCGCGCAAAGGTGTTGGTCTTGAGGTTTCGGTTGTAGTTGAGCCAGTTGTCGGCAAGCTTTTTGGGACACAGCACCAGCACCGAGCGGTTGCGCAACTCGTAGTATTTGATAACCGCAAGGGCCGTGAAAGTCTTGCCCAGACCGACGCTGTCGGCAAGGATGCAACCGCTGTAGGTTTCCAGTTTGTTGATGATCCCGGTCGCGGCATCCTTCTGGTAATTGAAGAGCTTGTTCCAGATCAGGGTGTCCTGGTAGCCGGTTCGGTCGTTGGGTAGGACATCTTCATCGATGTCGTCGAGGAACTCGTTGAAGATGTTGTAGAGCATCAGGAAGTAAATGCTCTCGGACGAGTTCTCCTGATAGACCGAGGCGATGTGTTCGCAAATTTGCGCGGTCACGTCTTCCAGCTTCTCGGGGTCGTTCCAGATCTGGTCGAACAGGTTCAAGTAGGTGGCCGTGAACGGCGGTTCGTCTATCTTGTTGACCAGATTGGAAACGGCGTTCCCTTGCTGGTAGCCCAGATCGACTGCCGTAAACCCGTGCAACGGCATGTAGGCGATGTCGCTACCCGTCGACTGCACGCAGGCAAATGGCTGCATCGGAGCCTTGTTGCGATTGCTCTTGAATATGGCCTTGCGGCGCAGCCAGTCAGCGCACTCCTTGGCGATGGCGCGCTGGGTGAGTTTATTACGCAGTTGAATCTCGAACTCGCTGCCGTAGAGGCTGCGTTCGCGTTCAATCCGGGGGATATGAAACTCACGGCGCTCCCGGCGAATCTTGTCGGTGACTTCATCGGCGACAAAGGCAGGGGCGGTGAATATGAAGCGCAGTTCTTCGATCTTTTCCAATTCGGCCTTAAGCGCTTCGAACGCATACATCGAAAAGCTGGACGCCGCGACCTTCAGCCGGGCTCCCGGCTTGAGCGTTTGCTTGAGGTCGTCGCCGAGCAGACGGTTGATGTTGTCGATGATTTCCATCAGTGCTCATCCGGCTTTTTCTTGTTGCTGATGCTCGCAGCGATCCATTTATCCAACTCCGAACGACGGAAGCGCCAAGTGCCTCCCAACTTGAATGCTGGAATTTCTCCGCTTGCTGCCAGGCGATAGACCGTCCGTTTCCCTGCTTTCAGGTACATGGCAACTTCGTCGAGAGTCAGGATTTCGCTTTCCGTGTCTGCCATTGCCTTATCTTTGCCGATAATGGCGTTTGTATGCCAAGTCTGATGAAGTATCGCATACAGTGTTGTTGTTCGCCAGCAATGGAGTAAACGGGAGGCGACACCATGGGATTCTTGGTGGTCCTGAAGAAGGTGTTTCTGCAAACCGCGCATCGGTGCTGCTGGTTCCACAAGATGGACAGTGTGCTCAATGCGTTGCCGAAATCGCAGAAAGCAAGTTAGGTGGAGGCCGATTTTCAGGCGATCTGGATGGCTGTGATCCGAGAGGCGCTGTCCGCCTTCACTTGGTTTGTGGAAACTTGGCGGGCGAAATATCCGAAGGCGGTGGTGAAGATCGAGAAGGACAAGGACAAGGACAGTCTGCCGGCGCTCTACGAATTTCCTGCAGAACATTGGGCGCACATCAAGACGACGCATTCGATTGAATCGACATTTCTCCACGGATTCAGGTTGTTGATAACAGTAAATTGATATCAACTTGATGACTTTAAAAGGATTTATTCTTGTGTCGACCGAAAAGTTGATAACAGTTTTTCCCCAGCTTCCAATCTTTGCGAAACAGTTATCAACTTTTGGCATAAAAACGGAAAAAATATAATAAATTCAATCTGAGCGCCGTTATCAACAACTTCTTGTGACAAGCATTTCACTCATCGCCACTGATTCCCAAGGCAAGGATGATTTGCTGACCGGGTTCTGCGATTTTTTATCGCGGTTTCCGCGACTGAATAATAGGTGATCCCCGTCTGACAGGGCTTTCAGGGCAGGTTAGACCTGCGATGAGCAACCCAATAATAAGAGATTCCTATGGGCGGTTATAACCCGACGGATGGGGTTATCCTGTGCTGGTCGTCAGGGTTCGCCAAACCCGCCACAAAGCCAATTTGTGTCGAGGGAAGCCAACCCTCGATACGATGCTGTCATGAGTCGGATGACTCATTCACGGACTGCCGGTCCGTGAAGATCGCTGTAGCCGCGTGTCTGTAATTGGACTGGCGCGGCTGCAACGGAGCGCAGGTGGTGTAATCCCACCTTCGACTTCATTCCGGGCTGTACGAGCTTGGGCGACGTTGACACGGGCCAATGGGGGATTGCTTCGGCATGAAACCAGAAACCCTGTTCTGTTGGAGCGGGTGAAAATCCCGCCGCCGAGACTGCCGGTAACGGTAGGCAAGGTTGACCACTGTTGGGCTTCTGAGGTCACGGTAACGTGACAGGGCTGCAAGGGAGATCTGGCGCAGCTTGTCCAGTTGGCGAAAGCTGGTTGGGTAGATGGATAGCTTAAGACAGTACAAGGCACCCTTGAGGTGTCCTTGGGGATGTGACGAAAGCCTGTAAAGAGGGGAGTAGGCCGAAAGGTGCGTGTGTCGTGCGGTACGCACGATAAGCCAGCGGTGATGATGGTTTTGCTCAGTAGGGAAGGCGCTTTGGAATCTCGGCCTCCTGATAGCCTGTCAAAGCAGAGTTCGCTTTGAGGGTCGGTGGGAAGATCCCGCAGTATAAGGCAAGACTTGAGCCGGCACGCTAAACATTAGCCAACAAGAAATAAAACGGGAATCACCAACCTGAAAGCCTGGCAGGCTTTGCAGTACGGGTTCCGTGGCAACACGGTTTATGGTGAGGGAGATCGGATGAATAGGCACAACGGGCCGAGTACCGCGTTGTGACAGGAAGACTCTGAAGGCAGACTGGCTGTTTGTCTGACGAGCGAAAGTCCGAAGCGATCGAAAATGACAGTTGAAAACCCGTGATTGGGTGGTATCGGAAAGGACATGGGGTGTGGCAACTTCATGAGACCGGGTGGCACCGGTAGAATTTCCAATGACGATGGAAGGGGTGGCCTGTTCAGTAATGACAAGCCATGAAGATCAATCACCGTATTGGATCGTGAACAGGCGGCACTGTTCATGCTGACAATACAGCACTTCAAAATAGAACCTTTTTGGTTCAGGGCCTTGCCCCAACTCCCCACGATCGTGGGTGTCCTGACAACTCGGGATGCGGCAGTGGTAGCCGTTTAAGCATGCAACATCGGTTGCGTGTCAGTTGGAACCCCCAGGCTTTGCGGTCTGGGGGTTTTTTTTGATAAAGAAGCCGGAAAAAAGAAGGTGGGGGACTGTACACCAGGTTTTCCGGGTGACGGTCACGAACTTTCAACTCGGCAGGCTCGCAAAAATTATTTTTCGTGCAAATACCATTTACACCTCCATGCACGGCAAGAGGCGGTGAACGGAGAAGTTTTCGGATGACGGGTTTGTTGGGGTTGGCAAGGCTGAGTGCCTTGTTGGCAGGGCTTTGAGCCTTTCCAACCACAACAGGAGTACTGCCATGACCTCTTCTATCACTTCGATGCTTGTAATTACTTCAAAACCGGTTTTGATGCAACGAATTCTCGACTATGCCGGTTCGGGATACAGCCGGTTCGCGCAGGGAACCGTGGCGTCCGGGAAACTGGAGCGGTTTGCCAACAAGATGGTTTTGAATTATCACGTTGATGCTGACAAACATCAACGGGCCCGACGCAAGCAGGCAGGGTTGGGCAATGCCATTTTATTGCTGTACCGAGCTGGGGTGGATCATATTAATTGGTGGCTGCTGGTCAGTCCTGGCGATCACCCGGCAGCGACGGCTGAAAAACTTCTGCCAATCAAAAACATGATGATTTTTGGATTTCACCTGACGCATGAAACCCGGCGCGACAAAGACAAGCCCGTGGCGACATGGAGCATGACCAGTGATTGTTACCAAGGATGGCGAAACACTGTGGTGGGGGCAGTGCGTTCCAAAAATGTCTATCAGATGACCGTCACCCTGTCGGAGTTGTACAGGTTGCCGGGGTTTTCCGGGATTCGGCGGCGGATTGGGCAATTGGCGGTCTTGTACCGCGCCGAAGTAATGCGCCATGGCTTGTCGAATGTGGCTCCGCCAACTCCTAAACGCCTTGGTTATGTGCGTCGCCTCAAAACCACGGGGCTGACCATTCGGCAGGTCGTGACCAATACAAAGGTGGCATAACCGCCATTTTTGCGACTGATTGGCCTTGAGCCTCGGTCGCCGCCATCGGCCTCTTTTTCCGGCCACTCCCCTAAGCAGCGTCTGCCCGCTTTGGCTCATGGAGCCGATGCGTGGCCCCTCTTCGTGTCAATTTTTTAGGAGCAAACTATGGATAACTGCACGGTGTGGGCGGGACACAATATTCCCGTAGGGTCGAGTACAAGGCAGAACCGGATTCTGAGGCTGGGTGCGGTTCTGGATCGTACCGGTCTTGGACGGTCAACCTTGTATTTGATGGTGAAAAAAGGACGTTTTCCCCCTCAGGTCACCCTCGGTCTTCGGGCCGTGGGGTGGCTGGAGGCCGATGTGGAAGCCTGGATCCGGCAACGGGTTCAGGACAGTGTCCCGTCCTGATAGAACGCCCCCGGTATTCCGGGGGCGTTTTGTCGTTCAGCCCGCAGTTTGACCACATGGGCTTTGGCCTTGAGTTTTCCAGATAGTCGGTCCCCGCACATGCTATACCGGCTTGACCCATGGCTAAACATTGGCTCCTGACTGGAACTCAAAAACCACAGACAAATCCCATCATCAGAGGATCTATCTGATACGGTTTTCCGCCTTTGAGTTTGCTGTGGTAGTTTCCCCATCCGGCTCTGTTGGTGGTGCAACGACGCATCAAGTCATCCTGCCCGGAAAATTGGTCAAGCCCGGACAGAAGGTTAGCTTCACGCATCATGGGTCTGCGCAGCCCCAACCAATCAGGAGCGTAGGCGTGACAGGTCAGGCAATGCAGCAAAGCCTCGTAGTGTTCTTTGGGAAGATTGTGCAGGGGATACCGGGCATAAGCGGCAGCAATCCACTCGACAATGGTATTGTGATGTCCCAGTAATTTCCCACGGTCGGTCAGTATCCACTCACCTTTGGGTGAAAATTGATACTCATCTGCCTTGCCCGCATCGTGGAGCAGTCCCACCATGACAGCCAGGGCGTGTTTGGCAAGATCTGTTTCCTTGAGGGCGTCCCGCATCATCAGAGCCAATTCGATACTATGGATCAGGTTGCCGTTATCATAGTTGTGATGGGCGTTCATGGAAGATGGCCCCATGCAGAAACGCCGGAAGCGTTCCCCATTCCAGAAAATGGCGTTGAACAGAAATCGGTAGGGGCGTGGCAAATCCTTCATGAGGGAAATTCCCTGTTCGACCAGTTCACGATCCGAAACCCAACCGGGTGGCACCAAATGAAACAGATTCTCTTGGGGTTCTGGATGTTCCATCAAAATCAATCGGGAAATCTGTACCACTCCGTTCTCGGATGACGGGCGAATGTTCCAACGAGGCGAGACAAGGCAGAAGGGGCGCAACCGAGTATCTGGTTGGCTCCGTGTCCACTCCACCTTGAGCGATACTTTATCGTGGTAAATGTTGGCGGTATACCGGACACAGCGTGCTTCCTGTTTATGGGAGATGGAGGTGACCCGAAAAATATTTGGCATCCCTTCCGTACTCGCGGTGGGGTGGTTGAGAAGGTATTCTTGGCTCAGGAAATACGAATCGATGGGACTCATGGCTAAACTCCGTAAAATAGTTGATGAATTGTGATGGTCAAACGCTGATTATGAAGCGTAAAATAATCACTGTAAGCCTATTATAGCCATCGTATGCTGTTTGTCAACTGCATCTGATAAAATCAATCATCAAACAACAAAAAAACCAAAGGGAATTTATGCTGAGGTTTCGATTAAAGGAACTGCTGGCCGAGCGGGAATTTAGAGAAGGAAGGGTCATCACCATGGTGGAAGTGGCGGAAAATACAGGAATCCACCGCATGACCCTATCCAAATTGGCGAATCACCGGGGCTACAATGCCACCGCAGACGTGATGGACAGGCTATGCAATTATTTTGGTTGCCGAATCGAACAGTTGATGGAGCATATTCCCGGAGACAATACCCCTAAGGAGAAATGACCTTTGTCAATGGCCAATACCGGCTCAAATTTAGGCTATGTGCAAAATCCGGTTGGAAATGAAAATTTTCGAATAGAAATTCTGTCTTTCCGAAATATGGCCTCTGGTTGGAATTAGGACTTCCAGTCCGCCAGGATATTGTTTCACGCCCGATTGGAAATCACGAAGTCCCTGAAGCCGACTGACAGCTTTTGTGCCATAGCAGACAATTGGTATGGTGACTTTGAACGGCAGAATTGGTACACATGTCCAGACATGCAGGCTGTAAAATGTCCACTGAAGCGGTTGAAGCCCAGAAAGCGGATGACTTCCAAGTGCTGAGCATGAAGGATGCATGACGTATAATATTTTCACTACGTTGTATAATCAAAGGGTTGCGGTACATCAGGACGACTTATACAGAACACCCTCCTGCATACATTTAAAATGTTCTGTCCATTTAACGTTGGGCATCTTGAAAGTTCACATATGCGCATACTGACCTACAAGCGAACTCATGTTGGTGACCCCGATGAGTTTGGTCGTTTCGGAATCAACGATTGCATGGGGCGGGTTCGCGGCTATCGCTATGATGCTGTATAGTGGTCCCAAGTTTTTGGACAGCCAATTAAGTTATGATCAGGCCCATTGAATGGAGCAGAAGAGATGGGTGAAAGGAAGAAGCGTCAGGTATTCTCGCCGGAATTCAAGGCCAAGGTTGGCCTGGAAGCGATACGCGGGTTGAAGACGGTCAACGAGTTGGGACAGGAGTATGGAGTGCATCCGGTGCAGATTTCGCAGTGGAAGAAAGCCATACTGGAGCAATCCGAGAAGTTGTTTGAAGGGAAACGGGGGCCGAAGCCGCTGTCGGAACACCAAGAACCGGATCGATTATATGGTGAGATTGGGCGTTTGAAGATGGAATTGGATTGGCTCAAAAAAAAGTCCGGGATATCCCTGCCATGACAAGGCGTAATTGGGTTGAGCCGGTGGTCGGGATCGCCGTTAGTCACCAGTGCCTACTGGTTGGGGTAGCACGCTCCACGATTTACGCGGGCCATCGTACCCCGGTTGTTCCGGAAGATGATCTGCTGATTTGTCGTCTGATTGATGCCGAGTATACGGAACATCCGTTTTACGGTACGAGGCGGATGGTGGTGATATTGAGGCGTCTGGGTCACGAGGTGAACCGGAAGCGGGTCCAGAGGTTGATGCGTACCATGGGTTTGGCTGGGATGGCGCCGGGCCCCCACACGAGTCGGCCTCACCCACAACATAAGATATACCCGTATCTGCTGCGTGGGTTGGCGATCACACGCCCCAATCAGGTGTGGGGTACGGATGTAACCTACATCCGGTTGGCACGGGGATTTGTCTATCTGGTGGCCATCATGGACTGGTACTCTCGCAGGGTGCTGTCGTGGCGGATCAGCAACACGATGGATGCTGACTTTTGTGTTGACAGCCTGGAAGAAGCGATACGCACGCATGGCAAACCGGAGATTTTCAACAGCGACCAGGGGTCTCAATTCACGAGTGATGCCTTTACGGGGGTGTTGAAACGGGAGGGGATCAGGATCAGCATGGACGGAAGAGGAAGGGCCTACGACAATATATTTGTGGAGCGGCTGTGGCGTAGTGTCAAACATGAACATGTTTACCTGTATGGGCATGCGACGATGGGTGACCTGCTTGCTGGCTTGTCGGAATACTTTGTTCTGTACAACTCCGAGCGACCGCATCAGGCACTGGGGAACCGAACCCCAGATGAGGTGTACCGAACGGCCGAGGGTGGTGGTGCGATGATTATTGACCGCTTTGGTGGACACGAGGCTCCGTTGGAGGGAAATGGTGAATCGGAAACGGTAAGGATTGGAGTGCCAGCGCCCGACTTTCCCACCGCGCCGCACGCCTCCAGCCATAGAGGGGCTGGCGGCGACGCCGTGGAAAAGTCTGCATCTGGTGGTTCATTCGATCAACTGAAGAATCAGGAAGAAAAGGCTTCAACGGGGCAGCGCCGATCAGCTGTGGCAACAGGGTCAGATGAAAAACTTAAACTCATGCGAGAACTGTCTTGACACAGGGGTCCACTTCACTGTCATTGGTGTAGGTGGTACTGGATGGGAAGCAAGAAGCCATAACATAGACAGAAAAATTACGTGGGTTGGCATTGGCCCCAAGCGCAAGTACGGTGGGAGTAATCGTCGTGCTGCGATAATCGAATTTGAGCATTTCGTTTTGTTTGACCGCGCTGGACCACTCCTCTATAGCTTTGCGCCAAATCTCGCAAACAAAATCTATAACGGTCGCCGATATATTTTGGATGCATACTCCGACACAGAAATATCCGAGGCAATATCTATTGTCGATTGGGCGCGCCGTATCTCAGACAATCGGCAAGCAACTGGCTTGAGGAAAGTTAAGCGAAATTGCCGTCAATCCAGATGTCCATTGTTAAAGCGAAATAATCGTTGCAGAAAGCTGCCCAACCCGTCAGTCGAGAGGGACTGCGCAAAAGCGCGCAGCCCCTCACTTCTACGTTAGATTCAATGTCACCGCTCGACACCATCGCCACCAACTCTACGCGACTCTACCAAGAAGCGCTTCGGTGCTTTTCGGCGCAGCAGTTCGCGACCGCCACCGCGATGGCGATCTTCTCCTTCGAAGAAGCGGCCAAGTATGCGATCTTCAAACGTGAGGCCAAACGCCCAGAATTGCCGAAGAAGCGTGTATTCAAGCACGAGGTCAAACACGAGGAGATAGGTGAACTTTTCTGGTACTGGGCCATCTTTTCTGTCCTCAGCGAGACCATCAACGATTTTAAGTCGTTCACCACTACGCTCCCTGAGGCCGATCCCAAGACGATGGAATTCATTGCGAGCCTTTCCGGCGGCAAGGCCGTTGACTTTATCCGCTACAACATGTTCAAAACCGAGGCCGAAATGCGTAACTATGTCAAAGAGCACTTCGCCCATCCGGAACTGTTGGAGGTAGCTGAAGCGGGTAGTTCAGGCGCCATAGAAGCACTTCGTAGGCGAGCTTTGTATGTCGATCTGTCGCTTGATCGCGGAACGGTCATCACGTCGCCCGAAACCATTACCGAGGGCGAGGCCTACGAATGGCTCAAGGTCTCCTTTTTCGGTCAGGAGTACATCAAACTCGCCAACAATGTGTGGGGGTTGAATCTAACCTTGCGTTCAAGCGGGACGCCGCAAAAGCGCGGCGCCCCTTAACTTTACGTTGGGCGTCTGAGATTGTTACCGCTTGTCAGTGTGCTACTAATGTCGCTATGCTGTGATTTCGCTGAAACAGTTGGAGATATTTCATGACTACGCCAATCATCAACATTGCTGACGTCGAACTTGGACCGCGCCCGTCCGCATTTGCCCCCACAGAGACAGCCGCAGAACGCTTTGACGCAAGGATGGGTTATATCGGTCCTCGCATCGGTGCTCAGAAGCTTGGGTACAACATCACCGCAGTGCCACCCGGCAAACGCGGGTTTCCTTTTCACAATCATCACGCAAACGAAGAGATGTTTTTCGTCTTGCAAGGTTCTGGCGAGGTCCGAATTGGAGAGAAATCCTATCCCATTCGTCCCGGCGACGTAATCGCGTGCCCAGCAGGTGGCAAGGAAACAGCTCACCAGATCATCAATACAGGCACGGAAGAGTTGCGGTATCTGGCGGTGAGTACCAAGCTATCACCCGAAATCGCCGACTATCCTGATTCTGGTAAGTTTGGTGTCCTTGCTGAGCTTCCTGCTGGTTCTGATGGCAAGCCGCAAAGATTCTTGTTTATCGGGCGAGAGGGTGACTCTCTTAATTATTGGGAGGGAGAATGACCCCACGACGCCCAACCCATCATTCCACCGGACCTGCGCAAAAAGCCGCGCAGGCCGGTGAATTCAGACGTTAGGCACAATAAATGTTCTTTTATATCGACGAGGCGGGGAATACTGGCAACAATTTGTTTGATTCCGCTCAACCGCGCTTGAGTTACGGTGTTCTTTCGAGCTTAAGAAACGTAGACGCACTCTGCGCAGATGTACATAAAGAAATTCAGCGCAACATCGGAGACAAGCAAATTCATGCTAACCAACTGGGTTTTGGAGGGCTCGCTAAGATTGCACCATATTTGATCGAAATCCAAAGGAGAACGAAATTCGATTACGATTATTACTTTATTGAGAAACCCGATTACGCACTTGTTTTGTTCTTTGATTCTGTATTCGATGCCGGGCTGAATGAAGCGGTGAAATGGGATGTCTACTGGACACCTATGAGATATCTTTTGATTCACAAGCTAGCCATATTGTTTGATGAACCTCTTCTTCGCGAATCTTGGCGCTTATGCATAGAGAAGAGAATCGAGAACTATAAGGAAGATATTGTCCGTCTACTAACTGAAGTCAGAAGGCGAGCCGAGTCCGCGGATCTTGATGCTAGATCCAAAGAGATTATTGTCGATGCCCTGAACTATGGGATAGCAAAGCCTATGGAGCTGGATTTCGGACACCCGGACCAAAAGATGGTCTCGCCAAACGCTGTTGGTTTTCAGTTTGTTGTGTCGTGTATTGCGCGAAGAGTTAGGAAGAAAAATAGAAAGAAGGCCTCATCGATAATTGTGGATAGGCAGCACCAATTTAACAATGCGCAGATTGGTACACATTATAATCAAGCGAGAATTGCTGAAGGTCTTAAGAAAGCACCTCACAAAGAAAAGAATTTCTACCTCAAGCACCCATTGTTTGCCACCTTTGAAGAGGCAGAAATAGTACACAAAGGATTACCTGACCGAGATTTAACTATTTCAAAAAGCGCAGATTCCATCGGGCTACAGATAGTAGATGTATACCTCTGGATAGCGAATAAATTAGTTTCCGGACAGGAGCTACCAAATGAACTCGGTTACTTGTGGTCGTTATTTGGGCACCGAAGTTCGATTGATGGTATTTCAATGGAGGGAATGGGGAAGAGGTTCGGGGAGTTTGAAAAGCTACTGCCTAGATTCGATGACCTTACCGATGAACAAAAGCAATTTGCTAAAAGTTCGGTTGAGAAACATCGTGAGAAAGTGCGTTCACTTATCTAAGTCATGAGTATCAGAAAAAAGTGCCTAACAACGCCATAACCGGCAGTGAAAAGCGGCGCGCCTTCGTCGCCCCGCTTTTCACTGCCGGTTATGGCGAACGTTGGGCGTCACCACCACCGACCACCTCGCTATGAACCAGCTTTGCTTGCTAACCAATTTGAGCAGTTCAGACATCGCCGCGTGGGCTCAGGCAATCGTTAGTTCCGTTGCAATCATTGCTGGTGCTTCGGTAGTGTTCTGGCAAACGCGGCGGGCTCGCCTAGACCAAAGTGAACGTGAAGCGCGGGTCCTTGATGGCCTTGCGCTGCTCCTTATTCATTTGAAAGAGTCCGCGCAGGCAGCACGAATTGAAAAGAAAAAACTTGAGCGCTTGCCACCAAAGCATCCGGCAGAGCCAAGCGCGAGATTTCAACAGCTTATTGAAGCAATTCACCGCTTTCCGCTAGAAGCCGTTCATGGGGCAGCTCCGATGGACGCTCTCCTCACTAGCCAGCGCATAGGAAAGGAATTGTTACCGTATGTTAGCCCCGAGCCCGAACTAGATTTAGTTCCTGATCACGAGTACTGGTTTGTTGAGTACATTGGAATACTCGACAGACAGACACTCTTCCTCCAGGAGGAAGCCAAGCGTCTTATGGAAGGAAAGCGAGCGAGCTACTTTGCGAAGTGAAGACCACAAGGCGACGTCCAACCCATCATTCCACCGGACCTGCGCGAAAGCCGCGCAGGCCGG
This sequence comes from Pseudomonadota bacterium, assembly GCA_021795795.1. The sequence goes on along the minus strand of JAJYPA010000051.1, from coordinate 2,060 downwards.
TGAATTCAGACGTTAGACCGCAGGAGGGCTCATGTCATTCACCGATGCGAAGCCATCTGATCCCAAGGAGCAACTACTGAACGACATCAGTAGCTCCGCGATCAATCAACGGCATGCGCCTAGCCTGCCGCTCCGCCCGTTCGCGGCACTCATGATCAAGGTAGCGGATGAAACCGCAGATACGGTCGCTGACTTGAAAGCCCATATCACCAGGCTCAACGAACAGAACGCGAAGCTTCAGTGGTGGGTGGTTGCGTTGGCCGTGGCAGCACTGATTGGCACGTTTGTCCAAACTGTCGTCGCGATACTTCCGCTCATTTCTACGTCCAAAGCAGACCGGGCTGTGTCATCACCAGTTGCTCAATCGCCGAGCGCCCAACGGCCGGAACCCGCTGCAAGTGTTGCGTCACCACCCATCGTTACCGCGCCAAGCGCCCGTTCGACCAAATAGGCAACGCAAATGCACCTGCGGCCTAACCCTTCGTTGCACCCGACTCGCTACAGCGGGCTTCGCCCGCTTCCGCGAGCGGGTGAATTCAAACGTTCGGCGTTATGACTCACTGAGGACAGTCTCAATGGATATTCCTGGCGAAAAACTCATCATCAAGCTTTGGGAAACAATAGCGGACAAGGGCATTGGTAGTCTGCTGAAGCCATGGCAGATTCGCCGTGAGGGTCGCGCAAACCTTGATGTCAAGCGCGAAGAAATGTTGGCGCTGGCACAAGCCGAGGCTGATGCAGCCGCTATACGGTCAGGCCAAAAGTTGCTATTGATCAGCGGTGAGATTGTGGATCGACCGGCTTTAGGATCTCCATCGGTTATCTATGAAAGCACCGACAAAGCTCCTTTAGCCTTGCCCCGTGCCATTGAAATTGCAGATCAAAACTCAAAGGCTGAGGCGATGAGGCAAGAGGTATCTATCGCAAAAGCGGTCGTATATGCCGAAGAGGAATTGCAAGAAGACTCTTCGGAGCCACCTCAGGATAGCCCGCAGGATGACTGGCTCCTTAGGTGGCGTGAATGTGCCGCTGGCGTTTCATCCGATGAGTTGCAGCAAATTTGGGGGAAGGTACTGGCAGGGGAAGTAAAGTCACCGGGGCGTTTCTCATTGCGAACACTGGAGTTTCTCCGCAACCTATCGCAAGCTGAAGCGCAGGCGATAGAAAGAATTTCACCGTTTGTCATTTCCGGCGTTCTTTATCGCGGAGATGACGAAATGTTGAAAGCCGAAGGCGTGTCGTTTTCAGATTTGCTGGCAATGCAAGAGTTGGGGGTACTGGCTGGTGTAGATGGGCTTGGCCTCGAAATCACTTGGAATTTAGATGCTCACACATCTTTCCAGAAGGCACTTACCTGTCATGGTGCGCTGATACTCGCTACGGCACAGGACGCCAGCAAGTTCATCAAGCTAAAAAAGGTCTGTGTGGTAACCGCCATAGGCAAGCAGGTTCTAAGTCTGGGACGCTTTTCGCCAAACGTGAAGATGGTCGAATCTGTTGCCACCGCAATCAAAGCTCTTGGTTTCGATGTCCAAGTCGGCAACTCTATTCAAGTCGGCGTAAATCAATTTCAGGCCGTCAACCTGAGGCAGATATGACGCCGAACCCATCATTCCACCGGACTGGCCGAAAAGCGCGGCCAGCCGGTGAATTCAGACGTTAGCCACTAACAGGGGGTTGAAAAAAGCCGGAATGGTCCCCGGCAAACGGGGGATGTGAGATAATTATCCTGTTTAATCAAAGAAGAGCGAGTGCCATGCGTGGGGCGGATATTACTCAGATTGACCTGTTCAGTTACCGTACTCTGGAAGAGAGAATTCTTGCCAATCATCCCCTGCGCAAATTGCGCCTGGTGGTGGATGCGATTCTGGGGTCCATGGATAGAGAATTGGATGGGTTGTATGCGAGTCTTGGCCGTGTTTCGATCCCACCTGAGCGATTGCTGAGGGCCAGTTTGCTTCAGACCTTGTTTTCCATCCGATCCGAACGGCAGTTGGTGGCGCATATTGACTACAACCTGCTGTATCGATGGTTTGTGGGGTTGGGGATGGATGAGGAGG
>JAJYPA010000050.1 GCA_021795795.1 Pseudomonadota bacterium | reverse complement strand
CTGGCTGTATTGCTGGTCTATCGGGGCATACTGCCCTGTGTGCTGCAACGATTTACGCGCAAAGCGCCGGAAATACTGGTCTTCGCGCACCTTGGAATTATAAATATTCCGCTGGCAACCAATCCACCGCAACAGGGTTTTCTCCTGTGCAGAAGTGGGGTAACAACGAAATTTATTTCCAATTTGCATCGATGATATAATACCCTAATTACTTAGGGCACAAGATGGAAATTAATAACAGATCAAGTTCTAATGCTGTTTTTAACATTAAGCTACATATCGTTTTTGTGACAAAATATCGCCGCAAAACACTCACGCCAGAACTACTCGCCTATCTCGAAACCGCCTTTGGCGAAATACTCGAAGGATGGCGTTGCAAGCTGATTGAATTCGGCGGCGAGCCAGTTCATAACATCCTTTCAATTCATTTTTAATATTAAACAAATATTAATTTAATATTCCATAAACCATCGATCTGTAGGCCACTCCCCAGTACCGGCTATCAAAACTCTGCCCGGCCAAAGCTGGCTCAGCGCCGCTGCCATAAATCCAGTATTCATTCTTACCCAGCACAAAATCTCCACGCTGGTGCGGCAAACGAACCTCCGGAAATCTGGCCGATCCAGCCATCTGTTGACTGAACGGCAAGCGCTGACCATTAATCCAGACTCCTGCCGTGTCCACATGCACCCTGTCACCCGGTATGCCAGCGATCTCCTTGAACATCGGCATGCCGCCACCTGGGCAGGCGCCTCCCATGTAAAACGGAAATTTGTCCGGGGTAACAAATGCCGGCGGGCAGAATTCCACCAGAGCGCCACGTTTGATGTTTCCACTTACAGGCTCCAGCCGATAAATACCCAGCGGCTCGCTTTCGGTCAGATTGATACGCCAGCCGGTCCAGTATGCGATCTGCACAGTGGAAACAATGACCACGATCAGCAACAGAGGCAAGACAATCCAGCCCCATTGGGCGTGTTTCAGTCGTTTCACAACCATTTTCACTCTGCCTTTAATTCCGCTCCGTTCTTTGCTGCCCCTCGATTTCAATTTGTCTGCGCTTCTGCCAAATTAACGATTCGTTTTCTTTTAATGTGTTTGCGTTTGAAATTCGCTTCAAGATCGGCATAAAACCGATGTTTATGAACAGAATCAACAACGCCGACAATCCAAGATATTCGCCATCGGACATGCTTGCCGTCGTCAGACCATTCACATCGTAAACAGCAATAGACGCAGCAAGAACAAGCGCAAAATAATTCCATATTTTCATTTTCATAATCATCTCCTAGTGATTGAGGCTGGGCCGAGTTTGATGCGTTCGGCCAGCGCCGCGTCCTGATAATATTTGATCTTCTTGCAGTAGATTGGAGCAAATCCGGCCACAAACACCATTTCGTCGTCTGGCGGCAGTCGCATGCACTCGTCAGCCGTGAGTAATGGTCGCTGCACGATCTGCTCGTTGGTGTTGACGTTTTGCAGCAGCACCGCCAGACGATTACCGGAATACTGGCGCTGAGTGTGTTCCACAGTACTGATACCGCACATGTCGGATAACGATTTTGCGGTTTCGATCTTGTTGGGTGCATAGGCGATGCGGATGTGACAGTTACTGACGATGGACTCGTCCTTGCCGTAGGCGGCATTCAGCTGGGTCAGATCCTGCACGATCAGCAAGGCTTTCAGGCCGTAACCGGCGATGAAGGCCAGCGCTTCCTGGAAAATCTCCAGCTTGCCAAGACTCGGGAATTCATCGATGAGCAACAGCAGCCGGTGTGGAAATTTGCTTTTCCCGGCACCCTTGACATCGAATTCCATACCTTCGGTCAGCCGGCGCACCACCTGGCTAATGACCAGTCGCAGCAATGGTTTCAGGCGGTCTTTATCGGATGGCGGAACCACCAGATAGATCGATGTTTTTTCCATGACGGGCTGTCCATCCGGATTCTTGCCGCCCATCAGACTTTCAATCGAGAAATCCGACACACGCGTGTTTTCAGCGACAACAGGATCACGGTACAGGGACAAGAATGACAGGGCTGTGGACAGCACGCTGCCCGCCTCGTTGGTCGGCTTGTTGAGCCAGGACTGCATGGATTGCGCAACCGCCATCCACCCGGCCAGACGCGCATCGTGTTCAACAGGTAGTGAGGCAATGCGCTCGCCCTGCTCCACTTTTTCCAGCCAGGCGTGCGCAATGTCGCGGATGTAACTCAGAACGGCACGGGCGCCTTCCACCACATCGCCGTCTTTACCGCCTTCCTGTGCCGCTGCACTGGCGGCGCTTTGTGCGTCCGCCCGGAATATCCCGCCATCTGACAGGATGCCCAATACCATCGCAATGCAACGGTCAACGTGAGTTTTACCTTTGGGTGGCTCGCACAGCAGTACAAACAACACCACCCCGGTCATCAGATCGAAACCCGTCTTTGCCCAATGATCCTTCAAACCTTCACCGTTGGGATCCACGATCATGGTGGCGATGTTCTGCACGTCCTTGACAAGATTGCCGTCGATGCGGATTTCCTGCAAGGGATTGAAACGCGCGGAATCCACGCAGGTTGGATCAAATTTGATCGCCCGTTGTTTCAATACCTGTTGGCGGTATCCGCTGGTCAATGCCCAGTTTTCGCCCTTGATGTCCAGCACCAGCACCGACTGATCCCAGTTCAGCAGCGTGGGAATGACAATCCCCACACCCTTGCCGGATCGGGTGGGTGCGAATACCATCATGTGTTCCGGCCCTTTGTGGCGCAGGTAGCGCAATCCTTTCTTGTCTTCAAAGGCGCCGAACAACACGCCACCCCGGTTTTTTTCATCGGGCAGCACGCCAGCGGCCTGCACTTCCTCGGCGGTGGCCCAGTGCGCAGAACCATGCAGGTCATTGCGCTCTGCATCAGCCTTGCGGGAACGCCGGTACGCCATTCCGACCGGAATGACCAATGAGAAAAACCCGCCAATGCCCATCATCAGGTGCGCATGGGCAAAGATGGTCATGACATCCACCCCATAGGCCGGGCTGTTGTATTTCCACGTCCACACCAGAATGTCGAACGGAAAATAAACATGTCCGGACAGCGGCGCGCCCAGCGCTGAGACATAGCCCAGCGCCCACGCGGCGTATTCCGTGGCAGTCCATGTGGACACAAGCATGATCATGACAAATGCGCCCAGCCCCACCCAGATGAATCGGGTGATGTCCTTCTGCGCTTTCGGAATGTGATAGACGTGTTCAGCTTCTGCCATGATCCTGCTCCATTTACCTGCTCACTTCCGCATCGCCTGTACTTCTACGTGATGTTCTTTGTGTTGCCTTACCCGGCGCTTTGTCTACATCAACCCGGTCTGGCGCGAGTTTTGGTTCATCTTCCACCCGTTCGGCAAGCGCTTGATTTTCAGCGCTGACATTGACCGGCGCATGTTGCTGCTCGACGTCGAGGTGAAACGAACGCCGTGCCAAAAATGCTTCAACATCAGACTCAGGAATTCCGACGTATCGCGGATATTTATATCCCTCTGGATCAATATGCAGGCGCTGGCGACCAGAAGCCATCACCTCGACGACATGCGTCGTTCCATCGTCTTCAGTTCCGCCCATGCCAGCAATAAGTGGATTGTCTGCCAGTAAATTTTCAGTAAGCCGGTCATATTCCGCCGTGGTAAAGATAATCTGTTGGTCTATGCAAACCTTGGATAGACCGTCTGCCCCATCACGCCCTCGTTCCGCCATTTCTGCAGCATTATTCACTTTTGCCCAAATCATGGATGGCTCTGAGGGGCGTGCATTCATCACTTCGTTTTGCGTTTTTTCCGCATCGCCAATGGCATTATCAATATCCTGCCCAGCCGTTTGTGATTTCTCTGCCTGCCACTCACGTTCTTTCCCCAGCACATAATCCACAGCCTTGCCGGCCTCGGATGCCGCCCGGAAAATCTCGTTCTTGTCTTCCTTCAGCGCCTTGGCCCACGACTGGATATATGCCTTGTGCTGTTCCTCATCATGCGGAATACCGGTTTCTGCCGCCATGAACGTGCTGAATAATTCGGCGCGCAATTCCTCTTTGGCGTAACCTTCAGAACCAAAACGATGACCACCGGTGATGCCATCTCGGTTCAAACGATGTTGCGCGCCAGTGGCACGCCCAATTTCATGCAACGCCGTGCCGTAATAGCCTTCCTGCGATTTGAATGCCTCTCGCGGCGGCAGGTAGATTTCATCCCTGGCCGGTGAATAAAATGCTTCAGCGTGCTGCTTGAAGGCCACGCCATCCTTTTGCATGGTTTGCATCAGCTTTTCGCCACGCTCGACAGACAAGACCCGGTTATCAGGTACTTGCAGCGGTTCCAGATTCAACCCGCTGCATTGCTCGGCATTGAACACCACATACACTTTCGATACGGTTCGATCCAGAATTTCATGGGCAGAGGCCCATGAAGACATCGCCCGCCCTTTATGCAGAACCGCCAGATGTTCTGGCTTCGTCCTGATTGATGCTTTTTTGTCATTAATGGCACCAACGTCAATACCATCGCGATTCTCACCAAATACTCTGACCGGCTGTCCGTCCAGTACGATCCGGACATCCGTCCGCTGCCAGAATGGTTGATCTTTCCAGAGTTCGATCGGGTGGCCATGCTCACCCTTGTTCACACGGCCACCCATCTCGTTGATCTGCTTGATCGTGCCAAAACGTGGATCGGCATAACCCTGATCCAGCTGTGTCATCTGCAGGATGAACCGGTTGCCGCCTTTGTATACATTGCCAGTCGCCATGTTGCGCGGCAGGCCATGTTCAAGGGTTTCCCAAGGGCGCTGCCACGGAATTTCACCTCGTTCCAGGGACTGAACCATGCGATCGGTAATCTCCTGACGAAGATCGCGCTGACCTTGCGGCTTGGATGTCACATCAGTTTGTGGCTGGGTCTGCTCAGTCATGATCCGCCCCTTCCAGTCCGTTCAGTTCATCATTTGCCGCAAACTCGGCGCCTAATGCTTTCTCGGCCTCGGTCTGCTTCATGTCGTATGGCACTTCTGCAAATTCGCTGCCATCGTCAGCAGCAGGTATCAATTTTTCCATCATTCCTCCTGGCAAAAAAACGCCGGCTTTTCAGGGTGCCGGATCACATCCCCATGCTTTGCTCCTGTTGCTCCCGATCGCGTTTTGTGGTCTCGGATTTACGTGTTCCGGACACCTGCCGTTCCTGCGCTTTGTCTTCGCGTTCGGTATTCGCCTCAATCTGTGCGTCTTTCTTTTCCTCCTTTTTGTCGAGTGTTTCGTCGATATTCCTGGTGCGCAGCTGTTGCTGCAATTGCCGGTCTTCTTCCAGGCTGACATTCATACGCTGCCAGGCATTCATGCCATCCTCGTTCAGATGGCCTTGTTCATCGATCAGGGAAGGACGGTCGCTATCACCGATCAGTGCAGCGCGCTGCTGTTCGTCCAGCGCACGGCCTTCACCGGCCGCCTGTAATGCTTCGCGACCGGGCATGCCCAGCCGTGCCAGTACATATTCCGCGCCAAGATATTGGTGATCGATCGCGACCGGTTGCTCGATGGCCTGCACCTCAGTAACCGGATCGCGTGCCTGCTCGATGCCGCCAGCAGTAGACGAGGACGGGATTTCATTGCCATTGTTCGTGGCCGTACTCTGCCCTTTCTGCCAGTGCATCTGCAGGTCTTCATTCTGGATTTTCAGATTCAGCCGACCGGCAATTTCCGCTGCCCGCTCCTGAAACTCCCGACTGCCGGTCAGCACCAGCCCCTTGTTCATGTCGAATTTTTGTTCCGCCAGACGAAGTGCCGCTTCGATTTCGCAATCATTCATCCGGTACACGTCCAGTCGGTCACCCCGATCGGTCATGACACGCGAGCTATCCCGCAGATAATGAATTGCCGGGCCTTTGTCGCCGCCTTCGATTTCGTGAGTCAACCCGTCTAGAACCACAGGCTCCATACCCGCCGTTCTTTGTCCCCTGATGGTCATTTCCGGCTCATGATGTTGCCGTTCAGTCTCCAGCAGCTTCGCCGCATCGGTATCCTGACCTGCACGCTGTCCCAGAAAATCCAGAAAACCCGGCACTTCCGGCAAGCCGGACAGCAAAGTTTTGCGCTCGGCTGCCTGCTGCTTCTGCAATTGCTCCGTGCGCCTGGCGATATCCAGTGCAATCAGTGATTCCCTGTGTTCCTGCGCAAGATGCGGCTGATCTTTGGCAAGTTCAGACGCATGATCCGCGCGGCGCTGTTCCAGCGAATCAAAAAATGCCTTTTCCTGCTCGTGATGCACAGCCGCCAATTCAGCCTGCGCTCGTTGGCGTTCTTCGCGTACCGGATCCGTCTGCTCGCGCCATTCGCGCAGCAGGCGGTTTTCTGGGGATTCGTTGTTTGCGGTTTGCTCGTTCTGCTCCATGTTCTGCTCCTGTGGTTGATGACTGATCGAATGTTCCTGCACTAACGCGGTAGAAACGGTTGTCGTGATTGCCTTGATTCCGCCATCGCGCAACTGGTCGCGCGCGTCATAACCGGATGGCGTCTCGCCTGTGGTTTTGACGGGCAAGGCAATGCATGCCCGCTCCCCAAAAATCCCTGCGGCTTTTGCGGCAAAGATTTGTCCCTTGTGGTCGGCCTTTTCGCCGTCGTTGTCGGCATAGATGAGAACGTCACCTTGCAGGTGACGGCGCAAGCTGTTTGCCACGTCAGATAGGTTCTGCGCGGACATGGTGGCGATGACCGGAAGACCAGTGGCATGATGAATGGCCAACGCCGTGCCGACGCCTTCGCACATCACCACCTGTTTTGCAGTCTTGACGGCATCAAACGCCACGAGCGGGGCTTCTTCATCCGATCCGGTCATCGGGATTACGGCAAATGCACCTTTGGTCGGCGTGCCGGTCACAAACCGCTTGTCTGCCGATTGGCCGGCTTCAGCCCAACCAATGCGCTGCATGCCGACCCAGGCAGCATCGCCGTCGTTGCCAACAGTCATCATCGGCACGCACAGCCTGCCGCCAGTCTGGCGCAGGCCATAAGCCGGCAGATCGGGTTCTTTGAGGTATGGGAATCCGTTACCGTCACGAGCACGGTTCCAGAGTTCGATGGATTCAATGATGGCGTGGCGGTGTCGTTCGGCCTGCTCCACGCGCCACGCCTCGCGTGCTGCTTCAATTCTTGCCAGTTCTTCCGGCGTCGGCTCCCGTGCCAGTTCCGGCCGGTAATGTACCGGACGGCCATCACCCTTGAAGTTCACCACCCATCCGCTGCCGTTTTCGCGCAACAGATAGCTGGCGTCATTTTTGCCGGATGAGGATTCTCCGACATCCGCCCGGTGTATCCGGCCATCAGCAACCAGTTTCGCCGGATCTATCGTGACGCCTTGCAGGTGGGCGAAGTCAAGAAATGACCCACCAGGTGCGGTTGCTACACCAGCATCTTTTCGATTTCCTTGCGAAATGCCTCGTCGGTGTTCATCCGGATCATTCCTTCGAGCATTTCGTCCATCAGATCGTCCACCGGCGTCCGGTGGATCTCCAACGGATTGTCGCCAGGCATCTGCGCCAAGCCTTGATCGTCTGGATTCAAGGTGTTTGTCGAGGCGTTGTCGGATTTGTTCATGATTGCCCTCTGATTCAAGAATCCGGATGTGTTCCCATCCACGATGCAATATGGGATGTTCAAAATCACGCTTGTCCCATATCCGCAATTCTACACTGTCACCAAATTTCTGTTGAACCGCCGCCAGACCGTTTGGCAGATTACCCTGTATTCTGGCAATCAGATCCTTGCTCGCGCCACGTCCAACCTCATTGAATCGCTGCAAACAGTTATCCAGTGCCCGTTCCGGCGTGATGTGGATCACCATGACAACCGGTTTGAATCCAGCATTCAGAACCTGTTCAACCTTGGCAATCGCTGTCTCCGGATTCGCCAGCTGCCCTTCATAAATAGCGTGCACATTGTTGGGCCAGCCTTTTTTTCTGCTCAATACCGATGAAGTTTTGCCCGCACCTGGCGATCCGGTCAGTAGCACGACTTCATTTTTGCCCTCTTGCGACGGCTCAGTCAACAATCGGCGGAGCTGCTCGCTCGCCAGCACCGCCGCTGCATTATGCACCGGGGTATTGAACAGGTTTCTGGACTCTCGCGATCCGGCATATTGTTCAAATGTTTCCTTGAATGTATCCGCACTGACAAAGCGGCCACCCATGGATTGGGGTAGCGCCTTGAATCGCTCAATGAATCGCTCCGGATCTGTTTCAACCGCCTGCGCCACAATCTCCTGCACTTTATTCCGGAAACCGTCATCAAAAGATACCCGACGAATCACTTCCATCATGCCCGGCGCTCCACATGAAATCCGCCGCTGGCCGACCAACCATGCACCACAGCCACTTCCTCAACCCGGCGACCAGTGGCCGTGCGTTTGATCGACACCACCACATTAATGGCTTCGGCAATGAGTTCAGGGCTGGGCGGCACGCCCGCTTCCTGGATCAGTTGCCCAACACGAATCAGCGCCGCGCTAGCGTCATTCGCATGCACCGTGCCGACACCGCCGGGGTGACCAGTGTTCCAGGCTTTGAGCAATGCCAGTGCGCTGCCATCGCGCACTTCGCCGACGACAATACGGTCGGGGCGCAGGCGCATCGTGGCGCGCAAGAGGCGCGTCATGTCGGTGTTGTCGCTGGTGCGCAGGAACACCACGTTTTTAGCATTCACCTGCAGTTCGCGCGTATCCTCGATCACCACGATGCGGTGTTCGATATCGACCTTCGCCACACAATCCAGAATGGCATTGGCCAGCGTAGTCTTTCCTGTTCCGGTACCACCACAGACCAGCACATTCCTGCGCCCGGCAACCGCCGATTCGATTGCCCGGCGCTGCTCGTCGGTCATGATGCCTTTGGCAACATAATCGTCCAGGGTGAATACCAACATCGCTTTCTTTCGTAAGGCAAAGCTGGCGCGCTCGACAAGTGGCGGTATCAACGCCTCAAACCGGGATCCGTCCAGCGGCAATTCACATTCCAGAATCGGATGTTCGGGCGTCACAACGGTTTCCAGCATCGCAGCAACGGTATTGACGATAGTCAATGCACGCACCGGATCGATGGTACCGGTGCATTGCATGCCGGCACCCAGTCGATCCACCCAAAGTGTTCCGTCCGGGTTCAACATGACCTCGATCACCTGCGGGTCGCGCAAAGGTTCGAGAATTTCAACGCCCATCGCGCGGCGCAGAGCTTCGCTTTGCCGGGCGTGGGTCAGGTTGGCAGAGGTCATGGCGATTCCTCGTAAATTCAGAACGTATATAACTCTATTCCGCAAGGCGGACACCCTGCCGCCACTCTTTAACGCTCATGATCAACATCCTTTCGTTTTGCCGGGCGCTTTGCCGGTTTTTTAGGCAAAGCGTCAAACGGTTTTTCATTCATGAACTTATCTGAATCTGCCACTGGGTTTTCCACAGATTTTGTGGACATATCAACTATTCCTGATCTTGCATCAGTTTCAGCAGCGCCAGCTCCCGACCGTCGCATTTCATGATCGGCGGTTCCTTCTGATCCCACACGATCAGGTGCATTTGACTGCAGAAACACTTGAGCTGGCTCGTGATGAACCAGACCGATGCCGGACAGGTTTCGCACGCTGGCGATGGATTCGGGCGGTGCTTCGACTCCAGCATTAACAAGACCGGACTGATATACAGCGGCGGCTCGTTGTCCTCTACGGGTTCGTTTCGGGTTAATTCGTTCGTAATCGGGTCGCTCATTCTGGTAATCCTTTCCTTTAAATTGGGTTTGTTGTCGTTTCGCCTGCTCATCCGCCACCACCGCCTGTAAATCGGCATTGGTAACCTTGATACCCAGCCTGGCGGCTTGCCGCGCAGCACGCTCCCGGAATTCACTGCTGCCGGTGATGTCCACCTTACCGCTGTATTTCTGCGCCGCCAGCCGCAATGCCGCTTCCAGGCTGTCTGCCGATTTGTCGTACATAACGATGCGCGGCCCGGTATCGGTAAATTTCTCCCGGCCATCGCGCCCGCGATAAATCACCATCTGCCGACGCTGGTCGATCAGCGCATCCAGTGCTGCAAGCGTGTGCCGGCGCAATGGATCCACCTCTTCGCCCTCGATGCCATCGAGCGATTTGTTCTTTGCGCGCTGTTCCCGGTGGCGGATGCCTCGCAGCGCGGCGAGCGCGGCTTCATCGCCTTGCTGCGCCTGTTTTTCCAGCCAGGTGCGCCAGACTTCCGCGCGTGGCAGTTTGGCCGTGAGCGACTTGCGCTCGGTAGCCTGCCGCTTTTGTAGTTCTTCGCGTTGCATGGCGGTCTGATATGCCCAGATCGACAAGGCAAGCTCTGGACTCTTTCCGCTCTTGCGTGCTTCCGCTTTGACTTCGCTGCGCATCTGGCGCTGCTGCGCCATCAAGGTTTTACGCTCCTGGTCATGCCGTTCCCGAAGCGACTGGCGTTGTTCCGGTTTGGCTACCCGTATAGCTTCTTGCTCCGTCTTGAACCGGTCGGCCAGATCCTGCCGCGCATCCGCGCGTGCCTGACGGCGCATGGCGCGCTCATCCGGATCACGGCGAGACTGTGGCTTTTCGATCAATTTGTCCTGGCGCAATTCGGCTACCATCTGGCGCTGATAGGGTGGTGCGCCGCTTGATGGTATGCTCATCGGCGGTTCATAAGCCCCTAACTTTTTTTCCAATTCCACCCGGCTTGCCCAGCGCCCCAACTGGGATGCCTTGGCTGCCAGCACCCGGCCGTCATCCAACGTGGTGACAACCACCATGCCGGAACCTTTGGGTTGAATGATGACGCCATGCCTGGCCATGGCTGCGTGTACTTCCTGCCAGCTGGCGTCTTCGGCGGCCAAAACCTGCTTCAGGTCTTGTGCTGGCGCCTTGGCGACCCAGGACTGAAATGAATTCTCATCACCGACATTCTTTTCAGCCCGCCTTGCCCGCTCGCTGATGCGCGCACCATCCTCTTTCAATAACCCGCGTTCGCGCCGTTCCGCACGACTCATGCGCACGATCTTTGGCCCTGCATCCGTATCCAGCGTGATGTAGGGCCCGTTGGCGCGCTTGTGACCGAACTCTATTTCCAGTTCACGCATGCACCGGTCAAGAATGACGTAATCCTTTTTGAACGGCGGGCTGATCGCTTTCAGGCTCTCCGGATGAATTCGGTTGATGACCAGATGCACGTGATCGTTGTCGGTATCGCGATGGATTGCCCAGGCAGCCTGATGATCAGCATATCCCAGTGCCTGCATGATGTATTTGCTGGCATGCTCAGCCTGTTCCGGTGTCGGGTGTTCGTCTTCCTGCCAGTTGATGGCAACGTGGTATACCGGGTTGCCATTGAAATGAGGGTTGCTTTTGCGGCACCTGTATTCAATATCGTTGAATTCGCACGCCAGCGCTTCTGCATAGGGCAGACGTTCATCTTCCGGGCCAAAATACATTTCACCGTCCGGAATATTCATGTGCCCAGCCTCGATGCGCACTTCTTCTGCCAGACCAGATTCAGACCCTGCGCGCATGATGTATGCCATCACCGGATCGAACCCTTTGCTGCCGCTGCTGTGCTTCAGAGTGATCACTTTTGCGATCATTTTTTCCTGCCGTTTCGCAAATCACGAGCAATGTCCTGCAACTCTTCAACCAGTCGCCACCATTTCCGCCGGTCTTCCGCACTCGCCCAGCCTTTATCTTTCGGATAATAATGCTTGAGCATGCGACCCACTTGGTCGATGCTCTTTGCCGTGCTGTTGTCCGTACTGGAAATGATCGGCTTGTTGACGGTGCGCTGCCTGATCAGATAAGACAAAGTCATACCAGCATGCTGCGCTTGCTTCAACAGGTCAGCATGCTGTGCTTCGGTAATGCGCGCTTTGATCTGGATGATTTTACGTTGCGATTTAATGCTCATTTAGGTAACGGTTTTTTGTCTTGTTACCTCTATTCCGCAAGGCGGACACCATGGCACGACCTACCGAAAAAATCCGGTAAAAACTTCCACAAAAAGTGATGGGTCAAAAACTGTACAAGGTAAGGTAATGTGTCCCAAATGCATACACGCCTGCGGCGTTTCTGCATGGGGAACATTACCACTTGGTCAGGCTTCGCCCGACACCCAACATAAATGAAACAGAGGCATTCTCCGCGGTTCCCTTGTCGCATGCTGGTGTTCCCTGACACAGCAACAAATCAATTTCCGATGCATGCCCATACGCACTGGGTGTCCGCCTTGCGGAATAGAGTTATATACGCTCTGAATTTACGAGAAATCACTATGACTAAAATCACGCCATCAAACAAATTCGATCCAGCAGCGGCTGAAAAATTGCAAGCAACGGCATCAGCAAAATTGCGACAAATGCTCAAGGCAAAACGTGATGCAAAAAAATCGGCTTCAACCAGAGAATTTGCAGTGCGCTGTGTGCGCGGACTGGAGGCTACCATTCATCAACTTTTTGATGAAGGCGCGAACACGCAGGAAGTTTTGTCGCAACTGATTGTGGCGTTGCCGTCAATCCCTGCTGATGATTTGCGGTATGCATTAAGGGCGATCGGCAATCGAAAAAGATTGCGCATTTCTTCACCGCCATCAACAACAGCAGCTGACACTGCGGCGGCTGCCAAAAATAACGCAACTAAAACAGTACCCGCAACACGCAAAGAAGCTGAATTCAAGCCTCAACCTGATTCGGCTGCGCCAACAAAATCAAACACAGTTGGCATCAATCCTGAACTGCCCACCTGGGCAGACGGTTCTGACAAACGGGCCGACGAATCGGACGAGGATTACCGTTTTCGCAAGGAAATCGAAGGACCGCCTGAAGCCAGGCACAAATTCATCGGCGAACACGACACCTGATTTTTTATCCACCGAAAGGGAACACCATGCTTAAAACATTCATCATCGACGGCGACAAGGGAGGCGTCGGCAAAAGCCTTGCCGCACGCGCGCTGGTTCACCACTACATCACTCTGCCCAGCGAGGTGCGGCCACGGGTCATTGTCTACGACGCAGATCTGTCCAATCCAGATGTCTGCGGCAAAGGCGGACTAGAAGCCGGTTCCGGTGTCACGGCTACGGCCATGATCGACCTGTCTGCCGAAAACGGCTGGATCGATCTGGGCACACGCGTGGCGGCCATCGCGGCGGCCGCCGAAAAAAATGAATCCCGCATCATCATCAACATGCCAGCCCAAATCGGCACGCGGGCTTTTGATGGTTCCATCCATATCGTTTCTGAAGTCCTGCGCGAAGCCAATGCCATTCCGGTCTGGATGCTGAGCCGTACACAGGAAAGCCTGCGCGCGCTCAATTATCGGCTGCGCAACATGCCTGCGCGCTACGAATCCGGCATGGTCATCAAGAACCTTTTTTTTGGCGCCCCGGACAAGTTTTCTCTTTGGGCAAGCGACGAACTGCGCGCCCAGCTCGTCGATGGTGGCAACTGGATCGAATCCGAACTGCCGGAACTCAATGACCAGCTCACGGTCATGATCGGCCGGCGGCCGTTTCATGAAGTCCTGCAATCGGGCATTGACGGCAAGGCTCTGCCGTTCGGTTATCGCCTGGCGCTGGAATCCTGGCTGCAGCGTTCGAGTGCCGCCATGGCCAGGGTTGAGGATATTGACGGGGGTGAATAATGGCTTACAGCAATTCCGAACAGATATTTATGGATGTGCTGGGCGGAAGATCCCCATCACCTGCCGAGCAAAAGCAAATCGACCAGCTTTTAAACATCCTTACCCGCGCCGGGTTCGTGGTGGATGACCCGTCCAATGCCGCGCACGTAACCCTATTGGCATGGGGCTGGGCACGCGAAACCGGGCGCGGCGACGTGCTAACCGCTCTACACAACAACAATCAGGCCATCGACACCAGAATTGCAACGATTCATCAAGCCATTGAAAAACAGCAGGGCCTGGTCGATATGGTGCGCGAACTAAGAAATCGCCCGCAACCGGCATTGTCTCTTGACACCAGTAGCATTGCTTCGGCGATCATCGAGTCCATGCCACCACCCACGGCAAAGATCGGCATCGATACGTCAATTTTGAAAGATGCCATCGTAGATTCAATCAGCAAGCTGTGGCTTATCATTGCTGGCGTAGGGCTGGTTGTCTGCTTCTGGATCGGTATGGAATGGGAACAACATAGAATCCAGCCCATGATTGGGCAATTGCAGGAACAGAACCAGCAGCTCATCAACAAACTGTCCGGATATCATGCGCGTTAAGCCATGGATCCTGCCCGGTTTGTTACTCGCCGGCGGCGTCACATGGAATGTCTGGCCAGCAGTCGCCGCCATATTGGCGCTGTTGCTGCCGGCCGTCGTCATTCAGGCTGACAGTCGCAGCACACGCTGGTTGTTCGCCTTTCTCTGGTTTCTCACCGGATCCGTATCCCTCGTGCCGTCTGTGGCCGGTTTCTTCGGGTCACAATACCTGGTCTATGGGGTGGCCGCATGGGTTGTTTCATCCGCTTTGCTCGCCCTGCCATGGATTATCGCCAGCACACCTGCCGGGGCAGTCATGGCCGTGCTGCTCGATGCGGTTCCGCCGATCGGACTCATTGGCTGGCTGTCGCCGCTGACGGCTGCAGGTTGGCTGTTTCCCGGGCAGGGGTTGGCTGGCGTTGTGGGTTGTCTGATGGTAATCCTGTGGTTAACCTCCATGACCAGCCGCAACGGAAAAGGATTTGTAAGTCTTGCAACAATGGTTCTGACTGCCTGGATTCTTGCCATCTGGAGCGCCCTTGCCAATCTAGTCTACATCCCGCCAACAACACCAGCTGACTGGGTAGGAATTCAAACCTCAATCCCTCCCGGCAATGGCAATGTTTTTCAGGCAATTGCCAATAACCGCGCCCTGATTGCAGCCGCTCAATTACAAAGCGTCCATGCGAAATATCTGGTATTTCCGGAAGCGGTGTTAGATGACTGGTGGCCAGGCACCAGATCCCAGATTGTTGCTGCCGTACCACAAGGACAAACCTGGATTGTCGGTGCTGAAACACTGATACCCGGTGCGCGCTACGATGCGCTGGTCATCGCACAACATCATCGTGCCTGGCCAAATCCGGTTTTTCGTGCCGTGCTGCCTATGCCGATCAGCATGTGGCGACCGGGTTTTGCAGGCAGCTTTCAGGCAACATGGCATGAACCAGTACAGATAATCGACGGTCAACGGGTATGGGCAAACATTTGCTTTGACCAGGTGCTGCCTTGGGTGTGGATTGATGGAATGCTTCAGCAGCCCGATCTCGTGCTGTTGTCCAGCAATGGCTGGTGGGCGCAACCTTGGAATCTAGCGCTACAGATTCAAAAAACTGAAGCCATGGCATGGGTCAGGTTGGAAGGTAAGCCAGCGATCTTTGCGCAAAATACAGCTTATTAACGCTCGAAATCACTTCGACTCTTTAGCCGCCCTCTTTTTGGTATTCGATGTTGGTTGGTATCGCTTTCGATTTGTTTCTCGGCTTCCGTTGTTTCTTGCTCAACTGGTCAACTGGACCCAGCGTAAAGATCGCAGAACGGTTCAGCTTAACGCCATTGGAAGCGCTGACATTGCAAGCGGATATATGCTCGGCTTCCACCTTAACTTCGATGGTGACATGGACCCTGCTGTGATTGATGCCGATGCTACGGCCATTGGCGATACCATCTTATTCCCAGCTTTCCGCAAGTACGCTAGAGTGTGGCTGGCGGATGACTATAAAGCATCAATCGTAGATGCTGCCAAGCGGGGTGCAATCACCGCTGCCGGAAAGAAACGTGGTGGTCGGTTTCAGGATCCACTGCTTAATGATATCGAAGAAGGTTATACAGATGCCTTGGTTCGGGAGAATATTGAAGAATCAGACCAGAAAGATGAAGATATCAAGCTGCCTGGGAGCGGCATGCAGGTGCATGAGACGTACAGCATGTATGCTCACTTCGCCTACCTTTCCCGACTGCTCAAGAACGCCCCCAAGGTACGCGTCTTCATGGACATGGACTCCGGGTTCAGAGCAGCCTTTATGGCAGCCTTTGTGCAGCGCATCAAGGCCAGAACGGCGGATGGCTTCTACGTTAAAGTAGCCAAAGACGCCAATGCCTACCAGAAGCAGAATGCTGTAGCCTCCGCCAATGCGCGGTTACAAGCCTATGCCAACTCGAACGGCATTCCTGATTCCGTGGCAGCGGTAGAGATGATGAAGACTGAGATTGCCGGCGCGATACCAATTGGCAGGTGGGGTGACAAGTGGGTCAACCACCCGAAGCCAATCGCCTCTGAGCCATTCAAACAGGTGTGCTGGCTTACTGATTTGGGGGACTACGACAAGGAGCATGAAGCACGGTTGTTGTTACGGGCAACGCTGCATCCGATTGACCGTTTCTTTATGCAGACTCGGCGCCGCGTGAGCTTGGCAGAACGACCTGTGGTTAGCGCGCGGCAGCAGCGCTTGATGTGGCATGGTTATGGATCCTACAACCCCGCTGTGTTAGCTAGGTACCTGGAGATATACCGGGTGTATTTCAATTATTGTGTAAAAGGAAAAGATCGTAAGACACCTGCAATGAGACTAGGTCTGGCGAAGGCGGTAATTGATCCACAGGATATTTTGTATTTTCAATTCGGCTCACTTTAGAATATTGAGCAATGGTTTCGTACGACTAATAACACTATATCTGCCCAAGGATGGCAAAAATAAGCACAATTAACCCGGTGGTACCTATACAGCGGCTGTCTCAAAAAAGCTACTAATCTCAAAAGCGGCAGTCATTTGCATTATGTGCGTCACTGACCCTGTATGCGCTGTTGTGGATCGACGCAAGTCTGGGGGGGGGGTGGTGATGGCGCGTACTGGTGGGCAGTCTATGTGGCTATTATACATATTTATGTACAATCTCCAGCCGATCTAATACATAAATATAGTCTAACAGACTATATTTATATCATAAAAAGATATAATTATTTACTTCACGGCTAAAGCATGGTATACTCACCCATCACTTAAATGTACTAAAGGTTTTCCGTGGAAATTAAAGAGGTAGTCCATGTTGCACACGCGCTCATAGAGGCTAGAGAAATGAAGCGCATATCTCAAGAAGATATGGCTGGGCGTATTGGCGTTGGATACCGAACATATCTTGAGTATCAGCGTGGAACTAATGCCCCGCTGGCCATGAAGGCGGTGTTGACCTTACTGTCTCTACTGGATGATGCCGAGATAGTCCGAGTTGTTCGGGAGTGGGGCACCAGCAAGGAGGTAATGCCAAATGAGCAAAAGTAATATCGATAGCCTTTTGTCATTGATTGCGCAAAAGCATCTTGGTATCGAGACGCTGGAAATCCGTAATCGGGATTGTTTGGATTTTCACGACGTGAGCGTAATAGGGGTTAAAGCGGCGCTGAATGCCGCATTCATTGCTGGATGCAAAGCGGGTGTTAAAACACCGCCAACAACCAGGTCTGATGTTGCTGAATAGAATTGGGGAATACTATTAATACAAATATCGAATTATGCATTCCGCAAAAATGCGATCAATCCAACATGAAGGCTTTGCGTGCTATGGATAAGAAAGTTGAAGTCCTGGAAATACTCCGTGACGATACCCAGATAGGCCCACCGCCGCGACCTTTTGTAAAATGGGTAGGCGGTAAGCGCCAGTTGCTTGATGTGCTGCATGTCGCAGCTCCGCGTGACTTTGGCAGATACTTTGAGCCGTTTGTCGGGGGCGGCGCCTTTTTATTCTCGCAATTGCCAGGCAGCGCAACTATTTCTGATGCAAATGCAGAGCTAATCAACTGCTATCAGGTGATTCGTGACAATGTTGAGGCGCTTATCAGAAGTTTGCGACGTCACAAAAATGAAGAGGAGCATTTTTATGCGGTTCGCGCTAAGAAACCCTCAGAAATGACACCTGTACAGCGGGCAAGCAGGTTTATTTTTATGAACAAAACCTGCTTTAATGGGTTGTATCGGGAGAATAAGAGCGGACAGTTTAATACCCCCTTCGGTCGGTATGACAATCCAAAAATTGTAGACACCGAAAATCTTGTAGCTATCAGCGAATACCTGAGAACGTCTGATGTTGAAATCAAGCACAGCGGCTATCAGGACGTATTGGCGCAAGCACTGCCTGGGGATTTTGTGTACTTTGACCCGCCGTATGTTCCTATGACTAAAACGGCCAGTTTTGCTAGTTACGTCAAAGGCGGCTTTGGGTTGCACGACCAAGCTGAACTTGCGAATGTATTTGCTGAGTTGACGAAAAAAGGCGTGATGGCGATGTTGTCGAATTCTAATACCCAAGTCATTCACGACTTGTACAAAGAGTACAACATCCAAATTATTCACGCTGCCCGCTCCATTAATTGCAAAGGCGGCAAGCGAGGCAAGGAAGCAAACGAAGTTTTAATAACGAATTACTAGGAGAATGCCATGAGCCGGAAAATGGATATTGAAAACGCAGCTAAGGCCGTGCAATGCGCCGATTTATTGATACAGGATTTGCAAAGCTTGCATCGTAGTTGTGAGCCGATCGTGTCTTTGCTGATTTTGCCAGAAATTGAAATGGCTTTTGGTATTAAGCGACGAATGGAGTCTATTGTGGCTTCTTTACAATTGGAATAGAAAGCTTCTATATGTCACTGAATTACGAAGGATGGGAAGCTATTTTTTCTGAGCTACGAATTATTGAGCGTGTCAATGAGCAAGGATTTTTTGACATAACCGCAGACCAGATTAAACAAATTTCCAAACGCGAACCTCGCTTAATGGCGAAGATAGATTTCCGTGAACACATCCCGCCAGTCATGGGTAAAGAACAGATGGCTATTCTCGCCATAGCCAATGGCACGTACAGAATAGGCAGGTTCGATCCGTTTATTGAAATTGAACCTGTCTCCATCGTCACCCCGTCCAGCTTTGCATTCCCCGGAAACATCATCACCATAAATCCGCAAAAGTTAGCGCATGAATCGGCTGCGCTCGATGCGGCCTTGGTGTCTGGCATACTGACTGAGGTGTTCGGCGAATCCGTGGCGCTTACAATTCGCGGACGCTCCAGAAGCTCGGATTTCGACTTCCCCCTTAATGGCATCAACTTCCCTATATCCGGTGTACAAATTGAGGTGGACGGCGGATACGAGGGCGCTACTACCATCAATCTAGTTGAAGCTAAGGTCGGGCCACGCAATAACCTCAGTGTGCGACAGCTTATTTATCCGCAACTGGCATGGGAAAAAAACTTCGGCAAGAGAAAATCCATCAGAACGTTCATTTGTTTCTATCAGGAGCCAATACTACGATTCATTCCTGTAACGTATACAGACGGCGTGTGCAAGGCCGATCATGGCAACGAGCTTGCATTTATCCTAGAGCCAGAAGCCAAACTCAACCTGGGTGCAATCCAAGCCAATCCAGCCGCGCCGTTCCCTGTGCTTGGTGTCCCATTCCCACAAGCTGATAGTTTTGATACCGTGCTGGCAATGTTCAATATTATTGTTAATGAAGAAGAAATCGCCAAGGAAGCTCTCTTGCTCGAGTTTGACCTTACACCAAGGCAAATCACCTACTACAGCGATGCAATCAGGTGGATGGGCCTAGTTGATATAAAAAATACCGTAGTGAAGATTAACCAAGAAGGCCGAGGTATCGCTACCTTATCCCACGCGGAAAAAATGAAGAGACTGGCTGATATAATTTTCTGTGAGCCAATTTTCAATCACGTACTACGGAATCCCGGTCAAGAGGTGCCATCCCGACTTTTTGAACGATGGGGTATTAGCGGGTCAACGCCTGCGCGTAGGTTGAATACCGTCCGTGCCTGGGTTAATTACTTTGAAGCATTCTCAAAGCAATAAATAGTGGGTAGTGATTCGAGTGCATAGCTACGAAATAAAAAAAGGCGGAACTCCATAAAGAGGTCTGCCTTCGAATTTGCGAATTAACCAGCCAACAACCTTAAGCTATGCGGTGCCTATCAACACGCTAAGTGAAGGGCTGGGTCGCGCATCTGGTCATTTAATTTTAATTTCCTCATTGTAAATAAATGCAACTTATCTTTCAAAATCGTTCATGCGACATTTTTTGTGTTTCTGATGTTCAATTCCAGCGCACGCTTTATCATTCTGAGTATTTTGCATGTGTTTCGCAGACTCAACCAATATTATCGTTTCCTTCCAGTACCCCTTGCACAACTCAGTAAAAGCGTCCGATTTTGGCAATTCATTCAAATTCTGCAGGCGGGATAAATTCGGGATGGACTCCTGATACTCCGAGATCGTTTCACGGTATCGTTTCTTGTCTTCCTTAGGCACAATAATCGGAGGGAATCCTGCCTTGAGCACCGGAAGATTTGATACCAGGCGGGCCATGCGACCATTGCCGTCATAAAACGGATGAATCGTTACAAAAGCAAGATGCAAATCGGCATACGCGCGAACAATATCATCAGTCATGGATTTTGCATAACCAAATGAATCATTGCATTTTTCAATCCATTGATTCATCAGCTTTGGCACCAATGCAGGTGCCGGATATTCCCTGATCGCGGATTTTCCTGACTGGCTGACGTAATTCGTATAATTTGGTTCAATCTTCCAATTACCAATTGGTTGATAAATATCCGACACATTCTCTGCAATGATCGCTTTATGTAAAAGAAAAATATCCTGTGTCGTAATAGCATCCTGATCCAGCATGGCGTAAACAAGATCAATTGCCCGAGCATGTCCGTGAATTTCATTATGATCTTTTAGCGGTTTCCCGGCAATGGTAAGACCTTCTTCCAGGATAAACTGCGTATCCCCCAGCGTCAGGCTATTACCCTCAATGGCGGTAGATGTATGACACCAAAGATCGCGTAATGAATTCATCAAACTAACCCGAAGGTTGTCATTCAACCCTTCCAGAAAATTTGGCTTTTTGATCATGCCATTCATTTAATCCCCTTCACACCTTCAATCACCAACCCATGCTCCACTGCCCGATAGATCGCCATATTGATGATCGCTGCTCGGGATTGCCCCAGTTCGGCGGCCAATTCATCCACCTTCGCTAGCAGCACTGGCGCAATGGTCAAGCTGATCTGCTGTTTGTTGCCCTTCTTGACCCCCTTGGCGCGTACAGCATCAGGCGCACCCGATATGAAAGTATCGGCTGCTGGCGAGGAATCCGGTATTTTTGTCTTCATCTTCGTAATTGCCATCGTATGCCTTATCAATACTTTTTCAGTATCACTTTAATATTAAAACAATGCTGCAACAAGTGCATTTAACTCTTCCACCGCCTTCTTGTCCATCGGTTTTTGTTCCAGCACAGATAGCCCCGCCCCAGCGGCATTGGCAAATGCTTTCCGGCGGCGGATCGGGGTCGCCAGATACTCGAACTGAGGAACATCGCCCACGGCTGCCGCTGCTTCCAGATTGTCGGTAGATGAGTCACCGGGATCTGCGCAGTTCAGTATCGCTACTGCCCGCAATCCATCCCGAACGCTGCGCGCTTCATCAACCAGGACGGCAATGTCGTTGAGTGCCCAGACATCGTAGCTGCGCGGTTGAAACGGAACCAGCAACACATCCGACAACACCAACGCTGCCCGAAGCGCTGACGAATCTCGTCCGCCAGCATCGATGATGATGTCATCAAACTTGCCTGCCTGTTGCCGTACCTGGGCACGCAATGTCGGCCCATCCGGATAAGTCACACATGCAATGCCTGGCTGACACCCGGCTTCTGCCCGGATGCTGATAGCCGTTTGCGCAGTACCCTGGCGATCGCCGTCGATCAACCATACATCACGCCCTTGCCGGGCACGCGCAATAGCGAGATTGACAGCCAGCGTTGTCTTGCCCACACCACCTTTTGTATTGCCCACCGTTAGTATCATGATAATCCTTTTTTAATATTAAAACGATATTATTAGTATATCGCTTCGATTGTATATGTCAATTATTCGAGGTGAAAACAAGCCCGGTCTTGCCGGGCTTTAAATACGATGCCTGTCCGGGAATCAGGCGGCTTTTTGTTCCCACTTCGTCCCCAACTTGGCATCATCCTTGCGATCCGGCCACCAGGCCGACTTGCAATCGCCACACCGAAAATATGCTTTCCCCGCCTTGGTTTCATATTTGAATGTCGCTTTCTTACAGACGGAACATTTCGGCCCATCCGCTTTTCGAGTCGATTTCTGTGCAGCAGAACCTTCTGGCTTGTCCTCAAACTGTTGGCCAGGCTTGCCGTCGTCATCGGCAAAAGCAGCATTGCAATCCTGACAGCGATGATATGGTTTCCCGGCTTTGCTGGTCAGCCGCACACAACGCATGCTCTGGCAGGCTGGGCAGGAATGCATGACAATTTCCCTATCCACCAGCTTGCCCTGCAATAAAGTTCGCGAAAAGTTGCGCACCGCCTCGATCTCTTGTTCCAGGAACACATCCAGTGATGCGCGGCCAGCAGCAATGTCGGCCAGCGCATCTTCCTGCAGAGCGGTTGTGCCCGGATCTGCCAGTTCAGGCGCTACGCGGCGCAGCATGTCAATGAGCTGCACGCCGCGTTCTGTCGGATGAATTTCTTTCTTTTTGCGTTCGGCATATTCGCGCGTCATCAGCACCTCGATCATTGATGCACGGGTTGCTTCAGTGCCAAGCCCTGCGGTTTCCTTGAGGCGCGCCTTGAGTTTGGGATCCGTCACCAGTTTGTGAATGCCGGTCATCGCCGCAATCAGTGTGCCGTCCGTGTACGGTTTCGGTGGCGTCGTGCGCTTGGCCACGACAATGGCTCCAATGCATTGCAGCGTTTGTCCTTCGGCAAGCATCGGCAGTTTGCCGGATCCGAGCACAGCCACATCTTCATCTTCTTCCTGCTCGCCCAGTTTCGTCCAACCCGGTTCCAGCACAATACGTACGGTAGCACGGAACCGCTCACTGCCACCGTCAGCGGTTTTCAGGATAAAGATCGCTTCGCGGGTTTCAAACTTTTCCGGTGGCATGAAAAGACGAACATACGATTCACGGACAATCTCGAATATCCGTGTGGCATTCGCTGAAAGGTTGGCGCTGTCCGGATTCTGTCCGGTCGGGATGATGCCATGGTGTGCCTCGACCTTGCCGGTGTTCCAGGCAGCGTGTCGGCGATCTGCATCCAGCCCGTCCTGACCTGCGGCGATGGCTTTGAGGATGCGGCCTGCGTCCGCGTGCATTTCCATCGGCAAATACGGGCAGTCAGTGCGTGGGTAGGTAGTAAGCTTGGCTTCGTACAGTTCCTGCGCTGCCGCCAGCGTGTCCTTGGCCGACAGACCCAGCCTGCGACTGGCGACCTTTTGCAGCGTGCTGAGCGCATACGGCAGCGGTGCCGCGCGTTCGCCGGTTTTGGTAGTGAATCGCCCAACCTGCATCGAGTGGCCGGATGCCTGACCGACAACAGTTTCCGCCATCGTTCTGTCCATCAGCAACCCATCGAGCAGCAGATCATCCGGGATCTGCCACAGGGCTTTGATGCCATCCTCACCCAGTTCCACTTCGACCTGATAGTGGTCGCGCGGCTTGAAGTTTTCGATTGCACGTTGGCGGTCAACCAGCAACGCCAGCGTCGGCGTCTGCACTCGACCGACACTCCACGAACCCGGCACGCCCAGCGCTTGCAGATTGCGGCTGAGAGCGATGGAACAGTTCATGCCCCTCACCCAGTCCGCACGCTGGCGCGCCAGCGCAGAGTCATAAACCGGGCGCATGGATTCATTAGATTTGAGCGTGGCCAGCGCACGCTGCACGCTGTCATCATCCAGGCTGGATAACCACAATCGGGATGTTTTACCGCGCCAGTCCAGATGAATCAGCACTTCATCGACCAGTAGCTGGCCTTCGCGATCCGCATCACCTGCGTTCACGACCTCCTTGGCTGTCTTCAGTAGTTCCCGGATCACTTTGACCTGTTTGCCTGCCCCGCCATCGCGCGGCGTCAATTTCCATTCCTTTGGTATGACCGGCAGATCGGACGGCTTGACCTTGCCACCCTCCACATAGTCCTCCGGCGGCGCCGTTTCCAGCAGGTGCCCGAAACACCAGGTCACTTTTGTGTTACCGGCACAATCGATAAAGCCTTCGGCTCGTTTGGCATTGCCCAGCACGCCTGCGATGGCTTGGGCTACGGATGGTTTTTCAGCGATGATTACTCGCATGAATGCTCCTTCTGAGGTTGACCCTAAACATCAGGGGGTTACCTATATTCCGCAGGGTGGCCACCTTGCAGAATATAGGTATGACACCAATCGACTTAATTCACCAATGCGCACCTGATCTGGCACCTGTCACCATTGCTGCAGTGGTGCAGCAGGAGTCGGGCGGCAATCCGTTCCTGTTGCATGACAACACGACCGGAAAATCCTGGCGGCCAACTAATATTGATGAGTCTGCCAGCCTAGCGCATAAGCTGATCCGATCTGGTCATTCTGTGGATATTGGTCTTGCACAAATCAACAACAAAAATCTGCCCGCGCTGAAACTAAAAATCGAAGATGTGCTGGATCCCTGCACAAACCTGCGTGCTGCCCAGTCAGTCATGATAGTGGCATGGGAACAATCCGGCCATGACCTGCGCGGCGCTCTGGCCGCTTACAACACCGGAAAAACAGCAACCTCGGTCGGAACGCATTACAGCGCTCAGGTGTTTGCCAAAGCAGGCGTCAAAGTGCCGGCAATTCCTGGCGGAGCTTTGGCAAAATGGACCACACAAACTCAACCATGGATTCGGTCAGCACTGCCGTCAGTTCAGCCAGTGCTTACGTGGACGCCTGCGGCGAGTCCATTAAAACCAAATAACAGTGGGCTTTATCCAAGGACGTTTAATCCAAGGACGATCCCGTGAACGCACCAAAAAATCTGGACATTGATCTGAACATTGATGATGCAGTTTTTGTTGATGACGCAAATGATACCGTTGATGCCGTTGATGTCACTGATACCGGTCATAACACAGATATTGTGCGGATGTATTTACAGGACATTAAATTAAATAATGCATTGAACGTCGATGATGAAAAGGTCTTGTTCGAGCAACTTAAAAACGGCTGCGATGTGGCCAGAAAAACGTTATTGTCTCGCAGCCTGCCTCTTGTTGTTAACATCGCAAAAAAATATCAATATCGCGGCTTGCCATTTGCGGACATCATCGGTGAAGGAAATCTCGGACTGATACATGCACTGGAAAAATTCGATCCCGAAAAAGGTTTTCGTTTTTCTACTTATGCAACATGGTGGATTCAGCATTCAATCAAAAAAGCAATCATGGAATCAAGGACGGTACGTTTGCCGGCGCACCTTATTCGCTCGATAAGCTTTGTGTTAATTGCCAAAAAAACGCAAAGCGATTTTGAAGTGGCAAAAAGCATGAATCTATCTATTGCTGACGTCCATAAATTCGTTACGTTATCACAGCATACGAATTCATTAGACCAGCCTTTCGGAAACTCCGAAAGCACCTTAATTGATTTGCTTGAAAGCGAATCCAATCACGTCGATCAACTGCTTGCAAAAGAACGAAGTCGTTTTGTCATGAACGGGCTGCTGACGTTATCAGAGCGGGAACATTATGTTTTACGCAAACGATTCGGGTTTGATGA
The DNA here is from genome assembly GCA_021795795.1 of Pseudomonadota bacterium. The sequence continues at coordinate 3,617 of JAJYPA010000050.1, read as the reverse complement.
TGAAGATGCGATGTCTTTGGATGAAATCGCCAGCCTGATGGAATTGAGTCGTGAATCTGTTCGCATAATTCAAAACCACGCGCTAAAAAAACTTAAAAAACAGTTTGTTAACTATATCGGACATTAACCATGCTGGATAATCTATCCTCTGAATACATTCAAAAAATATGGGGTGACAGTCCACGTCCAATCGATGTTTACAAATTTGCAAAAAAAATTGGCATCATCGTTACAGAAGCGACATTACCAAACCACGTTTTTTCCGTCATTACCCATAAAATCAATACGACTCCACGCATTCAAATCGCCATACCCAACGATGAAGATATAAAAAAATTTTCCTGTGCCGTTGCTATAGGTTTCTTTTTTCAGAATAAAATTCTAAAAAAAGAAAATTATCAACAAATCTACTTTCGGTCTGCCAAAACAATGGAAGAAAAAATTGCGCACCGATTTGCCGTAATACTTTTGGCTAAATAACACCAGCGTGAGGAAACATCGGTGCTCTGCATCGGTGTTCTGTGACTCAGGCCGGTTAACCAAACTTCTTACCACTCTTTGAAGCTCCGCCCTTCAGGGCGGAGTAGTTAACTCACGTGCTTTTGCAATCCTTTTTTCAATGGCGTTTCTACTTACACCGCAATATTTTGCCGCATTCCTAGCCGACCAATGACCGGTTTTAATTAATATAAACAGGGTCGATTGGTCTTTCGTGCGTTCACACATTAGACGGTTTTCTTCAATATCAATAACATCCTGTTCGTACAGCACATCTCGCTGTTCCAGCGCATCTTCTACTGATGGAGTGTGCAACACAGCAGGAATAAAAAAATCTTGCTCATAAACATTCATTTCAGAATCTTCAGGATGAACAAGGTCTTCGAACGATTGCGAGCGCTGCCACCTATGCAACAGCCCCCATAACCGACCCATGATGTACGCATGCACACCGCCAATCATCGGCGTGTAGGCGCTGCGGCCTTCGGCCACTTCCATGCACATCAGAAATAGTTCCTGCTGGATATCCTCGATGTCCAACATGGATTTCGCAGCCAGCTTCCATGCCTCGCCGGCCATTTCATTGTACAGAGTACGAGCATCCATCTTCTTCATCCTTTTGCGCCAACAGACTGCCTTGTTTTTCGACGTGACCAGCAAGATCAGACCAAAGATCCTGAATCAGGACATCACTTTTGTGATGTCGAATTCCATGGATTATTGGCTTTAATACAGCGGGTTTCTTCATGAATCCTTCACAGTTTCGCAAAGAAACCGATTCAGCACTGTCCAGCAGTTTTTTGCGATCATCAAGCGAAAGTTGCATGAACATCAGCCAGGCTTCCAGTTCGACCAATCGCCCAATATCAATCAGCCGTCTGGCCATCGGATCGCGCGCGATATCACGCATGCCGGTTACCCAATCAATCGTTTTCCCCAAAGCCAGCGCAATCACCGAATCCGACATACCCGCATCAATTAGCCTGCAGATGGTGATTGCCATCTCATCCAGCGCTGGCGCCGACCGATGCAGGTTTTCGTTTGCCCATATCGCCAGATCAATCAGTACCGCAGATTCGATTTCCCCGTATTCCATGGCCTGAATGGTTTTCCAGCCGAGCTGCAGCGCGGCATGAAGTCGCAAATGCCCGAAAATCAATGTCCAGCCGCAGCCGTGCCGGCGCACGCCGATCGGTTGCAGTTGTCCTACCGTGGCCAGGCTCGCTTTCATCCGCTCAATCGCATCCGGATCCATGCTCCGGCGTGGCTGGTCATGAATCAACTTGATCTGCTGGATGGGCACATCCAGTAGCCTGGGTTCATTGTTTCTGTTGTCTTGAATCATATCTCCCCCTACAAACCCACTATCGCATAAATCAGCTTGTCTGCGCACATTTCAGGCAGCTCAGTTCAAAGGCTGTACCCGTGCCTGAGTTCCATATCCCCCGACCACCTGCACCTTCTCACCCACATGCAACTGGATATCTGCCGCCTGTGTGATGGCAACGACCTGATGGGCAGGGTTGTCCAGTTGCACGGTGATCTGGAAACCATTCTGCGTAGAGACAGCGCCTTCAATCGCGTGCCCTGCCAGTCCACCGAGTGCCGCACCTCCAATGGCGCCCAGCAGAGAACCCGCGCCGTGCCCGATGTTGTTACCGAGCAAGCCGCCAGCCACAGCGCCGGTAGCCGTGCCCATGCCACCACCGTTTTCAGCAATCTTCACCGGCACCAGCGCCAGAATCGTGCCGATTTGCACGGTCTGCATCACACCAGCCTGCGCAGTACTATAGGCATTGCCGGACGATTGCATCGTTCCGGCCATGTTCGTCGCACATCCGTTCAGTCCAATAACGCCAGCCAGAACGCCAATCATTACAAAATTTCTGTATTTCATTTGCAACTCCTTAACTTGATTGAATTAAATTTACACTTTATGACACGAACCTTTATCCGGATTGGCGTGGTTTCGGTATTCCGTCATCTACTTTTTTAAGCCATCGCTTTCGTCGGGTTCTGATGGCGTCAACGACTTCCTGCCCCTTCTGGCAAGCCAGCGGGTCGAGGTTTTCTGGTTTCCGTGTTGCAGCAATCACACGTGCCAGGTCTTCCGCTTTGGCACGGTTTTGTGCCACGGCCACCCCAAGCGATGGATAAAACTTTCCTTGGCTCATGGCTTTCACCAGCGACATGGCCAGCGTGATCGGGTTTTTGCAGGTGCCTTTGGCCAACGTGCCGCTGACTTCGTCAAGGATGACCTGTGCATCCGATGGGGCGCAAGGTTCGATGATTCGGAACAATGCCAATCGCGTCTGTTCAGGAAGTGGAGGAAAAATCAAGTCAACACACACACGGTTTTCGGGTTCCGGTTGCTCGCGCTCAGTAGTTCTATTTACCTCAGTAGTGTGTAGTTTATTTATGGTTGTATTTAGTGACCTTTCTGGTGCGGCCAATTTGGCCGCTGGTCGTTGCTGTTTTTGGCCGTCGGCCAATTTGGCCGCTGGTCGATTTGGCCGCTGGATATGTTCATTTTCTACCTCCGGCCAATTTGGCCGCCGGAGGAATTTTCCGTCGGCAAATCCACCTCCAACATGAATTTGGAACAAATCCGAAGAATAAGACCCATTAGCACGTTTACGCGGTTTCCTGAAAATAATCCCAAGTTCTTCCAAAGTGACCAGATGACGACGGATTGCGCGGTCGGAAAGGCACGTTTTTGCAGAAATGGCTTTCTGGCTTGGATAAGCTTCGCCATGTTCGTTCGCAAAATTGGCCAGAGCCAGCAGAGTCAGTTTTGCGCCGGAATTCGGCAAGTCAAGATTGAAAGCCCAGGAAAGCGCGTCCAGACTCATGGCAACACCCGTTCACGCATATGATGGTGTTTGCAGCGCCTGCCAAGAGTGGGGATCAGCTCGTCAACCTGCATCATGATTCCGATTGGCGTAATTAGCGAAATAATCAGCCAGACGCTGGATTGTATGTACCGACGGATCAGTAACACTTCCCTGCGCGATCTTGCAGACGGTGGAAAACGGAACGCCGCTTTCGCGGGCGATCTGTCGCTGAGGAATTCGTCGTGAACGCAAATGCGCCATGACAAAACCATACAAATTGATAGG
>JAJYPA010000049.1 GCA_021795795.1 Pseudomonadota bacterium | reverse complement strand
TGTGAAAACTGGCAGGCACCACACCCCGTCGACACGAGAAATTGTTCCACCAACTGCCTCGGTTCATATCCCCCGATTGGAGCCGGGTTCGGGAGGTCCCCAAGTCGTGACTTCCTCAGAAAACCCCATACTGTTGAGTATAGTCGACGGGCGTGAGTCGGATTGCCTGGAATGGCTGGGGGGGCGCTGGAAATTGCAATGTTGCCAAACGCAAGTTTTGGACCATGACGAATTATGCTGGATTCCTGTTGGCGCCGCCCCTGCAGTCAGAGGTGGTCATGAAAGGCCAGTGACTATTTTATACAAAAGACATCAATCGCAAAGGATCAAGACAATGAGCAAAAAAATCAGGCAGGTATTCATGGCTGGAACGATTTCTCTGGCTTTCTTGGTAACGGGTTGCGCCAGCACGGGCAATGAGAGCATCCGTGCTGAATCGGGCGATACCATCAAGAGCAAGATCGAAGAGGGAAAGACGACGCAAGCCCAGGTCCAGGCGTTATTTGGAGCGCCTACCTCCACATCCTTCACGGATAGCGGGTTGGAGATATGGACCTACAGTTTTACCAAGATGTCGGCCGATGCCATCAGTTATGTGCCCATCGTCAATATGTTTGGCGCAAGTTCCAGCGGCACCCGAAAATCCCTCGTGGTGATGTTCGACAAGAAAAACATCGTGCAGCGCTATTCCATCAACGAATCCGAGGTAACTCAAAAAACGGGGTTGCTCAACCGTTGATCTCATTCCTCCAACATGGGTGATATGACATTACTCGCCTCGGCGCTGACGGACCCTTCCCTGTTCGCGGCGTGGGAGCGAGTACGTCAAAACCACGGCAGTCCTGGCATTGACGGAGTCAGTCTGGAACAATTCGGAGAAAAGTTGTTTGGTCGGCTCATAACCTTACGCTCAGAGGTTGAGCAACATCTTTACAGTCCTTCTCCGTTACTGGAAATTCCGATTGCCAAAAAAACCGGAAAACTCAGAAAGTTGGGAATTCCGACGGTGCGGGATCGCATTCTTCAAACGGCTGTAGCCCAGGCATTGACGCCCTCCATCGACAGTCAACTGGAAACGGCCAGTTTTGCCTATCGTCAGGGTCACTCCGTCAAGATGGCCGTGGCCACGGTAACACGATTGCGTGACCAGGGGTTTCAGTGGGTGGTGGATGCGGACATTACGGCTTTCTTTGACAACATCGACCATCGCCTGCTGAGGGAAAAACTGGAACGTACTGTGCCGGATGACAGCACATTTCCGCTCATCGATCTGTGGTTGTCTGCTGTGATTCAACCGCTGTCGGGTCCACCCTTTCTGCTGGAAAAAGGCATTCCCCAGGGCTCCCCCCTGTCACCCCTGCTGGCCAATTTGTATCTGGACGATTTCGACGAAAATATCATGGGGCATCAATACCGTCTGGTGCGATTTGCCGACGATTTTCTGATTCTGTGCCGGGAACGTCAGGAAGCCGAGGAGGCTTTGCAACTGACGATGGACGTCATGAAAAAGTTGAAACTCGATCTCCAGTCGGATAAGACCCGTGTCACCCATTTTGATGAGGGCTTCCGGTTTCTGGGAGTGGACTTTATCCGCAATCTCCTCAAGCCTGTCACAGAGGGGGCAGAGCCATGGGTCATTCCCAACGAATATCCGGGACTGGAAGCCCATGAAAGGGCCTTCAGCCGACGCCATTTCAAAGATGAAGAGCCTGTGCGGAACCTTCCTGACCCAGCGACGGTTTTTCCTGATAAATTGCCAAACTTGGGGTCTGCAGACGAACCTGCTGTCAGGGTTAGATCACGCGCCATCCCGACGGAACTCGATAATGAACAGGATTGGGAGTTTGTGGACGCCCCCCTGGACCCCCAGGTTCGTTCCTTGGTGGTCACGGGACATGGACTGGCTTTTTACAAAGAGAACGATCGCCTGATCATCGGTCGACGCCAAGAGGTTGGCGAAACAATCCCCTTCAACACCCTTGACCAAATCGTGATTCAGGGCAATCACATGGTCAGTACGGCGCTGATGCGCCATGCCGCCAAACACCAGGTGGAGGTCTATTTCTGCGATGTCGGGGGGAATTGCCTTGCGGCGCTGGATACTTTTCGCCATAACCATGCTGACCTTCATCGCGCCCAGTTTCTGCGTGATGAGGATGGGGCGGTCAAACTTATGCTGGGCCGTGCCTATGTGCGTGGAAAACTGCATAACACCCGTGTTTTGTTGCGACGCTATAACCGTCGCAGGCAACTGGATCAATTGCAAAAAGCCGATCATCAGTTGGCCGATTTGATGCATCGGTTGCCCACTACATTGACTCTGGACCAGGTCAGAGGTACGGAAGGGCAGGGGGCGCATGTATTCTTTACGGCGGTCAAACAGTTGATTCCTCCGTGCTGGGGGTTTTCCGGACGCCAGCGCCGGCCACCCGCCGATCCCTTCAATCTCTTGATTTCTTACGGTTACGGAATCCTGTTCAATACCATCATGACCCTGGTTCATCGGCGGGGGTTGAACCCCTATCTTGGCGCATTGCACGCCTTGCGTCCTGGGCATCCCGCCCTGGTCTCCGATCTGATGGAAGAATTCAGGGGACCCGTGGTTGACACCGTGGCTTTGTATGCCCTGATCGATGGGCTGTTGAAGCCGGAAGACTTCGTGATGGAGGACCAGGCAGAATACCCGTGCCGCATGGAAGACAACGCGCGCCGAAAATATGTAGCCCTGATTCAGAGTAAATTCCGCAGCGCTATTCTGCACCCCCGCGTGCGTCACCGCATGGACTATCACCGCGCCATCCAGTTTCAGGTCTATCACTATGCGCGCGTCATGCTGGGCGAAGAGCAGGTTTACGAACCCTTTACCCTACGCTGATCATGAAACTCTGGATGATTTGTTACGACATTGCGGAAGATCGAAGTCGTCGTTGCATGGAGAAATTACTTTACGGGTTTGGTGAAAAGGTGAATTTTACGGTGTTTGAATGCCAGCTAAAAACCGCACAATTTGACCGGATATGGTACGAGATGACGAAATTCATCAACCCGGAAACCGACAGTCTGCGTGCTTATCCGCTTTGTACCTGGTGCGAGGAACGTGTCGTCTTTCAAGGGCGAGGTCGTAAACCAGGGTTGCCCATCGACTGGATCCTGTAAATCATGCTGGTAATCGTCTGTTATGACATATTTGATGACCGTCGACGACTTCATGTCATGAATGCCATCGAGGGGTATGGCTATCGGGTGCAGGGAAGTGTGTACGAATGTCACCTGGACAAACGTCGGTTGACGGAACTGAAACAAGCCGTGTCTCGGTTGATCCACCAGGAAACGGATCGAGTCCGTTATTACGTCTTGTGTGGCAGGGATAAATCAGCTATCGTCTGTTACGGGAAAGGGATGCTGCCCGAAGATAGTGGTGTGATCGTTCTTTAACAACCCATAATCGTCCGCTTGTTGATTATTAAGGTAAAATCAGCCATAATGACCATGTTGGCCAAAGCCGTGGGTGTGTTTGAGGGCTACCGTCCGCAAATGCCCCTGCCAAGCCAATAACGACGGGGCTTCCCAAAGCCAGAGTTTCATTACCCCGACTTCCTGAAGGGGATTAAGACGCCAGGAATTCAACGAGGCGATGCTTTTTCCCGTTTCATTACCCCGACTTCCTGAAGGGGATTAAGACGCGTTGATCCCGTCCTCCAGCAACTTGACCGCAGTTTCATTACCCCGACTTCCTGAAGGGGATTAAGACGGTTCAGCCGCATCCCCGAGTTCCTCCTGCACGGTTTCATTACCCCGACTTCCTGAAGGGGATTAAGACAAACTTGCCAATGACCTCCTTATCCTCCTCGGGTTTCATTACCCCGACTTCCTGAAGGGGATTAAGACAGACGCTGGGTTGCCGCAGGCAAAACATTTCCGTTTCATTACCCCGACTTCCTGAAGGGGATTAAGACAGTTTTTCTTCCGGATTGCCTGGATCTGATTTCGTTTCATTACCCCGACTTCCTGAAGGGGATTAAGACACGTAGGAACTGCGATCTACGAAGGCGGTTTCTGTTTCATTACCCCGACTTCCTGAAGGGGATTAAGACCGGAGCACCATGGGGTTGAAGTGATAGTGCTGGGTTTCATTACCCCGACTTCCTGAAGGGGATTAAGACTTTCAAAGATTTTCTTGGCCGCCTGATACTCAGTTTCATTACCCCGACTTCCTGAAGGGGATTAAGACTCAAAAGGGGTCATTATCTTACTCCTTAATCAGTTTCATTACCCCGACTTCCTGAAGGGGATTAAGACAACTGCGCATCACTCATCCTTTCGCAAGCGTGGTTTCATTACCCCGACTTCCTGAAGGGGATTAAGACACATTTCCCCAGATTTGGGGAGAGCCATCTTTGTTTCATTACCCCGACTTCCTGAAGGGGATTAAGACTGAAGTACTGAGCTGCCAAGTGAAGTGGGGTCGTTTCATTACCCCGACTTCCTGAAGGGGATTAAGACCCTTTTTCATGGTATCTCCTCAAGATCCGCAACAGTTTCATTACCCCGACTTCCTGAAGGGGATTAAGACTTGTACGATACGATCTTGCAATTCGTGTTCGCGGTTTCATTACCCCGACTTCCTGAAGGGGATTAAGACTTGTACGATACGATCTTGCAATTCGTGTTCGCGGTTTCATTACCCCGACTTCCTGAAGGGGATTAAGACAAAGCAGTTTCTGCCACGACCCCCCCGACGCTTCGTTTCATTACCCCGACTTCCTGCAGGTGATTAAGACGCCCCCATTGAAAGCCAACAGGAAAGGGGGGCAGCATGTTTTTACCTGCAATATTGCGTTGTCATGGTTGGTGTTTTGGTTGGCATACACTGTGGGCTCTGTTTTGTTGACTGGAGCGATGTCATGAAGACCAAGTGGGTGGCAAGTGGGTTGGGTATTGTGGCGATGTGGTTGTGGTACATGCCCTGGATCATGCTGGGTGATGATGATCGTTCGGGGTTCTACCTCTACCAGAGTGGACAGCACATTGGAGGTACGGCCTATTTGTTGCTGGGCCTGGGGGCGGGGTATTCCTATTTCACCCTGAAGGAGATGAAGGGGGGGCGTATTCTGGTATCCCTGAGTGGTTTGCTGATTTCACTGGGCTATCTGACAACTGTGGGTAAGAGTGCGGGATGGGGTTTGCTGGGGCTTTGTCTTGTCGAGGGGTTGTCTCTTGGGCTTGCGTTGTTGAAGTCGGGGGCGCGGGTGGCTGAATGACCGGGTTGAAAGGAGAGTTCATGATGCAGACTGGAGTGATCACCGCATTGGGGGTGTTGTTTATCCTCCTGTTTTGCATCAGGATGGTGAATCAGTATTCGCGCGGAGTCGTGCTTCGTTTGGGCAAGTTCAGTCGGGTACTGACCCCAGGCCTCAACTTTGTCATCCCCTGGATCGATCGTATCCGTTTTGTTGATATGCGCACCGTGACCAGTCGTGTTCCGGATATTGATGCCATTACCCGCGATAGTGTGCCCGTCAAGCTGGTGGTGGCTGTCTGGAACGCAGTAGTGGATGCTCCGGCGGCGTTGCTGAATGTCAATGATCGGGAATTGGCTGTGGTGCAGGTGGCGATTACCTCATTGCGGTCGGTGATTGGCCAGCAGGATCTGGATCGGGTATTGCATTCCCAGGGCGAGATCGTGCAGACGTTACGCGCCATGATCGATGAAGCGACCGAACCGTGGGGGGTCAAGGTTTCTCGTGTCGAGATCTTGTCCATTACCATCCCCGAATCCATGCAAAAAGTCATGGCCCTGGAGGCTGAGGCACAACGCGAAAAGCGGGCACGCATCATCAAGGCGGAAGGGGAACTGGAAGCTTCCAGAAAACTGGCGGAAGCCGCAAGAATAATCGGGGCCACACCGGCCGCGCTGGAATTGCGGCGTTTTCAGATGATTCAGGAAATCGGCCAGGAAAATAATTCCACCACAGTGATTCTCATGCCGACCGATTTTGGCGATATGGCGCGCAATACTGCCCTTGCGACGGCGTTGAACGAGCATAAACCCCTCGTTGATCGAACCAGGGAGGATGAGTCCCCTGCGTCATCCTGAGAGCCGTAGAATTTTGATCAAAAAAGGGAAGAGGACGGTTTGTTAAATTTTGTAAATTTTCGTCTATTTTTTGATGTAATACATTACCATCGATATCTGAGATTTTTCTTGTAAAAATTGCTGAAAAACCATCCCGCGCAAAAAAAATAGAATCGTGAGCGTTAGTCACATTTGTCTTGTTTCTGATCAGGCCTTACCCAATCTGATTCCCTTGCTGGATTCGGAGGTTGGGGTGGAGCAGGCTGTCCTGGTAGTCAGTAATGAGGTCATGCATAAAAAGGCCTATGCACTGGAATGTGCTATCAAAAATCATGGTCGTGGGTAAAGGAAAATAAGCCATGAAAGAGTGGTCTTCGTTTTTGAACGCAATACCGAATCAAGGAAAAAAAGTCATCGTTTCAGTCTGTGTATTTTCTGCCATCTTGCTGGAAAATTGGATTTCCGATGGGGTGGAAGGTAATATGCTCTTCTCCAAATGGTATCCGGTCCAGATGGGGCAGGAAGGTTTTTCGCTGGTCATGATCGGGATGCTGATCGCGGTCGCGGTATTATCCTGGATTGCCTATTACCTGGGGAGTGAGTTTCTTTCGATTGGATTTCGTGATGTCAGTGAACGGGGTAAGGTTGAGCCCAAAGCTCATCTGATCTTTGCACTTTCCGATGTCAAGGGAAGACTGGAAGTGGAATATCCTTCAGGGCTTAAAACATTGGTCATGTCCAATGGGGATTCGCTGAGACTGGACGGTTTGGCCCGAAACTTTGATGAGAAAATGGCGCAACTTGCGCCATTTAAATCCCCCATCGAGCAATTTATCCGTGGCGTGAAGCCGCATATCGACTTACTGGAAAAAATAACATTCTTGGGCTCCAACAGCTCATTGCCCCAGTGTGAACTGTTCACGGAAGTGATGTATTGGTTCTTTCCGGAACTTGGGCACAAAAAAATCGACGTGCAAACGGTGCAAGCAGATTTTAATGACCTGATCAAACTCAGCCTCAAGTTCCAAAGCATCATTCAAAAAGTCAGGGACAAAAACCAACTGTCCATCGATATTACCGGTGGGACCAAACTGGTTTCGGCGGCAGGTTCCATGGCGACCCTGAACCATCCCGAAATCGATTTGCAGTATGTCGAAACCAAACAGGGCGCGGATGATGAAAAAAAAGCCATTTCTTTCAATGTCGTATCCTACAAATAAGCACGCAGTGCAACGTTGCGAAAACGAGTTTGATCAATTCTCTGGATTACGCTGTCTTCTTTCAACGACGAATGGGTTTGGGAGAAGACGTGAAAGCAACGATGACGGTATTGGCTGCTCTGGCTATGACGGGGTGTGGTGGCGGAGGTGGGGGATCGAGCAGTGGCGGGACGGGAAGTGCCGTTGGGGTATCAAATCCCGTCATTCTTTCGTCTACCCTGTTGACGGGAGTGGCGGCCAGTGGCGGACCGTTGGTCAATGCTCCCATCACGGTGACCATGGTTTCGAGTATGGGAGTTACACCAGGGGCCCCCGTTCCTTGTCCTTCAGCCGGGCATCCCGTGACCGATGCCCAGGGGGATTTTAGCGTGGATATCAGCGCCTGTTCGGGAGCAGGGTTCATTGTGCTGAGCACGACGGACGCCAGCGGTCGTTTGCTCATGACGACTTATGGCCCACCGCTGCTGAATGCCGGTACCGGGGCGGCCTATGTCAATCTGACTCCCTTGACGACACTGGTACTGGCCGCTGCCGGGGGAACGAGCGTGAATCAGGCTTTGTCGGTCCTGAATTCGTCCGTGGCCACTTTTGAAGCCGGTGGATTGCCTTTGGCATTGGCTCAGATGGATACCTGGGCCCAGTTGGTGGGTTTTCAGGCGCAGCCCAAGATGGCGCTGGCTGAGGCAGCAACTTCGGTCATGACCTGGAATGCCTGGAATGGCGGGGACTTGTTCACAACCCCCTTCAAAGCGGATCATGCGGGCGAAGATGCCATTCTGGACAGCCTCATGCTGACAGGGGGAACGGCGGGTGTGGCGTTGCAAATGACGGATCTGGCGGGCGTCCCTCTGGTGCAGGCAACGGGAACCTCGGTGGCGGCGGGAGGTTATGCCCCCCTGAGCTTGCCGACAGCCGTGTCGAATGCCCTGAGCCAGGCCATGCTTTATCCCGCTGTGCAACTAATTCCCGCCGCGCGTACCTATAGCGGAACGATGTCCGGGACCACCGGGTCGGGGACATGTTCCCTGACGGTGAACCTGTCGGCGACATCCACGCCAGGAACCTTGGCGGGGACCTGTGCTTCTCCCGCCACGGGAACCGTGGCCCTGAACGGGACGGTAACCAGCATCGGACAGGCCAGTTTTACCAATGGTGCAGGGTTGACCTTCACAGGTGGGGTCACCGCCATGGGGGGCGCTGGTGGCTGGATGAGTGGAGCCCTGAGCGGCACCTGGACAATTCACTAGGGGGAATCAACGTGGCAAAGGTTGCAAGCACAGAGAATAGGCCGATGGCAACCCAGGATGGGGCGCCCGTCGAAAGACGAAGAATCCTGCTATGCGCGATTGGCATGTCACCGCAGATCGTCACGGAAACCCTATATGCCCTGGCGGTCAATCCGGGCGCCGGTCGGCCTGTGTGGATCCCCCACGAGATTCGGCTGGTGACGACCCGACGCGGGGCTCAGCATGCCATTCTCAATCTGTTGTCCGGCACCCCGGGATGGTTTCATCGACTGTGTCGGGATTACGGTTTGCCCCACATCGAATTCAATGAGCGATCCATCCATGCCCTGAGTGGAGAGGATGGAATGGAACTGGAAGACATCCGCACCATTGCCGATAATGAACGGGCGGCTGATCAGATATGCTGGCTGGTGTCCGGACTCACGCGCCAACCCGATACGGAGTTGCATGTATCGTTGGCGGGGGGGCGCAAGACCATGGGCTATTATCTTGGCTATGCCTTGTCGTTGTTTGGGCGCGAACAGGACCGTCTGTCTCATGTGCTGGTCAGCGAGCCCTATGAGGGTCATCCCGACTTCTATTACCCGACGCCCGGGCAGTCGATCATTCATACCCGCGACCCCAAGGTGCCCGTAGCCATCGATTGTCAGAATGCGTGGGTGCAACTGGCCGAGATTCCCTTCATCCGTTTCAACGACGGGTTACCCGATGCCTTCCGGGATGGTAAGGCCGGGTTCATGCAAACCGTACAGATGGTTAACCGCATGCGTACCGAAGTACACATGGAGTTGCATGTCAAAGATCAAGTCATCCTGATCAATGGCCAGCCCATCGCCTTGAACCCTCGGGATTTTGCGCTGTACTGGTGGTTTGCCCGCGCCCACCTGGCTGGACTGGAGGGGATCGACTGGTATGAAAAAGAAGGAGAGTGGGGCTGGGGCGAGGAAGGATACCTGAAACTCATTCTGATGCAGGTGTCGGGGCGGGCAAATCGTTGCTACGATGAGACCGAGGCCACGCTGAACAAGTGGTTTAACGACAATGGTGATGGGCCCTCCCATTATTTCTCGCCCTTGTTGTCGCGCATCAACAAGCGGAAATTCTTGAATCTTCTGGGTGCCAAATTGACGCAGCGTTGCGTGATTCAAAAAGTCAGGATCAATGAAAACAAGTCGCCGGTGTATGCCTTGCCCGCAGATCTGAAGGTGTCGGTGAAATAATGGAACGATCACGGCCACCGTTGCGCTGTCTCGTTCTGGATTTCTTCTTGCAGGGAGATTTACCGGATGGAGACCGGCATACGCTTTGGCATGGCGCTTTCGGTAAAACCTTGAGCCAGGTTTCTCCTTCCCTGTTTGAACGGCTCTACGGCATCGGCGAAAACCGGGCCCGGCTCTATTCCCTGGTTCCTCCATTGCCTGGTTATCCGCGCCTGCGGGTGACATTGACCGGGGACGCTTGCGACGGTGGTCTGGAGGTCACGAATACCGTCAAGGAAATGGGGAGGCATGGCCTGGGCAGGGAACGTCGCTCATTTAGCATTCACTGGGCCCAATACGGGGCACAGGAACCCATGCCTTACTACTACGGGGTGGATGATAAAACCATCGGGATGCCCGAGGCGCGCAGTATTACGAAGGATTTCTTCCATCAGGATATTGGTCAGCGGAACCGTATGCGTTTTTGCACGATCACCCCGTTGATCCTCAAAGAAGGTAATGGTCTGATGGCTCATCCTCCCACATTTTCGGTACTGGTGCGCCGTCTCTTGGGACGGGTCAGCCAGTTGGCCCATGCTGCAGAGGCACATCTGCCCTACGACGAGGATCAGCAACGCCACTGGCAGGGGATGGCGGCATCGGTAGGGTTGGTGGACCAGAAAATCCGGATGTCATCATTCGCGCGGCAATCGAAACGGACACGGCACCACATGGTATTCAACGGTTGGGACGGGACGCTGGAATATGCGGGTCCGGTGGCCCCTTTTCATGGCTTGTTCAGGCTCGGTGAAAAGCTTCAACTGGGAGGGCGAACCGCTTTTGGATTCGGGGCATTCCAGACTTTTTGGGGGCAGGTTCCCGAGTTTGGGCACGACCTGTCCAGTTGTCCGGAAGATCCTATTGTTTGGTCAGGAGACGCGTGATGTTGTACCTGTTGAATTCCCCGGTATTGACGGCCTACGGTCTGTGGCGTTTTAGTGGGCCCGTGCCGGTTGCTACGGCACGCACCTTGTTGTTTGGCGATTTTGTCTCTGCGATCGGTCATGAGTCGTCGGCGCGCTTTCTGGGGGCTCAATTGGGGGTGGAAATACCTGTCAACCGGATGAGCGTGGCCCTGAAACCTGGGGATTGTGCGTTGGTGCTCCGGTTGAACCAGCGACTGCCTGAAGGGGTGGTGTTGAGCGAAGCGGAGATGGACGACATTTCCTGGGAATTGGCCTTGATGGAACGTCTGGAGTGAGCAAAGGGCTGGCTAGCTTGAAATTACATGGTCAATCTTTGTTGATCAGGTTTTTTGATGGGAGAGTGATGATGTCAAGAAGCGCATTGGATCATAACGATGGGGGAAAGAGGCCATGACCGGTATGTCGGGACAAGTTTTGCAAGAGACATTGACAGATCAACGGCATTCCGATGATCGGGTCATGTCCACAGATGGCCCCGTGGGTTGTTTGATTTTCGAAGTGAAATCGATTCAGTCTTTCATTTTTTCCTCAGGCCGTTTGCGTGATGCCATCGGAGGCAGCGAGTTGATTGACCGGTTGACCAATCATGAGGCTAAAGACAATTTGCTTGATGCTGTATTGGCTGCAACCCAAGCTTCAGGAATCGAATTTTCCCGGCGGGCCGGGGGGGCATTCTACGCATTTTGCCGGGACCACGGCGTGCTCGACCGGTTTGCCGCCTTGTGGCTTTTGGCGGTTCAACAAGCGGTCCAAAGTCTTGGTTTTGTGCTGGGACGAGGGGAAGGGGACTCGTTTTCGAATGCTTTTTCCAAGGCACAGAAGGACTTGCGAAGCCACAATAGTCGAGAACGAACTCACTATCCCATTCCCGTTCCGATTGCCGAACGAGCCCGACGCACCGGCCGTGTAGCGGTGCAGCGCGATTCAAAAGACGGGGCCATTGATGTCGTCACCCAGCGCAACAAGCCTTTTGCCGACCTGAGTCAGGCGGGCTTCATCCATCGCTATTCGCCGCCAGAAGCGCATCTGAAATGGGAGGACTGGCCGCGCAGCCTGGAAACCGAGGATGTCGATGGATTTCCGTTTGTGCGCGGGATGCGTGATGTGGCAATGATCCACGCCGATGGCAATGGCATGGGGCAAGTATTGATCAAAATCAACGAAACTGTTAAACAGCATTCCGAGCGGTTCCTGGAAATTTACACAACATTCTCCCAAGCTGTGGAGAGGAGTACTTGTCATGGTGCCCAGCAGGCGGCCCTCGAGGTGCTGCTACCGATACGTCAAAAGGGTGAACTTCTCGCGGCGCGTCCCATCTTGCTCGGCGGAGACGATGTCATCGTGTTGGTTCGTGCCGATCTGGCCTTGGCGTACATCCAGGTTTTCGCACGCGCATTCGAAGAGGAAAGTCGAAGGCAACTTCAAAAACTGACCAATCTTGAGGTGAAGGGACTGCCGGACAAGCTCACCTTGGGATTTGGTGTCGCATTCATCGGCGCCAGTCAGCCTTTTTCGATGGCGGCGACATTGGCTGAGTCCCTCATGAGCCATGCGAAAACCCGTGCGAAACAATCTGAGGTTCAGGATATTGCGCCGTCTTCAGTAGTGTTTTACCGTGTTACGACCGCGCTGATGGAGGATTACAGCACACTTGTCAAGAAAGTGCTGACGCATTATGAGGGTGAGGCAGACGACGGAGATACCAACAGTCTCTCGAGACGCAGGGCCTATATCCATACATTGGGAACATACGTCTTATCCGCGGACAAGAATGTTGGCTCGCTGCCGCGGCTTTCTGATCTGGAGGCGTTGACCGCCCTCCTGCAAGGGGAAAACATGGCACGGGGTCCGGTTCGTGGCCTGCTCAATCTATTGCAACTCGACCCGGCGCAAGCCCGCACAAGTTGGCGACGGTGGCGTCAGCTCTTGCATGACAAGCAGCCTCAGAAACTTTCCGAGTTCGATCGGTATTTACAGGTGCTGATGCCCCGTTACCAGCCCGATGCAGATTTGCCCTATGCACTCTGCGACGATGGGCATTCCCACCAAGAATTTTGTAGTCCGCTGGGCGATGCGCTTGAACTGTTGGCACTTGACCATCGGGCTCTTGCCACGATTCAACAACAGGAGGTTATGGTATGACCCATGTCTTGCAGATTTGCGTGCGAAGTTACTGGCATTCGGGCACCGGACGCGGCCTAGGGGCGGCGGTGGATGCGGCTGCATACCGGGACGCCGATAATCTGCCGGCATTGCCGGGTCGTCACATCAAGGGGTTGTTGCGTCATGCGCTGGAACAAGCCCGGTTTTGGGGCTGGAAGGGGCACGCGGATGGGATATTACTGCGCAGCCTGTTTGGACAACGAACGGAACAAGTGTCAAGTGGCCAGATTCCGTCACCGGGGATGCTTCGCGTGAGTGATGCGCGACTGCCTGCCGAGCTGTGCGCCTGGTTGACTGTGGACAAACATGGCGCACAACGCGCTGCCCTGTTTCGGGTATTGCAATCCACCGCCGTGGATGAGGCCACCGGAAGTGCAAGAGACTGGAGTCTTCGCGGTATCGAAGTTGTCGTGCCTTTAGATTTGCAAGCATCCGTAGAACCGATATCCGGTACGGGACTGCCGTCCGATTGGTCTGAACGCCTGCGAGAAGTGCTCCCGCTGATTCCTGCCGTAGGTGGGCATCGTACCCGTGGACTTGGTCGTGCACAACTGACACTGGAGGTCGCATGAAGGCGCACCACCAGACATTGTTGATCTCACTGATCGACGATTGCGTATTCAGTGAGCGCGCAGCCACCGAGGGTGCTCATGGCACGCTCGATCGCATTCCGGGGGCGGCTCTGTTGGGGGCGGCAGCATCCCGTCTTTATGCATCCCTCTCGATCGATGCGGCCGATGCGGCTTTTCACAGTGGACGGCTACGCTTTTGTGATGGACTTCCTGCCGATAAGCAACTTTCGACATGGCCAGTACCCATGTGCTGGCATTATGCAAAATCGATGAAACCTCAAGGAGACTTCTTGGTGCCGCAGGATGTGCATAACTTTTTGCATGTGGATGACATTCCCAAAGCCGATCCCACGCAGGGCAATGAGCAGGCCAAACCATTGCGCGAAGGTTATGTCAGCCAGTCTGGTCGATGGATCAAACCCAAACGCAACTACCGTATGAAAACAGCCATTGCACCAGAGACCGGTCGTGCGGCCGATGCCCAACTCTTTGGCTACACCGCTCTTGAGCGTGGCCAGACGTTTATCGCGCGTATTGAGGCCGATGCTGATTTTGATGCGCAATTGTTTTCTCGTGTGGCCAAGGTCCTCGAAGGACAACTTCTGCTGGGTCGTTCACGCTCAGCCGAGTATGGGCGGGTGCAAATCGAGCACGCTCCGGGAGCTGTCCGTCCGAAACACGGTTCTGTGACTGGCCGCAATCTCACGCTGTGGCTGCTCTCCGATCTTGCGCCCTGTGATGCAAACGGACAGGCGACCCTCAACCTCGATGTGCAGGCGCTTGGTCTGCCTCACGGCAGTCGGGTCGAGTGGGGGAAAACATTCGTCCGGGCCCGGCGTTATAGCCCATGGAACTCCAAACGCCATGGATACGAAACCGAGCGTCAGGTTCTCGTGGCGGGCGGCATCATCACGATCACCTTGCCCGCTGATGCCGATTCCGAGGTCTGCATGGCGCAACTTCAGCGGGGGATTGGACTGCACCGGGAGGCTGGGCTTGGGCAGGTGTGGATCAATCCTCCTTTGCTGGCCACTGCAAATCCACAATTTGATCCTCGGTCCAGTGCGCCTCCGAAAGAAATCATGAAGGCACCATCGCATCCACTCGTTGATTGGCTAAAAACCAAGACCGGTGCCACCCAGGATGACACGGAAAACAAGGCAAACGATATTGTCCGTGACTATCAGGAAGCGATCAAATCGGCGCGACGTGTTCAGGGCTATCCTGAGTTCGTGACGGATTTTTATCCTTCTCGTTCACAGTGGGGCAGTGTGCTTGAAGTTGCGCGCGTGAAACAAGGAAAAAAATTGTTTCACGCGTTGTTCCATGAGCGGGATGGGGTCATTAGGCCAAACGGCAAAGGATGGGATTCGGAAATACCGCCTAATTCCGAGCGAGGCCCATGGAGCAAACTTGCTGACTGGTTGAAGCTGCGCATTTCTCAAGATCAACAGTGTGATGCTCATCTGGTGCAACAAATCGCCCGCCGCCTGATGGATCAATCCGCAAAACGCAAGGTCTGAGCCATGAACGAACCTGTCCAATTTCCACTCCATGCG
Source organism: Pseudomonadota bacterium (assembly GCA_021795795.1). The sequence continues at coordinate 14,405 of JAJYPA010000049.1, read as the reverse complement.
TTGAATCAAGTCCATCTCGCGCGCCTCGTGCTGGAGGTGATCACGCCCTTGTCCATCAGTACGGGAAGCCCGGATGGCGTGTTTGACAGCGCGTTGGTGCGCGATGCGAACGACCTGCCCGCCATTCCCGCTTCCAGCCTTGCCGGGGTATTGCGGCATCTCTGCACGCAGCAGTACGGCGTCGACATGACCAGGCAACTGTTTGGTTTTCAGGACAGGGATCGCGGTGCCGTATCGCAGTTACACCTCGGCTGGGGTCTGTTGCTCGATAGCCGAGGTCGGGCCGCAGATGGATTGCTTCTCGGTGAGTCGGGAAAACGTCTTCAGGAAGATGCTCTCTTTCGGGATGCTCTTGATCAGATCGGGGCTCCCATGCATCGCAATCGGGTGCGGCTGAGCCATCGTGGCGCCGCAGTCGATACGGGAAAATTCGACCGCAGTGTCTTGGCCGCAGGGCACCGCTTTGCGGTCGAACTGCGCCTCGGTACCGAAGCGCATGACTCGGGGGAACAGTGGAACAAGGTGCTTGCTCTCTTGTCTCATCCTGGTTTTCGCCTTGGAGGAGGCACCCGTGCTGGTCTAGGCCGTCTACGGTGCATCAGCATCTGCGTTGGACACTTTGATCTGCGCGTGCCCCAACAAGCCAGAGCATTGGCCAATCTTGGCACCGATCCATCGGATTTGCGTAACCTGACCGTGCATTCCATACCACAGAGTGATTCATCGGCTTGGATCCGGGCGGATTTGGCGCTCGATGCGCGTAATCTATGGCGCCTGGGTCAGGGTGATGTACTCATGGGAGAACTTGATGCGGATGAGAAAGTGCCAGATCTTCTGCCAGTCAGCGAGCGCTGTGTGAGTTGGTCGAATGGAACCGGTGGAGTGAGTGCCCAGCGCCATCTTCTGGTGCCTGCGTCCTCGCTCAAGGGGGTGCTTTTGCATCGCATGGCATTCCATGCACGGCGTTTTGCGCGCGTCTGGGATCCGAAACCTCCGGGCGACAAGGACGGCCATCCTCTTTTGCCTGCCGAGGTGTTGGCGCTGGCAGGTAATGTCAAGGACAAACAGGGTGGGATAGACGAAAAGTCACCTCAAGGATGGGCGGGTTGTCTGTACATCGACGATATCTACCTTCCCGCGCCCAAAACGGTTCGTTTGATGCACAACAGCATCGATCGCTTCACGGGAGGGGCGCGCGAGCATAGGTTGTTTGAAGAACAAACGATCCTGGGCGGCAAAATCCAGGTGCCGATTTCAATCGATCTGCAACGCCTGCAAAGGGCGGCCCAGGTGCAACGGATTGATCTGGCTGCCATCCAGCGTGCCTTTCTTGCTGCCCTGCAGGATCTTTGTGAGGGTCGATTGGCACTGGGAGCACGTTCCACCTCGGGGCATGGATTTTTTCAAGGAGAGATCCCTGCTACTTTATCCAAACCCTGGACCGAAATCATCTCATTCCAACAGGAGGCACGATGAATACCGCTGGTGTGTCACACTTGCTCGATGATTATCAATCTCTGCGTCGCACGCTGAAGTGTTTCGAACTGCCTGATATGTGCGCGGCCACTCTGAAGCAGCAGGCTCATGTTTATGTCAGTGCAAACGCACAATGGCAGATGCTGGCCGAACATCGTCCGATTCAGGGCTGGCTTCAGTTTCAATCGTATCAATGTGCTTTCACTGACGGATTGCCTCAGGTGAAACAGGAATGGGGTGTCCTGTTGCGCGCGGAAGCGGTGGCGGCTGGTGCGGTAAGCCTGAATCTGAACCGTCGCCCCGCAGGCGATTGGGTGACGGTCGAAAGTCAACACATACAAGGCGGCGAATGGCTGTGCGATGAAGTTGCTCATCTCGCCTATCGTGATGATTTGGGATATCTCCGCTATCGACGCTACTGGAGTATGGATCGGGAGTTGGGGCCCGTGCAGGTTGCTGCGTGCTTCATCGGTTTTGATCAATCCGATGCCAGGGGAGCCTGACCATGTCGACGCCAAAACAATATAACCATGGGGCACAGGCCAGCCAATCAAAGGGACGGCGGCAGGGTGATTCACTTAAGTTGTCGAAATACATCACGGCCCCCTATAACTTCGTTCCCTTGTCTAAACAGATTTACATTCCGGAATGGGGCAAGGAGGTGTCGCACGATATTCCTTTCGAAAAAGGGGTCAGTGGTGAACTGCACTACAGACTGATTGCCGCTACCCCAATACTTGTTGGCGGACATCAGACCAAACCCGCCAACGATAGACCTGGCGAGGTCAAGCCGTTCCAACTGAGCGACAATTGCTACGCGATTCCGGGTTCCAGCCTGAAGGGCATGTTGCGTAGTGTGCTGGAGATCGCCGGGTTTGGACGCATGAGCCAGGTGGACGAGGTTCGACCCGGGCTTCGTGACATTTCCTCGGCCGACACCGTTTATGTCCAGCGCGTGTTCGGCAAGGTGAAGACCGGTTTTCTGAAACGAAAGCACGATGGGACCCATGAGATCGTTCCTTGTTCCATGAACAGGCTCGAGCACCGTGATCTGGAAAAGGCGCTCGACATCCCTCAGCCCATTTTCTCGCATACCAAGAAGACGGTCAAAGACAAGTATGAACGCTGGCTCAAACTGTGCGGTGAGAAAAAGAAAGATCCGAACAAAATCTCTTTTGAACCGGGCGATCGGGATGCCACCCGATTGTTTGCGGGCTCCTGTCAAGGCGTCCCTGTTTTTACGGGACAAATCTCAGACAGTACGGGATTCAAAGGCAAGCATCGAGATTTCGTGTTCTTCGAGCAGAAATGCGATCAGGCCATTGCGGTTTCCTCACAAGCATGGCGTGATTTTTTGCGCATTCATGGGGATGAGGGAGACAAACAGGATATGCCCTGGCCGGGATACTGGAAGGCCAAGTATCGCGCTGGCAATTCCATTCCCATATTTTACATCCAGGACAAGGAGTTGTTACGCATTGGCCTTGCCTACATGCCCAAACTGGCCGGGGATTTCTCTACCCATGACATGATCCGCCATGCCGATCCCGCTAATCTACAGGAGCCGGGCGCTGAGTTCGGGTATGACTTGGCTGATTTACTCTTCGGTGCCATCAACGGAGAAAACCCAAGTGACGCCTTGCGTGGCCGGGTGAGTTGCGACATGGCCATCGCCGAAAATGCACCAAAGACCAATCCACAACCTCCCACCATTCTCAATAGCCCCAAGCCAAGCTACTTTCCCAACTACATCACCCAGCAGTCCAACCCAATCAACTGGTGTCTCAAGGAAAAGCAATACGCCACCTACATCAAGAACGATCAGTCCAAGACGCCGACCCTGCGGGGTTTCAAGCGTTACCCCGCTCGTGCCCCGGACGATGTCAAGGTGCAACAGCTGACACCAGATCAGGAAGGCAACACCAAAGTGCAGGTGAGATTGCATACGCTGCCAGCCAACACGGTCTTCAAGGGTCGACTGGTTTTTCACAATCTCAAACCGGTGGAGTTGGGAGCTTTGCTCTGGGTGCTGACTTGGGGGGGGAACCAAGCACTGCGGCATGGTTTGGGGATGGGCAAGTCTTTCGGTTTTGGGCAAGTTCGAGCTGAATTGTGCGCTAAAGACAGTCGCATCATGCCCAACGATCCTGATGAGGCAGAATATAGCCCTGATGACGAATGCCAGGCAAAGTTCATGCAACAATTCCGCGACGAGATGTGCAATGCTGTTCCCGGTTGGGAGAACAGTGCGCGTATTTCCAACCTGATGGCCATGGCAAACCCGGCCATGGCCGATAAATGGGCCGGAAAGATCGGGAAACCGTTAGGTCACATGCGACTCGAAAAGAAATTCAATGAGTTCCAAACCGCAAAACAAGGTCAAGATAAATTAGTCCTGGCCGATTATGCAACTGCGGTGGGCGTCACTGATGTGAAGGATTTTCGCCCTTTACAGGGGAGGCCGTTGGCTGACCCCACGGCGATGAGCGAGTCTTCGACAGTTGGGATGGCCACGGGACCCAAGGCGGAGAGGCTGGCCGTTGAGGAGACCGTCGAACATTGGACCAATGTTGGTTTGACCTGGATTAAAGGCAGCAGAACGCTCAAGGCGATCATACCGAACAAGGGTTTAACCCAGGCCTCGCAGGCAAAGGCCCACGCCTTGATTGATATGCTTCCTCCGGAGCAGAAGGCGCGGCTGGAAAAGAAGGGAGAGCTTAAAGGAGTCAATATCAGCGTGACGATCAAAGGGAATGCCATTACGCTCGATAAGCTGATTTGGCCTACACCGGGTTAAACAGTGCTGACGACCCGCGGGATCGGCGCGAAACGTAGTTCCGGCTATGGTTTCTTCAGCGGGTTCTGATTAGGAAGCGGCAGAAAATTTACGGATTGACCAATAGGGATCGATAATGGGAATCACATTGCTGACCATGCTGGGTAGAGGAAAAGAAAAGACTGCCAGCGGCTATCGTTTGGCTACCTATAGTTTTACCGACGGCACTGAGCATGTGACGCCCTTTTTTGGCATGGCGCTGGCTGCGCATCTCAAGGTCCGGAATCTGATCGTGTTGGGAACGGCAGGGAGCATGTGGTTTGCGTTGGTGGAGCAAGTATTGAATGACATCCCGGAATATGAAATCTTGCGCCTTGAATTGCTGGAAGCGGAGTGCCAGGGGGCGGTGACGCAGGACCTGCTGGACCGGATCATGCCCTGGGTATCCCAGGCGCTGGGCTACAAGGTCGGCTTGCACCTGATTCCTTCCGGGATTTCAGAGGAAGATCAGGTCGAGACTCTGAAAGTCACGGCAGAGGCGCTGGGCAAACAACGCAATGAATTGCACATCGACATCACCCATGGGTTTCGTCATCTGGCTGCTGTGGGTTTTCTGTCTGTCACCCTGCTGGAACGCTTGCGTCCGGAGCTGAACATCTGCGGATTATGGTATGGCGCGCTGGAGATGACTCGAAACGAGAAGACACCGGTCATCCGCCTCGATGGACTGCATCGGGTGCAACGCTGGGTCACAGCCCTGGATCGTTATGATGCCAGCGGCGATTATGGGGTGTTTGCCCCTTTGCTGACCCATGATGGGGTGCCGGATGACAAAGCACATCTACTGGTTGAGGCTGCGTATTTTGAATCGATCACCCAGACCCAATTGGCATCCAACAGTCTGTGTTCCTTTTTGCACGAACTGGACAACCCTCTGTCCGGAGCGAGCGAGTTGTTTCGGGAATTGTTGAAAAAACGCCTGCAATGGGCCAGTATCAATGACCTGTCCAAGCAGCAACTTCACCTGGCAAAAGTGGCGTTGAAGCGTCACGACTATTTGCGCGCCATGATTTTTGGTCTGGAAGCCCTGATTTCAGACCAGACGAAACAGGCGGGCCTCAATCCTCATGATTATAAGGATCGCAACAATGTGGACAAGCGTTTTTTGGATGAGTTGAAAGAAGGAAAATATCCGCTTGAGGTGAAAAAATCTTATAACAGCCTGAAGTCACTACGCAATGCCATGGCGCATGGCACGCCTCCTCGAGGGGAAAGCGCCGGGTTGATCAAGAATGAAAAGAAAATGAAACGCGAAATCAAGAAAATACTTGAAGTCATTGAACGGTCGGTGTGAAGGCGCTCTACTACCGATAATTCCGAATGCTAGGGGCCGCCAGGCAGTCGGGCTGTCGCTGGAATTCTTCATGCGCAAGCCGATGTCCTATGATGGGAATGCACAACGGCGCATGATTGCCGGATTGGTGCCGGGTTGATCTACAATAGGGCATCCCGATCTCAGCGCCTCTTCATGGAACTCCAACTCGACTCGATTCTCACCTGTCCCGCGTGCAGGCATCAGAAAAAAACTCATGCCCATCGATGCCTGCCAGTGGTATTACGAATGCGAAGCCTGCCATACCCTGCTCAAACCAAAACCCGGCGACTGCTGCGTGTTCTGCTCTTACGGCTCGGCGCCCTGTCCGCCCGTTCAAATCTCGGGCAAATCATGCTGTAAACAAACATGACGGATCAAAGTTGCATTACAGCCACTCCAATACGGGATCAATCCTTTCTCACATCGCCGCTTTGAGGCGGAGGACGATTACAGAAAGCTCCTCCGCTGTATGGAGTGTTCTGTATCTGATGATTGCAGTTGCCGGGTGGTTGATTTTTTCTGATTCCAGCCGTACCCTCAAAAAATTAGGGGTAATTCAACTTGCTCTGAACGGGTTCTGGTCATGGATCTTTTTTGGCATGCATCTGATCGGACTCGGGATGATCGATATCCTGGCGATTTTTGTATGTACATTTGCGCTGTTGGCGTTGGCCTGCAAATCCTCAAGAACTGTAGCCTGGCTTATGACCCCTTACCTGTTCTGGATTGATTATGCTTCCGCGCTGAATGTTGCGATTTATTTTTTAAATCCGGCCTGAACCATTCTGGGTTCTGAAACTGGAATAACGACGATAGCCGACTTGTCTTACAATGGAGCGCATCTTGACAGATTTCATTTTATCGCCATTGGTGATTGACGACCGGACCAGCGGAAGCCTTGATGCTGTCAATGGTGCATGCTGGAGGGCCGTCACTGATACCGTAATGGGCGGCAAGTCTTCAGTCAGTCTGGTGCCGGCAGTTGTTGAAGGACGGCACTGCCTGCGGCTGACAGGTGCAGTGAGTCTGGCAAATAACGGCGGCTTTGTGCAGGCCAGTCTGGGTTTGTGCGAGTCCGGGTTGCTTGATGCCGGCGCATATGGCGGAATCGAAATCGATATGTTTAGTAACGGCGAAATATATAATCTGCATTTGCGCACCGATGATACACGTATCGTTTAGCAATCCTATCGGGCATGTTTCCATGCCAAACCTGCCTGGCAGACAATCAGGATATCTTTCGAAAGTTTTCAGAAATATCGTATTGATAAGCCGTTTGACAAGTCCAGGCTGCGCCGGCTTGGCGCGGTGGCCATCGGCAAAATCATGCAGGCTGATGTTTGCATCTCCCGAGTATATTTGTATCACAATTGATTCGGGTACATGCAGTTTGGAGTACGCCCATCTTGGGCCCTTCGGTAAAACTCTCACGATCTGGTCGAATGACTCGGGAGAGCCTTGTCGAAAGGCGAATGGGCCGCTTCGATAGATTCAGGACAGGCTTCGATACCTCAGCCCGAACGGAGGTAAAACTTTACCGTGCCGGATCCATAGGACTCACTTGGTGTGAGTATATGTCCAGCGTTTTTAAGGTGTGTTAACGATGCGAATACTGATTACCGGGGGGACCGGGCTCATAGGCCGGAAACTTTGCAGGTTGCTGCATGAAATGGGCCATCAAGTCACCGTGTTGAGCCGGCGTCCTGAATCGGTCCCGGAAAAATGTGGTGCCGCAGTAAAAGCATTTGCCTCGCTTGATGAATGGCAGCCTGATACGTTTTTTGATGTGGTCATCAATCTAGCCGGGGAGCCGATTGCCGATAAAGCATGGTCAGAAAAGCGCCGTCAGGCACTGCTGGACAGTCGGGTAGGACTCACGGAAAAACTGGTAGATAAAATTGCGCGCGCACGTGTAAAACCTGCGGTTTTGCTGAGTGGTTCGGCCATTGGTTATTATGGCAATCGCCATGACGAGATTCTTGATGAATCATCGAATGCGGGACAAGGCTTTGCTGCCGATCTGTGTATCGCCTGGGAACAGGCGGCTTTGCAGGCGCAGGGTATGCGCGTCTGCCTGTTGCGTACCGGCCTGGTGTTAAGCCGGGATGGCGGGCTACTTGCAAAGATGCTGTTGCCGCTCGGTATGGGCGTTCGTTTTGGCAGTGGCATGCAATGGATGAGCTGGATTCATATCGACGATTATACGCGGCTCATTTTGCGCCTGATCGCCGATGAACAGACAAGCGGGCCGGTGAACATGACAGCGCCCAATCCGGCGAACAACAAGGGTTTTACCCGCACACTGGTCGATGTACAGCATGGTTTGGCGGTCTTTTCAGCGCCTTCAGTGCTGTTGAATTTAATACTGGGTGAACGGGCCGGTTTATTGATCGAAGGACAGCGCGTCCTTCCTAACAAAGTGCTGGCAACGGGGTATTCGTTTCGCTACCCTGACTTGTCATCGGCATTAGGCAATTTGTTGTCAGCGTAGATTTTTTCCCGTTCTGCCGTGAGTTCAATGCGCTGCCGCAATCGCAGCATGCCCGAGCCAAGTCGATCCTGCAGGCGATCTGGATGGGCGCACGCCCAGGCGGCGCTGGCTACGTTTGTGGAATCCTACCGGGGAAAATATCCGAAAGCCGTAGAGAAGATCGAGAATGGCCCCCGGTGTCAGGAAAGATGTCGCGTCACCCGAGTTGATTTAATTTTGGGCCAGGGAGGGCATATGGAGTGCTACACTGGTGTACCCGTCAAATCGCCCTATTTGGCACAAGCATAACTCATCGGAAAAAATTGGAATTTTGCCTGTGCTAAATGTGTGCGGTTCTCTATTATTTGTATTTGTTGAGAATAGAGAGCAGAACAGGCTTGAACCGGGCGGGAAATGGTGGCGTGCAGTTTACTACCGAACAACTTGCTGTTGGGGCCAGTGAGTAAGTCTGCAGGCATCCTGCGCACTGAGTGTGATCAGTTATTTTGATGGGTTTTCAGGGGTTGGTGATCATTTTGGATGAGGGTTGAGGGACGCCCTCACGGGGGTTGATTTCCAACCCCCGTTTGAGCGAGTCTTTGGTTTCCCAACCAATAAAGACTGCTCAAAGTGTCTCACATCTTCTTTTCCGATCCCACTCTTTTTCACCATTCTGGGTCATCAATGCAGCGATCAATACATTCGTATCCAGAATTACCCGCATTATGTCTGTTACCGTGCGTTAGCTTTTGCCTTGGTTTCAGACCTCATTTCTGCGCGAACTGCTTGCCTGCCTCGTCGATAAGCGCGAGCATTTCTTCTTCCGAAAAATCGGCATTACGCTGTTTTACGTCAGCCGTTGTCTGTGCAAGAATTTCCTTTTGCACGGCGCGTTCGATAAATTTTGACAAGGTGCCCTTTTTCATCCCTTGCTGTGCCAGATAGGTACGCAATGAAATATCCGTGTCTCTCGACACTTTGATGGTCCAGCGAGCAGTATTTTCCATGATGCCTCCGATTTTCCAGAAAGACGCATGGCATGCCGCTTTGACATTCTCACATTGGAAAGCCGCTACTTTTAGCGGCTTTTTTATTTTACCTTCCAAGAAAACCTCAAAAATCATCGTGTTCTCAATCTGGCCTACCACAACTCATTCTAACTGGCGCCGGTACATATCGGGGAGATGCTGAAACCGGAACTGTGCATGGCTCGGTGACCACAGGCTCATGCAAAGCTTCGATCAACGGGCAGGAAATATTGCCTGCATGCACGTGGCACTCGCCGACCAATTTCGACAGTGCCGCCTCTATCCGCTTGAGGTCCGCCAGGCGGGTACGCACATCAGCCAGTCGTAGGGTGGCCAGTTCCGCCGCTTCGCTGCAATGAGTGCCGTCCTCCAGTTTCAGGAGTTGACTAATTTCATCCAGACTGAACCCCAAGTGCTGGGCTGACTTCACGAACTTTACCCGCGCTACATCCGCCGCTCCGTAGCGGCGAATGCTCCCATAGGGCCGATCTGGCTCCGATAGCAAGCCTTTGCGCTGATAGAAACGAATCGTTTCCACGTTTACTCCTGCGGCCTTGGCGAATATCCCGATACTCAGGTTTTCAATGTTGTTGTTCATGATCTTGACTCCGTACTTAAGTACGGAGATAAGATTACACCATCAATTATCACCTTGGAAGAAGAGCCTTATGTCGGAGCCCAAGAACGGTCGCGGCGCGTTGGTCGCTGGCGGCTTGGCCGCCATTCTCGCATCGACCTGCTGCCTCGGCCCACTTATGCTGGTCGCGCTTGGTTTCTCGGGTGCCTGGATTGGCAACCTGGCCATGCTGGAACCGTATCGGCCGATTTTCACCAGCGTGGCGATTGTCGCGCTGTTTTTCTCCTGGCGAACCATCTTCTGTCCGGCCCATGTTTGCAAGCCCGGCGACTGGTGCGCTGTGCCTCAGGTGAAGGTGGTCTACAAAGTCTTCTTCTGGATTGTGGCTACCCTGGTCCTGGTGGCCTTCGCTTTTCCATACGTTCTGCCGTTGTTCTACTGAAAGGAGATTTCCATGAAGAAATTTGCTCTCTCGATCATCCTGTCTGCCGCACTGAGTACACCTGCCTGGGCCGCGCTCAAAACCGTCACGTTGTCCATTCCGGGTATGACCTGCGGGGCCTGTCCGATTACCGTGCGCACTGCGCTCAAGCGAGTGCCAGGCGTCGAAATCATTAGTATCGACGAGGCGAAAAAACTTGTTACTGTCACCTACGATGACGAAAGGACAAATGTGAAGACCCTCACCCTGGCAACCAGAGATGCGGGCTACCCATCCAGCATCAAACAGTAAGGACAACATCATGACTGACTCGATCACCATTCACATTGAAGGCATGACCTGCACCTCGTGCGCGGAGCACGTCCAGCGGGCTTTGAAAAACGTATCCGGCGTGCGCTCGGCCTCGGTATCCTATCCGCGACATCGGGCCGAGGTCGAAACAGACCTGGCCATGAGTCCGGAATCGCTGGTTGCAGCGGTGGTTGCGGCAGGCTACCGTGCCTGGCTCACTGATTCGCAGAGCACGGATGCTAGCGGTCCGTTATGCAATTCGCAGGTCCGAGTGGATGATGAAACGAAAAGCAGGGACGGTGAACCGACTTTGCATATAGCCATCATCGGTAGCGGTGGAGCAGCGATGGCCGCAGCACTGAAGGCTGTCGAGCGTAGCGCGCGGGTAACCTTGATCGAACGTGGCACCATCGGTGGCACTTGCGTCAATGTCGGCTGCGTGCCTTCCAAGATCATGATTCGCGCAGCCCACATCGCTCACTTGCGCCGTGAAAGCCCCTTTGATGTCGGCCTGCCGCCCACACCTCCGTCTGTCCTGCGCGAAAAGCAGCTCGCCCAGCAGCAGGGCCGTGTCGAGGACTTGCGCCATGCCAAGTACGAAAGCATCCTGAAAAATACCCCGGCTATCACGCAATTGACGGGAGAAGCTCGTTTCAAGGATGCACATACGCTGAACGTAACCACCACTGACGGCAGCACGTGTGAACTGCACTTCGATCACTGTCTCATCGCTGCCGGTGCAAGCCCGGCGATCCCGGCAATCCCCGGCTTGAAGGACACGCCCTACTGGACATCCACCGAGGCGCTGACAAGCGACAGTATTCCCGAGCGACTGGCTGTCATCGGCTCGTCGGTGGTCGCGGTTGAACTCGCGCAAGCCTTTGCCCGGCTTGGAAGCCACGTCACGATCCTGGCGCGTAGAACGTTGTTTTTTCGAGAAGACCCCGCCATCGGTGAGGCTGTAACAAACGCCTTCCGCACCGAGGGCATCGAGGTGCTGGACCATACCCAGGCGAGTCAGGTTGTCCACCGCGACGGCGAATTCGTGCTCACAACGAATACCGGCGAACTACGCGCCGATAAACTTCTGGTCGCCACCGGACGTACGCCGAACACGCGCAGCCTGAACCTTGAAGCAGTGGGCGTCACGGTTAATGCGCAAGGAGCCATCATAATTGACAGCGCCATGCGTACTGGCGTGCCGAACATCTTTGCTGCTGGCGATTGCACCGATCAGCCGCAGTTCGTCTATGTGGCAGCAGCAGCGGGCACACGCGCCGCCATCAATATAACAGGAGGCCATGCTTCGTTGGACCTGACCGTGATGCCTGTTGTGGTATTCACCGATCCGCAGGTAGCCACCGTGGGCTACAGTGAAGCCGAAGCGCACTTTGAGGGCATCGAGACAGACAGCCGCATGCTCACGCTGGACAACGTGCCGAGGGCATTGGCCAACTTCGACACGCGCGGTTTCATCAAGTTGGTCGCCGAGGCCGGTACGGGGCGGCTGATCGGGGTACAGGCAGTGGCCATAGAGGCTGGCGAGTTGATCCAGACGGCGGCGCTGGCAATCCGGAACAGGATGACCGTACAGGAACTGGCCGACCAGTTGTTCCCGTATCTCACGATGGTGGAGGGTCTGAAACTTGCGGCGCAAACCTTCAACAAGGACGTGAAGAAACTATCCTGCTGTGCCGGATGATTGCCCATGTATCCCCACATATTATTGACTCCTCAATAATCCCCATTCTGCGACTCCGTCGCGCAGATGGATGGCTGAATATCCTTCTCGTTTCAGCAACTCGACCGCGTCTACAGCCATCAGGCAGTAAGGGCCACGGCAATAGGCGACGATGGAGCGGTCTTTGGGTAATTCATTCAGCCGCTGCCTCAGTTCATCCAGGGGAATTGACCTTGCAAAGGGAAGATGCGCGGCCAGGTATTCTTCTGCAGGTCTCACATCGAGCACTACCACCTCCCCCTTGCGCGCGGCTTTCAACAGACTGTCGCGGTCACTGGGTACCAAGTCATCTGGCTGCGTGGCGATTTTTTGCAACGCCAGTTGCAATTCGATCAGACGATCTTCGGCCAGCGTATGGATTTGCACCCATAACTCGGCCACCGCTTTATTGGCGAGTCGGTAGCAGATGTTCTTGCCTTGCCGTTCAGTCTCAACCAGATGCGCTTCCCGCAACTCGCGCAAATGTGCGCTGGTCAACTTTACACTGATAGAAACTTCTCGCGCCAAGACCTCCACCGTCTTTTCACCTTGGCACAGCAACTCAACCAGTTCCAGCCGTTTCGGGCTGGAGAATACCTTGCCTATCCGCGCCACCTGCTCGTAAAGCAGATCTTTGATGTTGCGAGCGTCTTTCATATCTTCAATCCATCAAATTATGGAACGTATGTACTAACTCTAGACTATATTGACACAAACACACAAAAGGTGTTGAATAGGCGTTAATTCATTCTAATAATTGTTAGAATATAAACAGCCAGGAGGCTTCCGTGAAAACCCTATTTATACTCAATGATGCGCCCTACGGCAGCGAGCGCACCTACAACGGTCTGCGCATGGCAGGACATCTTTCCAAGCAGGAAGGCAATGCGGTGAAGGTATTTCTGATCGGCGATGGAGTTTCGTCCGCCCACCGCAACCAGAAAGTACCGCAAGGTTTCTATAACATCGAAGTCATGCTCGGTAGCGTGACTCGTCACGGCGGCGTGGTCGGCATCTGCGGCACCTGCATGGATGCGCGCGGCATGGGCGACGGAGATATTGCCGAGGGGATGCACCGCAGCACGTTGACCGAGTTGGGCGAATGGACGACGTGGGCGGACAAGGTTCTGGTGTTTTGAAATGCCAAGAGTGGTTTTCTGAAGGTTGCATGAAACATTGGCAACCGTGAATGCTGTCCGGTGGAATTCAAGTGAAGGAGATGGCGATGACACAAGGTAAAACCATTTTGATACTCGGTGGTGGAATTGGCGGCATCGTGGCTGCTAGTAATCTGCGCAAGGGATTGCCCCGCGAACACCGGGTAGTGCTCATTGAGCGGGAGGATCAGTATGTCTTCGCGCCGTCTTTCCTCTGGCTGATGGTGGGGTTGCGCACCCGCGACAAAATATCCAGATCCTTCGCAGGGCTTGAGCGGCAAGGCGTGGATCATATCCGGGGAGAGGTCGCGCACATCGACCCAGTGCGGAGAGAGGTTGAAGTAAATGGGCAAATGCTCACTGGCGATTATCTGGTACTCGCTCTGGGTGCGGAGTTAGCCCCGGAGACCATTCCCGGCCTCGCCGAGGCGGGGCACAACCTTTACGCCTTGGACGGGGCTGAGAAGCTTCGCGAGGCACGGCTCGAACTTCGTCAAGGGCGCATGGTGGTTCTGGTAAGCGCTGTACCATTTAAATGTCCGGCAGCTCCTTATGAGGCTGCCATGCTTCTGGAATATGACTGCCGCAAGCGCAAGGTGCGGGACAGCATTGCCGTTGATATTTATACCCCGGAACCGAGCCCGATGCCGGTAACGGGGCCGGAAATCTCCCGGCAGGTGCGGCAGATGGTGGAAGAAAAAGGAATGGGTTATCATCCCGAGCATGCTGTTACGCACGTGGAACCTGAAGTTCAGCGTATCCACTTTGCCAATGGAACAACTGCTGAGTATGATCTGCTGGCCTACGTGCCACCACATCGGGCGCCGCGAGTAGTGAGTGAGGCCGGGCTTACCGGCGAGTCGGGCTGGGTGCCGGTAGATCGTCATACTCTTGAGACGCGATTCCCCGGCGTCTATGCTCTAGGAGATGTCACCGGAATCATGCTTCCCATGGGCAAGCCGCTGCCCAAGGCTGCTTTATCGGAAATGTTCATGCCCACGTGCAGCATGTACGCCTTGTCGAATGTTCCGGCGGCGAAATCCAGCGCCAGGGCGCTGCCCCGGCTCAGGGTGATCCGATCGGACAGCCCCGT
>JAJYPA010000444.1 GCA_021795795.1 Pseudomonadota bacterium | reverse complement strand
ATTGACTCGCCCGGCTTCGGTCAATGCCTTTACGGTGGTCAGCTTGCAGTGAGGCGTACCTTTTTCCATGCAGCCATTTTAACCTAATGCACAAATATTGCAATTAGGTTAGCTGTACCACCATATCATGCTTCATGATCGGGGCGACAAAAGGGCGCTTGCGCCCAGCGCCGATCATCCTGTCCAGGACAGCCTTTATATGACTGCGCCGAGTGCCCGCTGACGCGGGCTTTATCGTCGGCTTCTTCAGGAATGACGAGGATGGCCTGTCACTGTGACAAAAGCGGATCGGTACAAAAAAGCTACAGCTTGACGACAGTCACTTTATCTGGCGTTCCTTCGTAACGGTTAAATTACCATAACCATATAATTTAGTAGCTAATAACCGTCTTGATTTAGACTGCCGTCACCAACGCCTTTAGTACACCCCCAACTAAAAAGCTATCCCCCGAACGCGCCCGCTATACCCCCTCTGAATGGTTGCCGTTTCCTATTTCCGAGAGGTGAGTGTTATGCAAAAGTCATCGCTGGCCGGGCTTGGCTTCGACCAGTTGCCCGAACTGCTTAAACCCGAAGATCCGACCCGAACCGAGAAGGTGGCGGATGCGTCCCTGCCCGATGCCCCGCTGGATGTTGCTGCCGCCAAGGCGGCTCTAAGTGAAGTATGGGCCAAGTTACCCATTGAAGCGCGGCCAGGCCTGCTAGAGGCCACAGCAGGCGGGGGTTCCTCTGCCTCGGGTGCCCCCAAGGCGCTGACAGCGGAAACATGGGCGCTGGTACCCTTTCACCTGCGGGCGCCCCTGTTGGCTGCCCTGCAGGCTGTCGCTGCTGCTGTCGCCCGGAACCCGGCACCGGGGGACGAGGTTGTGCCCCGTGACGCCGCCCCTGCCACGAACCCTGCACCCACGACGCCGCCCCGGAAACTGGAACCGGGGGATGAGTGGCCCTTGGCATATACCTACCCGCCTGCCGTGACCTCTGCGCCATCGCCAGCGGACACTGAGCCTTCGATACCGCTTCCGGGGCAAATGCCCTCTTCCCCGCCGGATGCCTCACCCCCTCTGGGGGTCGCCGCGCCAGCGGCGGGGGGTTGTAAGCTCCCGCGCAAAACGGGCCGCCCGCGCCTGCATCCCGACCGTGTGCTGACGCAGCAGGAAAAGGCAAAGCGGTACCGGCAGCGGCGCCGGGCGGTGTCGGCCAAGGCCATGACCGGGGACGTGGATGCCGCCACCCTGTCCCACAAGGACTTGTGCCTTGCCGTGGCGCGGATACTGAACCGGCGGAACGATCTTGAGTTGCAGCAGATCGGGACCCCACTGGTGAAGGAACTACAGCGCCGGCTGAAAGGGGTAAATGCGTAAGTTTGAGTAACTTTACCCCAATGTACATTTATCCGGTCACCCGCCACGCTATACCGTACCGTGGGGTGCTTGACGGAATCCGTTTCCGAACTAATACCACACATGGCGGTGCCTCAGATGTGCTCTGGTCCGCCCCGGCTGGTCCCCGGATTTTATCTTCCCCGGATCAGGCATGGATGGGTCCCTTTTTATAAGGGGGCACATCTGAGGCACTGAATTTTTAGGACCTGTTTAATGAAAGGGAAGATAGATAATGAATATTACGAACACGCCCGGCGCATGGGCCAAACTGCGCGCGAACACCTATCTGTATGGCGCAAGCGCCATTATTGCCGCAATGTTTCTGGCATTGGGCGGCGTATTGACGGCCCACACGGATGCCCTGCTGTACTGCTCCCTGCTGCCCTTGGTACTGCTATGCGATTTTCCGCACATCAAAGCCAACTGCACCGGCGACACCACAGCGCAGGAAGAAGAAAAGCAGGTATGGGAAGTCGCAACTGCGCCATTCCAGATCGTCTTTCGGCGGGCGCGCCAGTTTTATACATCGGATCGCCCGCACTCTCTGCGCGAGTTGGGCAGCATCGGCATTGACCTGACGCGCACCCGCGCCAAAGTTGCCGGGCGTCAATCCGGCGGTCACAAGGGCACTGGTGGGCACAGGAAGCCCGCATCCGGCGGTTCCGATGATGACGGCGAAGGCGGTGAACCGCCTGCAAGCCTGCCCCTCGTCTGGACCGTTCATGATCTGGCTCAAACCCTCTCTGTAAGCGCCAAGACGCTACAGAACAAGCCCGCTTCCGCTCTGCCGCCTGCCATCCGCATTCCGGGATGCAAAGGCCCACGCTACCGTCTTCGGGATGTGTTGGCATGGCTGGACGGCTTTTCTGCCGCCAGCCGTCCGCCCCAACCCAAACGGCACATTGGCCGTCCCCGTATTGCTTCCAGCGCCCAGATAGCCGCAATTCGCGGTAAGGGGGTGGCGGCATGATTGCCTTGACCCGCATCACGTCAAAGACGGTCATCAGCAAGGGCTTCCGCTTACGTGGGCAAGCGTTGGAGAGCATCCCCGGCGGCAAGATGTATTCCGGTACCGCCGAACGGCTTGAAATCTCTGATTTGCGCGACTTGTCGCAGATCATCGAAGGATTGACCACGCGCCAGGCAATAACGTTTGGGGGGGTCAAATTGCCCGGCGATTGCCATTCCATTGTCACGAAACCCCGGCAGATCGACGGTAATAACATCGCTCGGGCACGCAAGTTTTTCGCTTTTTCAGGCGGGAAGCAGGGTATCCTGCTGCTCGACTACGATCCGCCCAAAGACGGATCGCCGCCGCTTTCCATCACTGATCTTATGGCAGCACTGCATGCGGTCTGTCCTGCGCTTGCCGGGTGCGAGACGCTGATCAGCGCCAGCGCGTCATCTTATATCTATAAAGATGACGGCTCTGAAATGCGCGGCAGCCGCGGCTGGCATATCTTCGTACTGGTTGAGAATGCGGCAGACATTCCCGTCATGGGCGAGGCCCTCGCGGGGCGTTGTTGGCTGGCCGGATTCGGGCGGGTGGAACTGTCCAAATCCGGTGGGGGGAACTTGCGGAACCTGATCGACGAATCGGTGTGGCAGCCGGAACGCCTTTCTTTTGACGCCGGTGCGGACTGCGGTACCGGCCTTATGCAGAAACGACCGGAAACCGTGCATGCCGCTGGCCGCGCTTTGACTCTGGTAGACGTAGCTCTGACGGATCAAGAGTTGGAGCAAATAGAAGCACTGAAAGATGCCGCGCGCGGGGTGCCGCCGACCGATCCGGATAAGCCGGGCACGAAGTCGGTGCGGCACACACGCACGGCGAAAACGCAAACCGCGACTACACCGAGCAACGTCGCGCCACAATCCACGGCAAAAGCAGCCCGGATCATGCAGGCGCTCTTGCATGTCCCACCCGACATCGAATATCCGACATGGATTCAGATCGGCATGGGTCTGAAGACAAGCTGTGGAGAGGCTGGATTCGCGATCTGGAAAAACTGGAGCAAAACGGCCGCTTGTTACGAAGGTGAACAAGCTCTGCGTGCAAAATGGCTGTCTTTTGATGGCCGTGCCGTAACTCTCGGCACCGTTTATCACCATGCAAAACTGTACGGCTGGAGCCCGAAAAAGCCCCGAATCGCCTTGCCTCTGCCCGTGCGCGATCTGCCTATCGAGCGTCATGAACCGCTGGCGGATACCGTTGGTATCCACGAGGCGCGATCTGTCACGCTGAAAAAACTGTATGCCGAGATCGTCAAAAACGACACCCCAGCCCCGCTTGCAGCGCTACGGATCACCGTGGGCGTCGGCAAAACGAGCAACCTGAAGACGCTCTTTGAAGACGCAAAACGCGCGAAACGCCACTTGCTAATCGTTGCCCGTGACCGAACACAGTGCCAGTCATACGAAGAAGCAGGAGCATTTTGGCGGCATGGGCGGGAGAACACCGAAGAGGGTTTTTCGCCGCAAACTCCTTGGCATTGCCCACATGTTGGGACGGACGGCCCCGTATCGCGCCTGGCTGAAGCCGAGCACCGGCTTGCCCAGATGTGCCGGGGAGGGCATTGTGAGCATGGGAATAAGGCGATGCTGGATCAGGCGGCGGCGACCGGGCGGGAGCCCAGCGACGTGGTGATCAGGTTCTTCAAAGAATTTCCAGAAAAGCGGTCGACCAAAGCTTGCATGTGGTTTGACCACATGGGCGATTCCCAACGTCAAAAAAACCGTGTAGTAACGGCGGCGGGGCTTTCACCCGCTGATCTGAAAACGGAAAACGGGGGCCAGGTCGACCAGATCATTATTGATGAAAGCGTGGAATGGAGCCATTCGCATGCGCTGGATTTGACAACGATCCGCGGATATATCGAAAGCCTGCAATCTCTGCAAGACAAATTTACTGTTGATCAATGCAAAACGGAAAACGGATTCGGGGCTCGTGTCGAAGTCCCCGCCTGGCTTGCTAAAACCCCCGAAATTTTTCGTGATCTGGCTATCCAGATGGGGAGGCACGCGGCCACTGCCAAACCAGGCGCGTATTCCCCTGTAGAATTTGATCTGCCGAACATCGTGAATGCACTTGGGAATGCTCTTGATGATCATGGAGCAGCAGTATGGGAAAAGCCTGAATGGCAGCGATGGACGGACCTTGTGAAAGCGCCACTCAGAGCGCTTTCAGCGATACGGGACGGCATTGATGCTGGAAGCCTGACGATGATCGATGGCGCTCTTCATGTGACCTATCTGCATTCCGTCATTGAGAATGCCATGAAAAAGTCCATTCCGATTCTCGTCATGGACGCCACTTTGGACGCCACGGCGCAGGCGTTGATCCCGCAGGAACAGGTGACACACATCGTAGCAGAGCCGAATTGCGATTGGATTATTGAACCGCGTTGGTTCATGTCGGCAAAAAAAGATAAAGAATCTTTGACAAAGGAATCGAGTAAATTGCGTAAAACGTGGCAAAGTCAGGAAACCGCGACGGGCTTCCAGTCTTACGTAATTTGCCGTAGAACGCTGGCTTTGTTCATTCTGGCTCAAAAAACTGGCATGACAGAAAACAAGCTGCTTGAGATGCCGACGAATGCTCTTTGGGATTTGTCGGTTGAGCAGCGCATCGGCTGGTATGGATGGCACGACACCGCGCATGACGAATGGAATGGCCTAAATTGCTTGCTCTGGGGCCAACATCCGGTTCCCGACCATACTCGCATGCAGCAGTGGATGGATCATCGCGCATTGCTCATGCAGACCATGCCCGGCGAAGCACCTTTGCCGATCTCAAATAATGAATGGACGGCTGGGCAGTGGGTCGGCACTGGTGCTGATGAACAGCAGTCCATGGCCCGACTGCCGGTGCAGCCCGAAATTCGCGCATGGCTCTTGCAGAAAGTTTCTGACCAGAAAATCCAGGCGGCAGGTCGGACTCGTGCCGTCTGTCAGGACCGCCGCGTCAGCGTTTGGCAGATCGGTGGATACCCGATGCTCGGGCTTGCCGAGCATGGCATCCGCCCCGTCTATGACCGACTGGTGGCGGGGCTGAGCGGCGCGGAAGTCGCGGCGATCCATGAGCACCAGCGGATAGGGCTGATCAATGAAAGCGCTGCGATGATCGTCGCAGCGGGGGACACGATTACCCGCGAAAAAATCCGCCTCATATGCAACTCATTGATTGCTAACGAGTCTAGTGGGAAATTTAGTGTGCGGTCCAGGTATATGTATATTAACCAAGGCCGCACACTAAATGGGGCACTGGATGTTAATAAAAACAACGAGTTGGACAAGTCGTTGTTTACGGACGGCGGACTTTGGGATGCCGAGTACGCAAAATGGCGGACAGCAGCAACATCAGAAAAATTCCGAGCACACCTTGCTCGCGGGGATGACGTTGTGGAACCCGCCGCTGCTCGATCTTCTGAAGATGTAATCACAGAAAAGGCGACGACAGTGATGAACGTTCATGAATTGTTGAAAAAGGACCCAGATTCGACGCCGCAGGAGCAGGCTGAAGCCTTGCAGATGGTCGATGCCCTGGTCAATATGAACCCAGATCCCGATCACCTCGTAGAAATTGCCTGGGGTACCATAGATTTTGGCGGCTCGTCCCCCGTGGAATTGATCGCGGCACGGCTGATCTTGGAAAGGTTTGAAAAACGCATAGAGGATGTCCCGTTTTTTGACCAGCCCACCCCACTCAGGAGGGCGTCATGAACAACGTGATCCCCTTTCCCCCTCAAGATTTTTATTCCTTGAGGTTGGCCTGGCTGCTGGAGGACAGGGACAAAGAGGGCATCCCGCTTCCGGAAGATCGGCATCGGGAAGAGATGCATTTGGTCCCATACCGCGAATTTGACCCCCCGAGGCGCGGCATGCCGGGGTATGAAATCTCATATAAAAAACGAAAAGGGCAATGGGTGGAAGTGCATACCCCGACATGGTGAGGCCAAGCCGGTCATTGCAACCGCACCGGACCAAACGCGACGCCAAGGCGTGGGCAAAGGTTGGCGCTTACGAAAGGATTGGGTTACAGCGTATTTTTGCAGGGGTTTTTTGTAAATATGTGTTTAGTGGGTCGTGTATTTAATCGTTCAGGATGAACGCAGGATGAACGCCAGATAAAGTGACTAGCGTCATGGTGTAGCTTTTTTGTAGCTTTTTTGTACCGATCCGCTTTGTCACAGTGACGGCCTACCCTTTTTAGGGAAGCGGGATCGCCCCAGCGATGCAGGTCAGACGTGCGTCATGCTTTCATGCGTGAGCGTATGGTGGACTGTGGGGTCGCCATATGGTGAAGCGCCACCCAAGCGGGTGTAACTCATTGATTCCCGCGCCACCCTGGCGCCATACTGAAAATGGGAATGACAGGGAATATCAGGGAATGGCAATACAGCAAATCTGCTTCAACTAGTTGTAATAGCTGTTATTATTTCTGTAAGGCGTTGATGATGAAACGGTAAAAAATGTGCGATTTCGGCCTCCGAAGCCGAAGGTCACTGGTTCGACTCCAGTACTGCGCACCAGATAAATCAATAATTGGGTGCGGTGGCTCCTAAGTCCTGCCAAGCTTGCCTTGGCCTATTCGGAAACGCATCATCC
>JAJYPA010000048.1 GCA_021795795.1 Pseudomonadota bacterium | reverse complement strand
GATCACCCCCAGTCGGTCGACCTCTTGGTAACTCATCGTAATATGCTCCTCTGCCATCACCCCTCCCGAAATCAAAAGGGGACATTTTAGAATTGGACAAAGGGGACATTACGGCTTTGGGCTAACACATTTTTTCTTGCTCAATTGTCTTCCATGTTATAAAGCTTGAAGATCTCACAGTGTTCTGTGCCCCCAGCTAAAGGCAACTTGATTCCAATGGATTCCCACTATGCCTAGGCTCAAATTCTCGATTGAGTTGAATTACGAAATCGATCCTCCCGGTTGCGATTTCATATTCAGCATCCACGCAGCTCAAACTCCAAATCAAACGGTGGTGAGCGAGTCGCTAAATGTCAGCCAAAATTTGCCATCGAGTGCGTATACCGACCCGATGACGCACACCCGCTTTCTGCGCCTCAAGGCTTTTGCGGGACCGCTGACAGTGCGGTATGACGCCACCGTTGATGTGGAACATCACACAGCACAACCTGCTGAGCTCGGAGAGGTTGCCGTGGCGAACTTGCCGGGTTCAGTGCTGCCTTACATCTATCCCAGCCGATACTGCCAGTCTGACCGGTTGCACCGATTGGCTGTTAAAGAGTTCGGTCAGTTGTGGCAGGGTTATGAACGCGTGCAGACCATCCGCGACTGGGTAATGAATCGAGTCACCTTCCTTTCCAATTCATCAACAAGCAACACGAGTGCGGTCGACACCCTGGTCGAAGAAGTTGGCGTATGCCGTGACTTTGCTCATTTAATGATTGCCCTATGCCGGGCAGTCAACATACCCGCACGTTTTGTCACTGGTATCGACTATGGCGCCGATCCCGCTCTAGGACCAACCGACTTCCATGCCTATGTTGAGGTCTATCTGGGCGACCGCTGGTATATCTTCGATCCATCTGGCGTCGCCATCCCAATGGGGTTTGTGCGCCTTGGTACAGGCAGAGACGCGGCCGACTCCGCGTTCGCCACCATATTCGGTGGTGTGCGGGGAACCGCGCCAGTGATACATATCGAGGCCATCCCCAACGCACAGGGCCTACTCATTGTCCCCCAACATGTACTCTATGCACTCTCCTCTGACGGATTACTCGAGCAAAATTCAAACAGGAACAACGCTATCGTGGCGGATTCAAGAAAGTAAAACACACGACCACTGACCATTCGTGAATCAGCCAAACACAGGCTTCAGCCACCGCAGCCCGCCAAAAAAGTGACGGGTCGCTCCCTCGACACCATGCCTGCACTGTCAATAGATGCCAAAAGCAAGTTCGGCACTGAGTTCAACACAGTCGGTTTTCAAAAATTAGAGGTGGAAAAAAACCGCACGGCAAGCCCAACCTTGCTGTGCGGTCGATGACATCACTTCACCCGTCCTGCTCCGGAGACGACAGAACCGACCGGATGAATGACGGCCTTTTACCCAATCATGTGGCCAAAACCCAAGCTTAAAATCAGGGCGCCCAGATGCCGTGCTTCAACATCTATTCGATGCCGAAACTCGCACAGGCCGAAACGCGAACAGGAATTCGCTGCAGCCCTCGACAGGGCGGCTCATGCCTTCGCATGCCGCACTCTCGTCAGTATCGCGGGTTTAACCAACCTTGACTCAATGGATTAGTCCGCCTGTTGACGCAGGAACGAAGGAATATCGATCACGTCCATATTGATCGCGGTATTCCCACGAACCTGGACCACGGCGTGGCGTACCGGCGCTGCTTGTGCTTCCTGCTCTGGAACAGCTGCGCGCGGGCTCTCGTTATGCACGACGACACGTGGTTTGCGTTCTTCTGCGATCGCGGTATTGCGGACCAGTCCCGTTGCAACCAGGGTGACACGCAGCGAACCCTCCAGACTTTCATCAATCGCG
Source organism: Pseudomonadota bacterium (assembly GCA_021795795.1). Next base: position 27,635 of record JAJYPA010000048.1, on the reverse strand, counting down.
GTACCGACTTTGACCAGCGCTTCGTCGCCTGCCAGTGCCTGCACCAGTTCACCGATTTCCATGAATTCGCCGATCGAAAGATCTCCATTCGACGAGACGTTGACCAGAATACCTTCGGCTCCGGTCAGGTTAATGTCGTCGAGCAATGGGCTGTGAATGGCGGCTTCGGCTGCCTCGGCGGCACGATTATCGCCGTGGCCGATACCGGTACCCATCATGGCGGTACCTTTTTCGGTCATGATGGCGCGCACGTCGGCGAAGTCGAGGTTGATTTCACCCGGACGGGTAATCAGTTCGGAAATACCGGACACGGCAGTATAAAGAACTTCATTGGCCGAGGCGAAGGCATCTTTCAGAGAGGCGCTCTTGCCCATAACGGCGGTGAGCTTGTCATTGGGAATCACGATCAGTGAATCAACCTGTTTCTCGAGTTCGGCAATGCCTTCGAGCGCGGTCTTGGTGCGTTTTTTCCCTTCAAAGCTGAACGGACGTGTCACCACGGCGACGGTAAGGATGTTCATGTCTTTGGCGATCTGCGCAATGACAGGGGCTGCACCCGTGCCTGTACCGCCGCCCATGCCGGTCGTAATGAACAGCATGTTGGCATCCTTGATGGCTTCCTGGATTTGTTCGCGATCTTCCAGCGCAGCCTGACGACCGAGCTCGGGATCGGCACCGGCACCCAGGCCCTTGGTGATGTTGCCGCCGATTTGCAACTGGGAATGCGCCTGGCTTTTGCGCAGGGCTTGGCTATCGGTATTCGCGCAGATGTAATCAATGCCTTCCAGTTCTTTGGTCAGCATGTGGGCTACGGCATTGCCGCCGCCGCCGCCAACGCCGATCACTTTGATTTTTGCGCCTTCGTGCTGAACTTCTACCATATTCCAAGTCATGATGTCGTCTCCTTCAAACAAATATAAAATTCAATGGGTTGGGCCATTGGCGGGATGAAAACACGTTAAAAAAGTTCCTTGAACCAGCGTTTCAGCCGGTCAAGCGCGGGTTCAGCTTGCACGCCGACGGGCGCAGGGATTCCGCCCTGAGCCTCCAGTCTCCGGCCATGCAGGATCAAGCCGACGCCGGTGGCGTTGGCAGGACTCTTTAATGCGTCGTGGTTGCCACTGATGCCTTGTGGTAAACCAAGGCGGGTGGGCATTTGCAGAAAATCTTCGCAAAGCTCCACCAGGCCGGGCATCGCGGCGGTTCCGCCAGTGAGCACCACGCCCGCATTGATCATTTCGTGATATCCGGAGCGGCGGATGGCTTCCTGGATATAGCCCAGGATTTCCTCCACGCGCGGACGGCAAATGCGCATCATGGTGTCGCGTGAAATCCGTCGGGGCTGACGGCCGCTTACACCGGGCACTTCAATTTCTTCTTCCTGAGCCCGATCATCAAGCGGGTGCAGACTGGCGAATTTACGTTTTATTTCTTCAGCTTGTGCCGGTGGCGTGGTCAGGCCATACGCCAGATCGTTGGTGATCTGCTCGCCGGCAATCGGCAGCACGGTGGTGTAGCGCAGCGCGCCTCGGGTATAGATGGCGATATCGGTGGTGCCACCACCGATGTCAATCAGGGCCACACCCAGTTCTTTTTCATCGTCGTTGAGTACCGCAGTGGCGGCTGCAATCGGGTCAAGCACAGTACCAGTGACCGCCAGACCGCAACGCTCCACACACCTGACGATGTTCTGAACGTTGTTCGTGGCCGTCGTCACGATGTGTACGTCCGCTTCAAGGCGATGCCCTGTCATACCCTGCGGCTTGCGAATACCATCCTGACCATCAATCCGGAATTCCTGAGGTTCGCTGTACAGAATCTGTTGCCCGTCCGGAATCTTGACGGCCTTGGCCGACTGCACGACTTGTTGGATGTCCGCTGTGGTGATCTCCCTCCCGGCGGTTCCCGTCATGCCTTTCGAATCCATGCTAATGACATGATCTCCGGCTACACCGACCCATACCGATCCGATCTCACAGTTCGACATAGCCCCAGCGGCGACAATCGCGCGCTGAATCGCGGAGGATGTCGATTCGATATCAACGACAGATCCTCGCCGCAACCCCTTGTTGGTGGGCGACTGTCCAAAACCGATCAGGCTCAAGTTGCCATCGGCGTCATACTCACCCACCAATGCGGCGACCTTACTGGTGCCCACATCCAGGCCGACCACCAAATCCCGTTCTCCCTTTCTCACTGCAATTGCCATGTGCTTATCTCGATTTCCAGGTTAATTTCCAGGTTATTGGCATCATTTCTTTTTCACCGGTGCCGCAGGCGGATTCCGCCACTGCACAGCAAATCCATTGGTGTAACGCAGATCGATCACAGCAATCTGATCGAGCTTGCCCGCCAGCGTTTTCTGATACACATCCAGCAAACGCTGCAGACGCGATTCGATCTGCTCCACACCCAGACGGATTTTCGTACCGCCCTGCAACATCACATCCAGCGACCCACGTGAGTTCTCGATCAATCCCGTCATTTCCAGCCCTTCGGCGGCTAATGCGGGCTTGAGCGACAAATAACGTTCCCACACCGCCCACTGCCTCCCATCCGGCCCACCCAGGTTGGGCAGTGCCTCGGTATCGACCAGACCACGTGACATACCATTTGGTTGGAACACCGAACCATCGGAATCCAGCAGCTGATCGCCCTGCCAATGCGCGATCGGATGATGAATCGCGATCTCGACCACCAAGGTATCCGGCCAGACCCGACGCACATCGGCGTGGGTTAGCCAGGTGTTCTTCAGCAACAGCGCCTGTACGGCGTTGAGATCGACTTGCCAGATATCCTGACCCGTGATGGCGCTCAAATCCTGCCGGACCCATTCCGCACTCGCCTCGGGAGTCGCGCCTTGCACGACAATATGCGTCACCGGCACCTGAAGCTTCTGCCAGAAGCCCCAACCCGCGAGCCCCAACAATCCAAGCAACGCGAAGGTAATAGCCCAGTTGAACAGCACCGTCAGCAGACGCATGGCCAGCAGCAGGACTGCATCCCACTGCTCGCGCAACGAGGGTGTTTTTGGCCTGGCCTGAACGGGACGTGCTGCAGCGGCCATTGTCAATCGCGTTCCTGATCATCGGCGACGTCCTCGGTTGATTTCGACTCGGCAGGCAGCGTCTGCGCCAAAATACTCAGACATAATTCCTCGATCCCGATCCCGACCGCTCGGGCCGCCATCGGTACCAGCGAGTGATCGGTCATGCCGGGCACGGTGTTGACCTCGATCAACCAGTTCTGACCCTGCTCGTCACGCATGAAATCAACCCGCCCCCAGCCTGCCCCGCCAATCTGTTCGAACGCCTCTAGCGCGATGGCCTGCATGGCGGCTTCTTCCTCTGCACTCAAGCCGCTCGGAATGGTATATTCGGTATCGTTTGCCAGATACTTGGCGTCAAAATCGTAAAAATCGTGCGGCGTAGAAAGCCGAATCGCCGGGAGTGCGCGGCCACCCAGTAGTGACACGGTGTATTCGCCACCACGGATGTAGCGCTCCATCATCACCTGTCCATATCGTGCAGCTTCGTGAAAAGCAGCCGCCAACTGATCCGGGCGATCCACCTTGGCAACACCCACGCTCGACCCTTCGGCTACCGGTTTGACCATCACCGGCAAGTCAAGGGATTCGAGTGCGCGATGCGCTTCGGTCTCTGTTGAGACGATGGCCCAAGGTGGCGTCGGCAAGCCTTCCCCGCGCCAGATCCGCTTGCAGGCGAGCTTGTCCATGCCAATGGCGGAACCACCCATCGGTGTGCCCGTAAACGGAATACCCAGCAGATCGAGTAGGGCCTGAATCTGACCATCTTCGCCACCACGGCCGTGTAGAATGATGAACGCACGGTCGAATGGCTTGGCCTGATGTGCAGCCAACAACTCGGGCAGAAAATCGTGCCGGACATCTATAGCCGTGACATCGACGCCTGCACGTTGCAACGCGCCAAGAACGGTCTCACCGCTTTTAAGCGAAATCACCCGCTCAGACGACCAACCGCCCAGCAGCAGCAGCACCCGACCAAATACAGAGGGATTACGCATGGCTCTGCCCTCCATACCGGTTCAACAGCAGCGCAGGCAGGCTACCGACATTGCCGGCACCCAATGTGAGAACGAGCATGGGCTGCTCCAATTCGCTTTCCGGAATGATGTCTGGCAACACGGCCGCCGCCTCATCCGTACCTGTGACAAACACCGGATCGACCTGACCGCGGTTACGAATCGCGCGCGCAAGGCTACGGCCATCGGCCCCGGCAATCGCTGCTTCGCCTGCTGCATAGACATCCAGGAGAATCAGGTGATCGAGTGTGGATAACACACGCACGAAATCCTCGAACAAATCGCGGGTCCGGCTGAACCGGTGCGGTTGGAAAATCACGACCAGTCGCACGCCCGGCCAAGCCGCGCGGACTGCTTGAAGGGTAGCCTCCAGTTCGCGCGGATGGTGGCCGTAATCATCGATCAATGGCAGCATCTTGCCTTTGATCGACAACTCGCCACGACGCTCAAGCCGACGACCGACACCCTGGAATCCGCACAGCGCCTGCTGAATGGCGGCCACCGGCACGCCCAGATCCTGCGCAACGGTAATTGCCGCCAGCGCATTGAGCACGTTATGCCGCCCCGGCATGGCCAGACGGCAATCGAATTGAGTCTGATTCGGCAGATTAACCACGAAGCGACTGCCAAAACCATCCGAGTACACCTCGGTTGCACGAACGTCGGCGGGCTGATCAATACCGTAGGTCAGCACCTGTCGGCCAACCCGCGCAGTGATTCCCGCGGCAACCGGATCATCGGCGCAGAGCACCGCCAATCCGTAGAACGGCAGGTTATGCAGGAATTCGATGAAGTGATCTACCAACCGCTCGAAGTTACCTTCGTAGGTTTCAAGATGATCGGCATCAATGTTGGTCACGATGGCGACATGCGGTTGTAGGTGCAGGAACGAGGCATCGGACTCGTCTGCCTCGGCCACCAGATATTCGCCACGACCCAGCCGTGCGTTGGACGAGCTGGACAACAGCTTGCCTCCGATCACGTAGGTTGGATCCCAACCTGCTTCGGCCAGAATCGCCGCCAACAATGAAGTCGTCGTGGTTTTACCATGCGTACCCGCCACGGCAAGACCGATCCGAAAGCGCATCAGTTCGGCCAGCATTTCTGCACGGCGAACAATCGGCAGGCGTTTGGCCTGGGCCGCCGCCAGTTCGGGGTTATCCGCCTTGACTGCTGTGGAAATCACGATGACGTCCGCATCGGCCACATGTTCAGCCGCATGGCCGATCTGTACCGGGATACCGAGTTGGCGCAACCGGGTAACCGCCATGGACTCCGCTACATCCGATCCCGTCACGGTGAATCCCAGGGTTTTCATCACCTCAGCAATACCGCTCATCCCCGCTCCGCCGATACCGACGAAATGCAGGTGCCGTAGTTGCCGCATACGGATATCGGCGACAGGGCGATGGGTGCCTCCGACAGAATTAATCATGGCGGGGTTAATCATTCGCAGCCGCCTTGTTTTTCATGGTTTCAATACAGATGCGCACAATGGTTTCCGATGCCTTGGGCAACGCACGGTCGCGAGCGGCCTGTGCCATCTCTTGTAACCGAGCTGGATCACCGAGCACAGGAATAAGCAAATCGACCAATCGCTCCACAGTCATATCCCGCTGCTGCATTAATAGTGCAGCGCCGGATTGAACCAGCGGTTCGGTGTTGTACGTCTGATGATCATCGACGGCATGCGGGAACGGCACGAACAGGGCCCCTATGCCTGCCACGCTGATCTCGGCCACAGTCAAGGCACCCGCACGAGCAATCACGAAATCTGCCCAGGCATAGGCTTGTGCCATATCATCAATGAACGGCACGACGCGATAATCGCTGCCGTTCGCCCATTTGCATTGCGTGTAATTGGTCTGAGTGGATTCGAGGTTTTTGGCCCCGGTTTGATGCCATACGGCAATCGGCACCTGCTGGCTGACCCGCGACAGTGCGGATGGCACCGTGTCGTTGAGTGCTTTCGCACCCAGACTTCCGCCAAGGACCAGAACACGCACCGGGCCACGTTGACCGATCTGTCGCTGCGCCACACCGGGCATCCCCACAATTTCCGGGCGCACCGGATTACCGACAACCGTGAAGTTGTGCGGTGGATGCGGGAACGCATTGAGATAGGCGGCAAGCGTCTGGTTGGCGATTCGGGCCAGCACACGATTCGTTAATCCCGCGATTGCATTTTGTTCGTGAATCACCAGCGGGATACCCAACCAACGCGCAGCCAATCCACCGGGCCCGGAGGCATAACCGCCCAAGCCCAGAACAAGGGCGGGTTTGTTGCGGGCAAAATATTTTCTTGCCACGAACACAGCACAGATAAGTCGCCAGGGCGTCAATAGGCGAGTCAGCAGGTTTTTGCCCCGCAAGCCGCCAATCTTCAACCAGTCAATCGGGAAGCCCGCTTCCGGCACGAGTCGCGCCTCAATGCCCGCGGTGGTGCCCAGCCAGCGAATGGCGTAGCCTTTTTCGGCAAGGCCACGAGCCACGGCCAATGCGGGGATGACGTGTCCGCCCGTACCACCGGCCATCACATAAACAAGAGGTTTTTCCTGACCGATCATAATGACACCTCCTTTGTCCGCATCGATGCATCCTGCTGTCGCTTCATCATTTGCGCTTCACGCAGTTCGGCCACCATGGCCGCCTCGTGATGCACCCGCATCAAAAAACCCAGAGAAATCAATGCCACGATCATGGCCGAACCGCCATAACTCATCAGCGGCAAGGTGAGCCCCTTGGTCGGTAGCACGCCCATATTCACGCCCATGTTGATCAGCGCCTGCATACCTATCCAGACACTGATGCCCCAGGCCAGCGCCGCACCGGCAATCTGATTTTCCTTCCACGCCATGCTGGCAATCGCAAACCCGCGCCAGACGATGAGGCCATACAAGGCAATCAGTGCAATCACGCCGACCAACCCCAGCTCTTCTGCCAATACGGCGAAAATGAAATCGGTGTGTGCTTCGGGCAGATAGGAGAGTTTCTGTACGCTCTCACCCAGGCCACGCCCCCAGACGCCGCCCGTGCCAATGGCAATCAGCGCATTGGCCAGTTGATAGCCATGACCAAACGGGTCGGCGAAGGGATTGGAGAACGACAGCAAGCGCTCGATACGGTATTGCTCAGAAAGCACGACGAAGACGCCCAGCAGACTCATGACCACGGTGGACCCCACCATCATCTGCCACTGCGCCCGCGCCAACCAGGCCATCGCGAATAAGGTGGCAGCGAGCACGGCGGTCGTCCCGAAGTCCGGTTGCAGCAACAGCAATAAGCTCGCCGCGAAAATGACAATGCCAGGCCCCGCCATCCCGGTAATACGGTTTTGCAGCTTGATGGTATGCGTCGCGATGTAACCGGCCATCCAGACGATGAAGCCTAAACGGGCGAATTCGGACACCTGGATATTAACCGGCCCCAGCGGAATCCAGCGGTTGGCACCGTTCACGGAATGCCCGATGCCCGGCAGCAGAACCACGAGCAGTATCAACAGTGAGGCGATCAGAATCCAAAACTTGTATTCAACCCACCGAGCGATCGGCTGACGCAACACGAGCCAGACGGCGACACTGGCACCGAGTACCACCGCAATCGATTGGCGCATCACAAAATAGAATGGATTGCCAAAACGTTCGCCCAATTCCATGGAGGCGGAAGTCACCATGACAAGTCCCCACGCCAGCAGCGCCAGCACGGCAACCATCAGGATCGGATCAAGCCGAATGCTCTCGTTGCGCACTTTTTCCACATCTTGTGGTGTCGCAGTCAACCAGGGCAGCAGTTTTTGCACGGTGAGGCTCATGAGGTAACCTCCGTGCCATTTGCATATCTGGCGGACAATGCAGCAACAGCCGCGGCAAATTGCATGCCGCGATCCTCATAGTTGGTGAACATGTCGAGGCTGGCACAGGCAGGTGCCAGCAACACGGTCGATTGTGGTGGCGCAAAATCTGCCGCCGCCTGAACCGCTTCGATCATTGAGTTCACACGACAAACGGGCCATTTTGCGCCTGGCTGGTTCAAAAGCGCTTCGGCGATAACCGCCTGATCCTGCCCCAACAGAACCACTCCGGCGCAACGCCCGACCAGCGATTCGGCCAAGGCTGTAAAGTCCTGACCTTTGCCCTGACCGCCTGCAATCAGTACCAAGGGCGGTTGCATACCGACAATGGCCGCAACGGCCGCACCGACGTTGGTGGCCTTGGAATCATCGATATAGCGCACGCCATCGATGACACCCACGGTTTGGGCGCGATGCGGCAGGCCCGAAAACGTACGTAACACATTGAGCAGACGTTCATCGGTCAATGCGACACCGGGTACCGCCGCCTGTACCAACGCCAAGGCCGCCAATACATTCATCTGGTTGTGTTGTCCGGCCAGAGCCAACTCGTGGACAGGCAGAATCTGAAGTGCGGGTGCATTTGCCACGGCCTGTACCAGCCATGATTCACCTGCGATTGTCATCAAGCCAAAATCACCCGGTTGTGTCGGTGTAGCCGTTCCGAACCGGATCACTTCGCCCGAGGCCCGTTCCGCCATCGCAGCCACCGTGGGATCATCCCGGTTCAATACGGCGCGACACGCTTTATGCAGTACGGTTTCCTTGATTGTGGCGTAGTGCGCCAGCGTGCCGTGGCGATCGAGATGATCCTGACTGATGTTCAGCACCGTAGCGGCCACCGGCATCTGTGCGGCTGGCAAGCTGTCAAAGTCGGTCGATTCGAGCTGGAAGCTGGAAACCTCAAGCACCAGCACTTGTACACCGGCAGCCAGCAAATCAAGTGCGGGGGTGCCGAAATTTCCGCCCACAGCGGCAGACACGCCAACCGCATTCAGCAATTCGCCGACCAGTGCGGTCACCGTGCTCTTGCCGTTGGAGCCGGTAATCAACACCACGGGCAAATCGGTCGCATGCAGGGCCAAGTCAATATCGCCTCGCACGGGAATTTCCTTCGCCCGTGCCGACATGATCAAGGGCAAATCCAGCGCGATACCGGGGCTGACGATGAGTTCCCCAACGTTATCCAGGAGCGACTCGAGCAAGACACCCATGGTGACGCAAACCTCTGGATACTGCGCCAGCCAGTCGGCACGCAGTGCAGCGTCATCGCGGGTATCGGCGGCCGCGAACGGCAGGCCGAGACGCGATAGATGCCGCGCCACAGATTGCCCGCTCTTACCCATACCCAGAATGAGGCTGTGTTTTTCCATCAGCGCACCTTCAACGTTGCCAAACCGATCAGCACCAGGATGACGGTGATGATCCAGAACCGCACAATGACCTTCGGCTCAGGCCAGCCCTTGAGTTCGAAATGATGGTGAATCGGCGCCATGCGGAAAATCCGCTTGCCCGTCAGCTTGAATGAGGCTACCTGAAGCATCACCGATACGGTTTCCAGCACGAAAATCCCGCCCATGATGAACAGCACGATTTCCTGGCGCACCATTACCGCGACCACACCCAGCGCCGCGCCGAGTGCCAGCGCACCGATGTCGCCCATGAACACTTGCGCCGGGTAGCTGTTGAACCACAAAAAACCAAGACCCGCGCCCACGATCGCCGCACAGAACACGGCCAGTTCGCCCGCGCCGGGCACAAAGGGAATGCCCAGATAGATCGCGAATTTGGCATTACCGGTCACATAGGCGAAAACCGAAAGCCCGCCGGCCACCAGCACGGTCGGCATGATCGCCAAGCCATCAAGACCATCGGTCAGATTCACGGCATTTGAACTACCTACGATGACGAAATAGGTCAGCAGGATGTAGCCGAAACCTAACGGGATCAGCACATCCTTGAATAACGGGATAATCAAACCGGTTTCCTGCGGCGTTTTGGCCATATTGAACAGCACGACAGCGACAATCAGCGCAATCACCGACTGCCAGAAATACTTGTAGCGGGAAGCCAGCCCCTTGCTGTTGCGCTTGGAAAGCTTGAGGTAGTCGTCCACACCACCGATCAAGCCGAAGCCGAAGGTAGTCAGCAAGGCAATCCAAACATAACGGTTGGACAGATCACCCCAGAGCAATACGGCGGCACCGATCGCCACGAGAATGAGCGCACCGCCCATCGTCGGCGTGCCTGCTTTGGACAAATGCGACTGGGGGCCGTCACTGCGGATGGGTTGCCCGGCCTTGATCGACTGCAACCAGCGAATCATCGACGGGCCGATCCACAAGGCGACGATCAATGCGGTCAGCACGCCCAGCATGGTGCGCAGCGTGAGGTAATGAAACACGCCGAACGGACTGTAGAATTTTGCCAACCAGTCGAAGAATATCAATAACATATCAGTGCGCCTCCGACTCTGGGTGGGTAGGCACGAGCCAGTTCATCATCCGTTCCATGCGCATAAAGCGTGATCCTTTCACTAAAACTGTTACGGGCATCTTTGCGGACGAATCACGCTCCACCCGATCCAGCAAAGGCATCAGTTTTTCAGCAATGATTTCCGGCTCGTCGGCAGCAAGCACAAGCGTGTGCGCCGGTTCCGGCCGGGTCGATGTGATCGCCTTGTTCATGGCTTCGCCCAGGGTGAATAATCCGTAAAGAGATAAGGTCTGCGCGTAACGAATCAGCGATTCGTGCAGCTCGTCGGTCTGGTCGCCCAGCTCGCCCATATCGCCCAGAATTGCTACGTGCCGACCGGGCAGACTGACCAGATAATCGAGCGCTGCCCGCATGGATTCGGGATTGGCGTTGTAGGTATCGTTGATCACGGTGAGCTGATCGGAGCACCGAACCAGACTCATCCGGCCAGGTGGTGGCGTGAATTCACGCAAGCCCTTGGTGATGGCTTCAAGCGACAAGCCCGACGTACGGGCCACCGCAATAGCCGCCAACAGATTGGTCGCGTTATGAGCACCCGGCAACGGCAAGGCGAGTTCACTCAGCATCGGCTGCCCGTCTTCAAACACGCTAAGCCGGCTCGTGGCGGTGTCGTATTCGCCAGCCCAACGTGCGCGCCCGACACCGGCCAACGAAAAGCCAGATCGATGCGCTGGGCAATGCGCCCACCACCGATCGGCACCATACGAATCCAGATTGATGACGGCCTTGGCGTCCGGCGTCAGGCCGGCATACAGTTCACCCTTGGCCCGAACGATGGCATCAATGGAACCGAACTCGCCTACGTGCGCGGTACCTGCCATGGTCACCAGGGCCACATCGGGGCGAGCGAGCGCCGTCAGCCGGGCAATTTCACCCACGTGGTTCGCGCCCATTTCAATCACGGCGAACTGATCGGTTAAATCCAGAGAAAGCAGGGTCAGTGGCACACCAATGTCGTTATTGAGGTTGCCGACAGTCGCCCGCGTGGCACCAACTTGAGCGCACATTGATGCCAGCAACTGCTTGACCGTGGTTTTCCCCGCGCTGCCGGTAATGGCAATCACAAAGGGATCGACCTGATCGCGCCAGCATTTTCCGAGGGTTTGCAGCGCAGCCAGCGTGTCATCCACAAGTATCTGAGAGATATCAACTTTAGGATTCAACCGGGCAACAACCGCCGCAGCCGCACCTGCAGCCAAAGCAGCCGACAGATGATCGTGACCGTCGAATCGTTCGCCTTTGAGTGCAACAAACAGATTCCCCGGCACCAAGGTACGGGTATCCGTGCTCACACCTTGAATGGCGATATCAGGCAGCGGGCGTGATTGATTCAGCCAGTCAGCCACCTGATGCAGGGACGCACGCATCATACGGCACCCCCTGCGAAGCGTTTTGCCCCGACATACCCTTGTTGCGCAATCCAATCGTGCACGACAGCGACATCATCGAAAGGCAGGTGTTGGCCCCGGATTTCCTGAGTGGTCTCATGACCTTTGCCTGCAATCAGGACCCAATCACCGGGTTTGGCCTGCATCAGGGCCGACTCAATGGCCTTTCTGCGATCGAGCTCGATCATTACAGTATTCTGGGCGGCATCCGGCGCGGTCAGGCCCGCGCACATCTCGGCAATAATCGTTTCTGGCGCTTCACTGCGCGGATTGTCTGAGGTCATGACGAGCTGATCGGCCAACCGCTCTGCTGCCTGGGCCATCAATGGACGCTTGCCGCGATCGCGATCGCCACCGCAACCGAACACGCAAATGATTTTGCCTGCTGCGTCTCGATGATCACGCAGGGCCCGCAAGACCTGATCGAGCGCATCCGGCGTATGCGCATAATCAACCAACGCCCGCGCACCATTCGGCAAGGTGATCATCTGCATGCGGCCAGGTGGCGGCATACTCTGATCGAGCGCCTTGATCGCCGTATCCAGCGGCATGCCCAAGGCCAGTACCGCCGCCAGCGCGGCCATGATGTTGGAACCATTGAACAAGCCGACCAGCGATGGTTGCAATCGGGCTTCGCCCAGCGGCGTGCGTACCTGAATATCCAGGCCCTTGGGCAGCGCCTTGATCGAAGTCACCCGAATCTGCTGGCAATCGGCGACACGCCAATCCGGATCGCCCAGTCCATACGCCCAGCAATCGGCGGATTCGCTCAGCGCCTCGAACAAGACATCGGCCTCCGGCTCATCGAAATTGATGATGCCTGCACGCAATCCGGGCCAGGCGAACAGCTTGGTTTTTGCTGCAAAGTACTCGGTCATCGTGCCGTGATAATCGAGATGATCGCGCGACAGATTCGTAAACACCGCCATGCGGATCGGCAGACCCTGCAAGCGGTTTTGCGCCAGCGCATGAGAGGAGACCTCCATCACGACGTAGCGCACGCCCTGACGAATGAAATCGACCGCATAACGCAATGTTTCCAGCAAACCGGGCGTGGTGTTCGCCGTTGACTGCACGTGCTCAAGTCCCGGCGACCACAAGCCTGCGCCCAACGTGCCGATCATGCCGATCGATGCGGTATGTGGCGCACCGCTACGGCTCAATGCCCCGGCGATGAATTGAGCGACACTGGTTTTGCCGTTGGTTCCGGTGATGCCGATTATCGTCAAGCCATCGAAATTCACGGCACAAATCCGACCGACCATTTGGCGCACGAACGAATGGACAGCCTCAACCCGAATCACCCGCGGGTCGGCATAATCCGCTTCGGTCACAACCAACACCGCGCCTGCTGCCAACGCTTGGCTGATGAATGGTTCGATATTCGGTTGAACCCCTGAGCGCGCAATGAACACGGCACCCGGAACAACCTCGCGCGAGTCATCTGTAAAGACATGGGCGGTTGCAGAGCCGACGTTATCTGCCACCTGCAGATTCATCGCGGACAGGATTTCACCGACCGTACGAGGGCTGAAGGGAAGCATGCTCATGCGCCACCCGCCCGTTTTTTTTCGTTTGCAGTTGTAGACGACGGCACTGAAGCCGTCGTCACTTCCGCCGGTTCGTTCGGCAGGTTGTCGGGCCGGATATTCAGCATCCGCAAAGCGCCAGACATGATGCCGTGGAAGATCGGAGCCGCCACGTCGCCCGCGTAATAACTGCCCTGCTGCGGATCGGTCACCACAACGACCAGCACCAGGCGTGGATCACTGGCAGGCGCAATACCTGCAAATACCGTGTTGTAATTGTCTTTCGAATAGGTACCGTCGGGGCCGATCATGCGTGATGTCCCGGTTTTCCCGGCAATCTGGAAGCCAGCAATGCGTGCCTTGGGTGCAGTGCCCTGCGGGCTGACGACTGCCTGCAACATCGAGACGACCTCATCACAGTACTGCGCCGGGGCCGCCTGCACGTAGCTCGACGGTGCATCGCGCTTGAGCAGGCTGGGGTGGATGTACCGACCATGATTCGCCAATGCAGCGTAGGCTGCGGCAAGTTGCAAGGTCGTCACACTCAGACCGTAGCCGTAGGAATGCGCGGCGGTACCGCTCACACTCCACTGCCGCCAATTTTCCAACCGCCCGGCCACCTCGCCGGGGAAACCCACGCCTGTCTCCTGACCGAAACCGAAGGCGCGCATGTTCTTCCACAAGGCCTCGGCGCCCAGATCTTCACCGATATGACTCGCACCGACATTACTGGATTTTTCCAGAATGCCGCGCAGATCCAGCACGCCATAGTTACGATGATCCCGAATGGTGTAACCGCCGATGCGAACCCAGCCCGGTGTGGTATTCACGGTGCTATCCGGCTGCCACCGGCCACTTTCCAGCGCAGCCGTAATCGTGAACGGCTTCATGGATGAGCCGGGCTCGAACTGATCGACCAGCGCCCGGTTTCGCGTCAGAGCGGGTTGCATCGTGGCGCGGTTGTTGGGGTTGAACGATGGCACCGTTGCTATCGCCAGCACTTCGCCCGTCACCACATTCATCAGGACGGCTGAACCGTATTCGGCGTGGTTGGCAGCAACACCTCGGGCCAATTCGCTGTAGGTCAGGTACTGCAAGCGCTTATCGATCGACAATACCAAGTCGTGCCCCGGCTGAGCTTCTTTCTGTACGCCGAGGTCATCCACCTCGTGACCGTAGGCGTCCTTGAGTATCAGCCGCCGCCCCGCCACACCGGCCAGATAGTTGTTGTAACTGGCTTCCAGTCCGGCTTGCCCTTGATCATCAATATTTGTAAATCCGACCAATGAAGCCATTGCATCGCCCGTGGGATAAAAACGTTGATATTCCCGTTGCAGGCCTACGCCGGGGAGTCTGGCCGCGCGGATGGCCGCCGCCACACTGGGCCGAACCTGACGCTGCACATAAATGAACTGTTTGCTGCGGTTATCTGCCACCAGAGAGCGCAAGCTGGCGTCCGGAATCTTGAGCAGACTCGCCAAGGTTTTAATCGGGTCCTGGTCGACATATTTCCTGGCCGAAGGCGTGTTGCGTGCGGCATAAAACCGGGTCAATTCGGTCGGATTCACCCAGACAGCATCCATCGGCACACTGATGGCAAGTGGATCGCCGTTACGGTCGGTGATCATGCCGCGATGGGCCGGAATCACCTGTAACCGTTGCTGACGATCCCCGCCCTGCTGCACGTAGAAGCCTTGCTCACTCACCTGAAGCTGTACCGCTCGCCCGACCAGGATCAAGGCGAGCACAGCAAACAAGCCAAGCACGATCACGGTACGCCAGCAGCCGCCGAACCAATCAAAGAAACGCCACAAGGCGCCCTTCTCCATCGGAGCCGGACGGCGCTGATTTGCAGGATGGATGACCCGGCTCATCGGAACACCATCGTGACCTGGTCGGCTGAAGGCACGTGCATGTCCAACCGGGTCTGCGCAATTTGATCCACACGCCCCTGCGCCGCCAGCGCACCCTGCTCCAACTGGAGTTCGGCATAGGTCACGTTCAATTTCTCGATGGCCTGACGATGGATACTGAGTGCGCGTGTCAGATCACGATCCCGCTGGGCGGTATCCACCACCGCCAAAGCAGACAGGAACACTGCCAAAGCCAGAATGCCGACCAGAAATTTCATGCCACACGCTCCGCCACACGCATGATGGCGCTACGCGACCGCGGATTGCGGGCAATTTCTTCCGCCGAGGCGCGGATCGAGCCACCCACGCGGGACAAACGCGCCGTCCCCACGGGCTGTCCGAAAAAGTCCTTATCCGTTGTGCTTTCGTCGCGGATGAAGTTCTTGACGATCCGGTCTTCCAGCGAATGAAAGCTGATCACGACCAGACGGCCACCAACCGATAGCAAGTCCACAACCTGAGATAACGCGGCGGCTATCTCGTCCAGTTCACGATTGATGTACAGCCGGATGGCCTGAAAGCTACGGGTGGCCGGATGCTTGCGTGGGTCACGGCGGGGTGTCGCTTCGACGATGCAACGAACAAGATCGAAGGTGGTGGTGAGCGGGTGGGTACCGCGGGTTTCGACAATGCGGCGGGCGATACGCCGTGAAAACTTCTCGTCACCCAGTCGATACAGGACGTTGGCGATTTCCTCTTCTTCTGCCTGGGCGAGCCATTCGGCAGCGGTTTGTCCAGCCTGCTGGTTCATGCGCATATCAAGTGGACCGTTTTGCTGAAAGCTGAATCCGCGCTCCGCTTCGTCGATCTGAGGCGAGGAAACACCGAGGTCGAACAAGACGCCATCCACCTTGCCCAGCAACCCCATTGACACCAGCCATTGGGCAGCGGATGAGAAGTCCACATGATGAATCTGAAAACGAGCATCCTTTGAAGCCAGCGCCTCGCCCATGACCAGTGCGCGCAAATCCCGATCGGTCGCAAACAATCGTCCACGTTCATCCAGCTTCGCCAGAATGGCGGTGCTGTGACCGCCACGCCCGAACGTCGCATCGAAATAAACGCCATCGGGGCGCACGGCCAGAGCCTCTACCGCCTCGTTGAGCAGGACGGTTTCATGGGTCAAGTCTTGCGCCTTTTCCTGCGCGCTCACCGGGATGCTGTTCATAGGGAAATAGCCTCCAGTGCGGCTGGCAGGGTGCCGTCATTGGATTCACTGAGGAAAGCCTCGGTTTGTGCAGCCCAGTTCGGTTGAGACCAGAGCTCAAGTTTCTTGCCTTGGCCCAACAACACGACCTCTTTCTCGAGTTCGGCATGGCTTCTTAACTCCGTCGGCACGAGAATGCGCCCGGCGGAATCGAGTGTGATCTCTGTAGCGTGACCGATCAGCATTCGCTTGACGCGGTTTGCTTGCGCATTAAAGGAAGGGAGTGCGTCGATTTGTGGCTCGATAATCAACCAGGTGGACAAGGGATAGATCAACAGGCAGCGCTCTTGTGCGTCGATGGTCATCACCATTTGACCTTCATCCGCGGCAAAAGCCGCCCGATGGCGCGTTGGCATGGCCAAACGTCCCTTTCCATCGAGATTCAGGTTGGTGATTCCCTTAAACACTTTTTCCCACTGCTCCCCACATTTTCCCACACAGATGCACTATATCGACACACCTGCCTGCAAACAAGAGGGGTTTGGTGATTTCTCTTTACATCACATAGAGTTACATCGACTTCACAGGAAAAGCGCGCGCAATTTTTCCGATTAAAACAGTGGGTTACAAACTATTGCTAACAAAGCTTGCGAAGATGCCTGGTGATTATTTGACCAGACAAAAAATTCGATCGGATCGATTCTTGAGCCAAGAACAGGCCAAAGAACAAAAAGATCAATATAAACAATTGAAAAAATAGAAAAAAATCGCAGGCATTCACGCCAGCGAGTTTCGGTAGAGGCGACACAGATTGAACTAAAAATGACGCCGAATGGCGGCAGAGATGGGAGGGAGTTGGTCGATAAGCCGGGTTCTGTCGAAGACTGTCATTCATCTGGGGTCATCGTCACCGATGCCCTCAAGCAGCCTACCCGGAAACAGCGCGGGCCACGCCATCGTTTCCCTATTTGGCCTTGCTCCGAGTGGGGTTTGCCTAGCCATCACGTGTTACCACGGATGCGGTGCGCTCTTACCGCACCGTTTCACCCTGACCACGCACATCTTGCGATGCCGTTCGGCGGTTTATTTTCTGTTGCACTTTCCGTCGGCTCACGCCGCCCAGGCGTTACCTGGCACTCTGCCCTATGGAGCCCGGACTTTCCTCCGCGTATTGCTACGCCGCGACAGTCTGACCAACTCCGGCGCGCATACTAGCAGCATCGCAGATAGATCGGGGATTTTTTGCACCCTGATTTTTCATCATGGACAGCATGAGAAACCACGTCTGATAAACTGCAGCATTCACTGAACATCAAAACAGACACATGACCCCCATCACCCCACCCGCCGAACTTCCCGATTCACTTAAAGCCAGCTTCTCGCTGATGAACACGACGGAAGCTTCTCGTGAACATATCGAGCCTGCTTCAATCAGAAGCGTCACCGACTGGTTTTATACCGAACGGTGGCTTCAGGACCGCGTGGATACAGCGGAACTGACCTGGTTGCTGCATTGGCTGCCAGATGAACAGTCCCCACGGATAGCCGGAATTGCCGATGCCCTCTGCATCAGCCGACTTCAAGCCGGGGAAATCGATTCTGCGATCACGCTGGCCGAGGACACGCTGGCAAAACATGATGATTTCTGTTTGCGCCATACGCTGGCTTTGGCCCAATCAGCAAAAGGCGATCTGAATCAAGCCATAGGCACATTGGAACAGGCACTGAACAATTCTGCATTCACCGAGGCAAACACCCCGCCAGAACAACAGATTCAGGCCTTGCTGGATCTGGCCAGACTATTGCAGAACGCCAAAGCCCTGTTCAAAGCCATGCGACCGGCCAGGCAAGCCATCGCTCTGGCCGCTCAAAACCACGAAGAAGAGTTACTGGTCGAAGCCTTGACTCTGCTGGTACGACAACTCATTGAGCAAGGTGGCAGTGACGAGGCGTGGGAAGCACTCAAATCACATCTGAACGATACCTATTCCACAGGTCAGAAAGCGCTCTGGACGCTGGCCTTCTCGGAATTATCGAACGAATTGAGTGAAGCGGATTGCGATCGTGGCGCCCTGTTCTTTCTTAAGGCCAACGAACCGGACGCATTGATTCGACTCTGGGTCAAACGCGCAGAAGCGATGGAAGTGCAGGATGATGTGCTGATTGCCTATATCCTCTGTCTCTTGTTCCGCGCCCCCGTTGATGCGGCTGCCCCCCTTGCAGCCAAGCTCCTGCTTCGGGACAAGGATCGCCAGACCGAACGCGCGCCGCTCATTGCCGCAGCCGCCATGGCCCTGGCCGAAATCCCCGACGAACGCAGCATCAAACGAGCACACTGGCATCGGGATGCCATGATCCAGATGATCAGCGTCGCACGGCACCAGGGCGTTCCCGAAGCGGCGGTAAAGCAATGGGCCGAAGATGAGCGGTTATTGCTGGAACATGGCGTCATCGAACGGGCCGCCAAACAACTGATCAACGAATTGGCAAGCACACCAAACTGGCTCTTGCGAGCCATAGAAAAAGCCGGTCAAAAATAACCGGCTTCAAGGAACCTCTGATTGAATCCTTCGTGGCCGAGACTGGCTTTTGAGGGATGAGTCGCAAGGCGCGGCGCGAAACGGGCTTACGCCAGCTCCGCGTTAATGGTTATTCCATTCGTGAGCGGCGCAACACAGCGGGCTTACGCCAGCTCCGCGTAAAATCGCCCTCAAAAGCCCGTCCCATGCGGGTTGCCGCCCCTTATCCATTCAACATGGGCCGCAACACTTCGTTATCGGCTTTGCATCGTAGCGTAAACTGCGACCTGCGGCCTCTGCCTCGTTTTGCGGCTTTTGGATCAGCAACTCGGCGGGCTTCGCCAGCTTCGCGTAGCACGAGGGATTCAATCAGAGGTTCCTAAACTTCTTGCGCGATATGCCCTTTTAACGGGGCAAGCAAGAGTTGTGCTGCTTAGACAGCAAATTTTTCCAGCGATTCGCCACGCGCCAACGCATCAGCCAACCAATGTGGGCGCTTACCACGACCGGTCCAGGTTTGGGTCGGGTTCGCCGGATTAATGTATTTCGTCGGCAATTTCTTATTGACCAATTTTGATGTTTTTTCCAGGCCGAATAATTCAGCAACAGACATATTCAGGCTTGATGCCAATTCTTCAGCTTCTTTACGTAGACTGAGTACACGCTGCTGATGACGATCGCGCAGGGTACGCTCAGCATTGGCCATTAACTGTTTCAAGTCTTCAGCAGATAAGCTATTAAGATCGATAGAACTCATTGGAGCACCTTTAGGGCTGGTTGTTTTAATTGAAGATACACGCGGATTCTATCAATTAAACATTTAACGTCAAATCAATTATTGGCTTGCGCGATCCAAGATTAATCTATTTAAGGTGGGCTTTGAATAAATCCATCCTGAAATTACTCAGAGCTTACTCAATGTGATTAATTTTATAACGCTATGAATAACTTCATTGATGAGTCTTGAAAGGGTAGAAATGAAAACTTAAGAAATCTCTAATCACATCAGAGATTCCGTACGGCACAGGATTGTACCGCACTCTGATCATTCCAGGATAGAATTATTCAGACTTTCCTTAAGCGAACGTATCAAGACGCCAGCGCGCTGTCACAGCTTGAGTCTTGTTTTCAGAGGCTCCCTGGCCTGTTGCGTCCTGTTCTTCAACGACGACCGGACATTGGGCAGTCGAAGCACCGTGTGCGCCCGCAGAATCACCGAAACCTTGGGAGCCACCCTGGTTCATGGCCTGATTATTTGAGCCCTCATGCCCACCGCTCATCACCGTGACCTGGGTATTTCCCAAACCGGCATCCTGAAGCCACTCATGCAATCTCGGCATATTTTGATCCAGCATATCTTTGGCCAGATGGTGACTTGCCATGATTTGGATCGTGGTTTGATTATTTTGTTGATCTATCGTGATTTTCATTGGCCCCAAATGAGCTGGATTAACATCCAACGTGGCACGGGAAATATTTTTACCCACCATGAGCTGAATGTTTTGCCCTAAATCAGCGGCCATTCGCGGTTGATTTAATGCCAGAGTTCCGGGAAGAGTAACGACGGGCGTTGTGTTGGCTACCGCACCAAACCCCGAAGTGGAGAGATTAAAGGTTCCTGCCGCGTTATTACCGGATGAGTCGGCCGACTGCATGGTCAAATCCGATTTTGGCATTCCCTTCGGAAGGGAGTTCAATGTCGAGCCGACATTTATTGTTTGCGCCGAAAGAGCGGAACCAATCACCCCGGATAAACTTTGCATCTGCCCTGAAACCAGGGCCGCAATGGCACGTTCGCCAGAAACGGTCGGATTATTCTGAAATTGGGTCTGATTATCGATCCTGTGATTAATGCCTCCGGGATTATTCTTATTGAGATTATCCTTTTGCGCAGGATCCATACCTTGAGACAAGGTGCCTGACACGTCCTTTGTTGTCGGCCCGCCCCGCGACGTTTGCTGCGCATCACTCGCCAAAGCCGAATGCGCTGAACGACCGCCTGCCGAAGTTTGCCCGACTCGCGCCTCGGCCACATCCGTTTGCTGATTCATTTGAGTCAGATGCTGAACCATGGCCTGAAGCTGCCCCGTCCAACTCGCCGCATTGATATCACCCTGTTGCAGCAGGGTTTGCACCTTATCGAGTTGGGCCAGCCACATGGACAGACTGTTTCCATCCAGAGTAGATGAACCGCCCCCCTTTTTCAGCTGCGATTTCAATGCAGCCAATTGCTGCGTCAGTGTACTTAGCGCGGCCTGTGCCTTATCGGACAACGGCGGGTTCTGATTGCTCAGCGCACTGATTTTTTCCTGCAATGAGCTGATCCGTTGCTGCAGCGCCGAGGCCATCTGTTGAGGGGTTGTCTGCCCCGTGGCCGGAATACCCGATTGATCCGCGACCGATCCAGTCGTCTGATTTATGTTCGCCGCCTTTGCGTCGGCTCCAACCTGCGAACGCCCGGCAACGCCCTGAGCTTGTAAGTTCTTGCTTTGATTCTGGATGGCACCGGCCATCATCTCGGCGAACCCCTTCTGTTCAGCGGGAGTATTCGACACCCTGCCTGATGCGGGATCGGATCGTCCACCGACTGCGGCATTCAACGCGCTTAAGGCTGAGCTGTTTAACTGTGCCATATGCTTACTCCCAACGTTCAAACATCCAATGGGTTATGCCGATGCTGTGCGGCGTGCGCATCATTTACGGCCTGTTCTTGCTTGTTCTGCATCCGGTTGCGCTCGTTTTCAAACCGGCCACGCAGTTTTTCAACAGAACGATGCTGACTACTGGCCTCGGCAGCGGCCTACTTACAGGCAAGCAACTCGGCCTCCACTTGGGCGACAACCTCTTTTTGATGGGCAATGGTTTGCTCGATCCGCGCCATAAACGCGCGATAATTTTGCAAGGCAAATGCTTTTGCCTGCCCACCGGAAGCGAATCCGATACCGGCCGCGTATTCCTGCAAATAATCCGTCAGCTGCTGCAAACGCGCCTGCTGTTCATCCAACCGCCGCTGACATTGGAGCAGCGATTCCTTGGCAATATTCGCCCCGCGCTCGGTAATTTTCTCCACGCCTTTGACCCGTTCGATTCGCTGCTGATTCACGATGGTCACCTCCGGCCTTATCAGGCGGCGCTGTGCATCAATGATTCGAGCGCCGCAAAGCTCGAATCAAGGTCTGCCGATTCATGGATGGACTGGCTCAGGAACGCCTCCAGATCAGGCTGCGCATCAATGGCCCTATCCAGCCGTATATCATGACCCCGACGATACGCGCCCACGGCCAATAAATCCCGGCTTTGATTGTATGTGCTCATCAATTGCTTGAAGCGCTGCATCAGATCCAGATGCTCGGGTGACACCAACGCGGGCATCAGTCGGGAAATGGACGCTTCGATATCAATGGCCGGATAACGGCCGCGTTCGGCAATGGCCCGGGAAAGCACGATGTGCCCGTCCAGAATGGCACGGGCGGCATCGGCGATGGGGTCATTCTGATCGTCCCCTTCCACCAGCACGGTATAAAACGCCGTCATGCTTCCGCGGGCCGATTCCCCATTACCGGCGCGCTCAACCAAGGCTGGCAAACGGGCGAACACCGACGGCGGATAGCCCTTGGTGGCCGGTGGCTCGCCGATCGCCAAACCGATTTCCCGCTGGGCCTGGGCGTAACGCGTCAAAGAATCCATCAACAGCAGCACATCATGGCCCTGTTCGCGGAAGTATTCGGCGATGGCCGTCGCCAGACTCGCGCCGTGCAAGCGCATGAGCGGCGAGGCATCGGCCGGAGCGGCGATCACAATCGCCCTTGATCGCGCTTCGTCATCGAGGATCTCGGCGACAAACTCACGCACCTCGCGCCCCCGCTCGCCGATCAGGCCGACCACGATAATCTCCGCCGCGGTGTAGCGTGTCATCATGCCGAGCAGGACGCTTTTACCCACGCCACTGCCGGCAAAAATACCCATTCGCTGCCCGCGCCCCACGGTGAGCAGGGCATTGATTGCTCGCACGCCCACATCCAATGGCTCGCGGATCGGGCGACGCTTGAGCGGATTGTTGCTGCGCCCCTGCAAATCAACCGGGATGTCGCCGAAAATGGCTGGGCCATCGTCCAGAGGTTGTCCACGCGCATCAAGAACACGCCCCAGTAGCTCCGGCCCCAGCGGTACCCGAATGGATGCGCCCTGATTCTGCACCCGGCAGCCCGGCGCGATGCCTCTGAGCGCTTCCAGAGGCATAAGGTAGGTATTGCGCTCGGCAAAGCCGACCACTTCGGCGTCCACATAACAACCAGCCGGATCGTCATCCAGAAAAATGCGGCATTGATCGCCAATGGCCGCCGTGAGTCCGCTGGCTTCGAGCGCTAGGCCCACAACCCGTACGATTCGCCCTTCAACCTGCAGTGGCGGGCGTTGAACGAGTGCCTACAACCCCATAAGATGGCGGGCCCAATCCAACCCGGCTCCCCCGCCGCGCATGGAAGGTGGATCGAACACGGCGGGATTGCGGCCCGATGTCATTCGGCAGCCTCGTTCATTTCAGTCTCGATGGGATCGGCCGGGCCCGCCACCTGTTCATCGAGCACGCGCAGGCAAAGTGCGGCCCAGCGGGCTTCCAGACTGGCATCGACGAGCGACTCCACGCCCACGGTGTTCGATTCGACCTTCAAGCCACCCGGCGTCACCGTTGCATCTCGGCGCACGGTAATGGTTTGTAAAACAGCGTGCAAAACTGAGCAGAAATCCGGGAGAAACAGCGTCCAAATTTGACCACCCCCGGTTGTGCCACACTCCGCTGTTTTGGCGGAGGTCATCCTGGAGTGCTTTGCATGGAAACCATCGGCAAGATTCGCCGTCGACATCTCGTGGGCGGGGAGAGCATCAGTGCCATCGCCCGTTCTTTGAATCTCTCGCGTAATACGGTCAAGAAGTACCTGAGCGCCCAAGCCGACCCGACCTATCAGCGGTCGGATCAACCCAAGCCACAACTCGGTTCCTATGAGGAACAGCTCGATCAATGGCTGATCTTCGATACCGCCTTGCCCAAGGCGCAGCGTCGCACCGCCCGACGCTTGTTTGAGGGCTTGCAGGCGGCGGGCTATCACGGGGCGTATGACAGTGTTCCGCGCCATGTGAAGGTATGGAAAGCAGCATCTTCGGTGCGTGGCGCTGTTACGCAGGCCTTTGTACCCCTGTCGTTTGCGCCCGGTGAAGTCGGTCAATTCGATTGGAGTTATGAGCATGTGGTGCTCGGCGGTGTGACGCAGACGATCAAGCTTGCGCACTTTCGTCTGGCGAATAGCCGGGCGATGTTTGTGGTCGCCTATCCCCGTGAGACGCAGGAGATGGTGATGGATGCCCATGATCGAGCCTTTGCCTTCTTTGGCGGCGTGCCGCAAAAGATGATCTACGACAACCTCAAGACGGTGGTCGATGCGGTGTTCAGTGGCAAGGAACGCCAGTTCAACTGTAAGCGTCCGGCCGCACCACCTGTTCTGACGGGTATAGAGTAGGGTACAAAGTGTCCGCCTATTTTTAGTGGACACTTTTATGAACCTGACACCATCTGCTCGCCAACGGCGCTACCATCCCGCTGAATTCAAGGCGCAACTGATTGCCCTGTGTCAGCAACCCGGTGCATCGGTTGCCGGTGTGGCACTGGCGCACGGGGTGAACGCCAACCTGTTGCGTCGCTGGATTCGTCAACATGCTGGTTCTTTGCCCCGATCGGCACCGACCCTGGTGCCGATCCGGCTTGCCGCACCGGTCACTGTGCCAACCAACGATGCTTTGAGTTTTGAGATTACCACACGCTCGGCCCGTGTCACGATCCACTGTCCGGCATCCCGTGTGGATAGCTGTGCCCGCCTGCTCGGAAAGTGGCTCAAATGATCAGCCCAGAGCAGGTGTTCCTGATCGTGGAACCGGTGGATATGCGCTGGGGTATTGAACGCCTGTCGCAACAGGTGCAGTAGATGCTGCACCGATCTCCGTGTGATGGCACGGCTTATGGTTTCACCAACCGGGCCAGATCACGACTCAAACTCCTGATCTGGGATGGCTCGGGGGTGTGGCTCTGTCATCGCCGCTTGCACCGGGGGCATTTTTATTGGCCAAAGCCCGGTGATGATCGGTTTGTCATGAGTGCCGAACACTGGCTGTGGCTGACCACCGGGGTGGACTGGCAACGGCTCTGCGCCAAGCCACAGATCCACTGGCAAGTGTGAGATTTTTCAGGATTTTGTCTTGAAAAATCAGCACATGCAGCTTGGGGTTTGGTATAATCAACCTCATGATTTCAAACGCAGAAACTGGTCACGCATCCCCTGAAACACCCTCCGTGGCGTGGCTGATTGAGCAACTGGAACTGCGGGATTCTGAGTTGGCAAAACTTGATGCGGCACTGGTGCAACGCAATCAAGACATCCGCCATTTAACCCAAGATCTTCATGCCAAAGACATCAAGATCAAGGCACTCACCCATGAGCTGGCGTATTATCGCCGTATTCGCTTCGGGGCCAAAACCGAGGCCATGAGTGCCGAGCAACTACACCTGTTCGAAGACGATCTGGCCGAGGACATTGCTGCCGTTGAGGCCGAGTTATCACCCCCGGCAGATGCCCCGCCTAAACCCCGCCCTAAGGCCGGTCGTCAGCCTCTGCCCGATCATCTGCCGCGTGAAACCCATGTCCATGAACCCGATTCCTGTCAGTGCGGCCAGTGTGGTGCCCATCTGGTCAAGATCGGTGAGGACGTCAGCGAAAAGCTCAATATCATTCCCGCCCAATTCTTTGTCGAACGGCATGTCTATCCCAAATACGCCTGCCGATCCTGTCAAACCATCACGGCCGAACCAAGCGCCCCCACCCTCATCGATGGCGGTATGGCCGCCCCTGGCCTTCTGGCCTGGTCTACTAGCCTGGGTGGCGGTCAGCAAATATGTCGATCACCTGCCGCTCTATCGGTTAGAACAGATTGCCCGGCGTAGTGATGTGCATCTCTCACGCAGCACGATGAGTGAATGGATTGGTCGCATCGGTGTGGCCCTGCAACCCCTGGCCGATCGCTTGAGTGAATTACTCAAACAGCGGGCGGTACTGCATGCCGATGAAACCCCGGTACAACAACTCGATCCGCTGGCCGGTAAAACCAGGCGAGCTTATCTTTGGGCCTATCGCAGCAATAGCCTGGATGCGGGGCCGCCGATCGTGGTGTTCGACTATCAAACCGGCCGCAGTGGTCAACATGCCGCCGAGTTTCTTCAGCACTGGCCAGCCAATGGACCAACCAATGGACCAACCAATGGACCAACCAATGGACAAGGCACCTTGATGGTCGATGACTACAGCGGGTACAAAGCCCTGTTCAAGGCGGGCGTGACCGAGCTTGGCTGCTGGGCCCATGCACGGCGCAAGTTCTTTGATCTGCACAAGGCGGGCAATCATCCGGTTGCGCACGAGGCACTCTCGCGGATTGCCCGGTTGTATCTTGCAGAAGAAGAGGCCCAAGGCATGGACATTGCGGGGCGGATGCAACACCGTGCCCTGCACAGCCTGCCGCAGTTGCAGGACATGCACCAGTGGCTCACTCGGCTTAGGCCCGGTGTGGCCAACAATGGTGCCCTGGCCAAGGCCATTGACTATACCTTAAAGCGCTGGCCGGCATTGATCCGCTACGCCCAAACCGGCCACCTGCCGATCGACAACAACCCGATAGAAAATGCCATTCGTCCGATTGCCCTCGGCAAGAAGAACTGGTTGTTCGCCGGTAGTGAACGGGCAGGCAGGCGTGCCGCTGCGATCCAGAGCCTGTTTGCCACCGCCAAGCTCAACGACATTGAACCGGCCGCCTGGTTGAAAGATACCCTGGAAAAACTACCCACCTGGCCCAACAGCCGCATCGATGAACTGTTGCCCTTCAGGCAGAAAGCATAAACGCCCCAAGTTTTACAGGTGGAGCGGCTGGACGCTTACAGTGCTTGCAAGAAGCAGAGTCAGTGCATCAGTAATACCCATTCTGTGCCTAAGGAACTCAGCCCTACCATTTCCTCCGACATTGTTGAAATTCGGGAATCCTCTCGAAAGGAATAAACTGGAAAGTTGAGTGATGTTCAGTGGTGATAGCGATGTTGGGGGTGGTAGGGTGCTTAATATTTTCTTTGAATAGTAGGCTAAAGATTTCAGCTTTTGGCCTGAGGCGAAATCGGCTTCCTGGAGCCGTCTTAATTGGCGTCGGACAGTTATGGCGTACTCAATCAGGCTGTCCCCGTAGTTGATGATGAACCGGACGGCGTGTCCAAGAGAGTGCATCGCAACATTGGCTGGGATTGTTTTGGTGTGCCCTGCGGGACTTAACCCTAATTGATGGAGTTCATCGAGTTTTACTTTTAAGAGTATGGAGGCAGGTGGCAGCCCATCTGGCAGGTGGCGGGCAATCTGACCGAGCTTTAGAATCATCATTCCGTGCTCATTAATTGCCCTCTCGCTGAGAGACTGTGGATCCTGTCTAAGTCGTTCTAGTAAAGTATTCTCTCCAGCAGGAAGATATTCTCTAATACTAGATGGTTCAAACTCAAATACGTCTGGGTTGGATATTGCACTGAGTGCTCTGAACACATCGCTTGCAAGGTGTTCGGGAGCGTATCTGACTTGATGTCTAGAGAGGCTTCCGTGGAGAAAAATAGCTCGGCAGAGAATTTTCCTTTGTAGCAGCCAATCTTAAGCTGATACCC